>CAIXKG010000125.1 GCA_903919985.1 uncultured Opitutia bacterium | reverse complement strand
GGCGGGATCGAGATCGAGGCCGGCGACCTCAAAGTGTTTGGCGCAGCAGGCGGCCGTGACGCAGCCGAGATGCCAGAGGCCGAAAACGGCGAGCTTCATAAGTGGGCGATGAGTGGGCGGAAGAAAGGAAATGCGGCCGGGGGCGGCCGCGCTCCCATTAGCGGTTTTCGAGGACCCACGGATTTGCCTGGAGCCAAGTCAGCGTGCGCAGGATGCCTTCGCGAATCGTCAGTTGGGACGCCCAGCCGGTGCTCCGAATTTTTTTCGTATCGAGGAAGATGAAAGGATTATCGCCGATCCAGCCCCGGTTGCCGCCGGTGTAATCGCGGCGCGGGTTGATGGCGAGGGCCTCACAAATCCAGCCGATGGAGTCGTTGACCTGGCAGAATTCGGCGGTGCCGAGGTTGAAAATTTCGACGCGATGCTTGGCCTTGGCGGCGAGATTTTTCGTGGTGACGTGCAACATCGCGGACAGGCAATCTTGGATATAGAGGTACGATTTGCGCTGCGAGCCATCGCCGAGAACGCGGAGATGATCGGGGTGGCCGAGCAGCTGTTTGTAGAAATCGAAGACGTGGCCGTGCGTGTAGCGTTCGCCTAGGATGGAAACGAAACGGAAGATATAGCCCTCGAAGCCGAAGCCCTCGCAGTAGGCCTGGATCAGGCATTCGCCGGCCACCTTGGAAGCGCCATAGAGCGAGGTTTGGATGGGGAAGGGAGCGTCCTCGGGCGTGGGGATGACAGCTGATTCGCCGTAGGTGGAGCCGGTGGAGGAAAAGCCGAGGCGCTTGATCCCGTTGGCGCGCATGGCCTCGAGGACGTTGTAGGTGGCGATGGTATTTTGCTGGAGATCCCGGTCGGGATGATCGGTCCCGAAACGCACGTCGGCGTTGGCGGCGAGATGGAACACAAAATCGCAGCCCTTCATCGCGCGGGTGAGGGCGGGCAGATCGAGGTTGTCGCCCTCGACGAGCTTGAAGCTCGGATTTTTGAGCGCACCCGTGAGGAAGGGGCGTTGACCGGTGGAAAAATTGTCCCAGCCGACGACGGTTTTGCCGTCGCCGAGGAGTCGGTCAACGAGACTGGAGCCGATGAAACCGGCGGCGCCGGTGATGAAAATCTGGTTCATGAACGAAAGGTGATGCGAATCAAACGAGAGGCTGGGGGCGCGGCACGAGGCTCAGGCCGATGATGAGGTTGTTGAAAACGAAGGGGAGAAACGGGAGCGGGAAGAAACTCTTTTTCTCGATGACGAAATACGGATCGAGTTCGGCGAGGATTTCCGCGGGGACGTTGATGTGTTCGCGCTTGATGAAGATGTCGTACGACATGCCGTAGGTTTTCTCGAAGATGCGCTGCGCGGAGATCTTGCGGGCGAGCGAATACGCCGGCTCGCCCTCGCAGGGGATCACGACGAGGAGCTGGCCGCGCTGTTTGTTGAGCAGGCGGTACGCTTCGCGAATCGTGGCGGGGAGATTCGGCAGATGCTCGAGCACGTGGACGGCGATGAAACGGTCAAAAAACCCATCGGCGAAATCGAAGCGCTGCTGGCAATCGCCGAGGACGGTTTGCACGCGGGGATATTTGCGGCGGATTTCCGCGGCCATATTTTCTCGAAATTCGTTGGCGTAGTAGCCGGCCTCCTGCTCGGGCGTGAGATTTTCGTAGTGGAGGTGTTCGCCCAGCCCCGCTCCGATTTCGAGCGTGGTTTTAAAACCTGGGCGCGAATATTTTACCGGAAAGAGATGGTTGAATTTTTCGAGAGCCCCGTAGCGACTGCGGCCGGCGAGTTCGACGTGCCACTGCTGCATGAAAGCATCGCAGATCCTTTTATGCTCGGGGGAGAGAGGCGGCAGAATCTTGGGCCATTTGGCGGTGTGCATTGAATTAGAAAGTAGAGCCAACCACATCGTTTCTGTGGTGAAAGCGAAATCTCCTTAGATGGCGGCGGAGGTTTTCGGAGCGAGGGATTTAAACTCAAGAGTTCCTAGACGTCCGGAACGGCGCCAAGCCCAGATTGCGGCGACGGGCAGAAGTAGAAACCCGGCGATGGAAAACCAATACGCGGCCCGCAACTTGAAGGGGCCTTCATAGGCGATGATAACCTCTGCAGGACCGGCCGGAACAGGCACGGCGACCAGGCCTTCTGGTGAGCGCACGACGGCGGTGGCGATCCCGTTAACCTTGGCAACGTACCCCGGGATAAAGACGCGGGGGGATTCGAGGAAGCCGGCTTCGGGAGAGTCGAGCTTGATCTGGAGCGGAATCAGGCCGGTCGTGTGGATCGGCAGTTCCTCAGGACTATAAGTGAAGACGCGCGCCGTGACTCCGGGGATTTCTGTACGCAACGTGATGGTCGCGGGTGGACCGGGCGGCAGCGAGATAGGAAGATAGGGGCTCGATTTCGATCCGGCACCGAAGGCTAGGGGGCTCCCGAATTCCGGCAGGACGTAGTGGCGATTGAGTCCACCACCGAAGAGTTGGATGTCGCCGTCTGGCGGCGGCGCGGGAAAGTCGAAAGCAAGGAGGTAGTGGCTATGGCCGTCTGTACGAAAAGTTGCCTCGCGGCGTCTCACTTCGGCATACCGAGTCAGGATGCGGAGGGGCGTAAGCGTTGCGAAAGGCGGAGTGAGTGATTTTCTGGCGTAGAGCGCTGCGGCGTTATCAATGAGCAGGTGCATCGACGCGTCGAGCAGCCGATTTTCAAAAAGGGGGTCTATCACTCCGTGCGAATAATAGGCGGGATAGAATTCGAACATCAGATAGGACGACCGGGTGAGCGCCACGTTGACGGGGGCTAGGAGTTCTGCGCTCGCTGCGGGTGTCTGGCGGACGAGCCATGTATGGTCGCGGGCGACTTTCACCTGCCAGATGCTCCAGACGACACTGAGGGCTAGGCTTCCGAGGACGAGAGCGCTAGTACGCGGGACAGGCGCGAAAGTGCGCAGAGTTATTGCGGCCCATATGGGGAGTGCGGCAGCAATGATTGGGTAAAAGCGCTGCATTGGCCAGATGTTGGTAGCGTTAATGACACCGTCAGGTACGAACGACCACAGAGCTTGGGTCAGGCCCGGGAGGGGAAGCAGAAGGAGCAAGAGAATGCCAGTGGTGAGAGCAAAAAAGACGCCGGGGAGCCGCGTCCGAGAAATTCCGGCTAGACCCGCAAGCCAAAGTGCGGAAAGCGCGTACCCAAGCTGGAGGTTCCCTAGATTCCCGATCGGCGCTACGACCGGTAGCCAAGCGGACGGCCAGGCGGCTCTGAGGTTGTTGACAATGGATAACGGGGCCGAACCGAACCGAACGTTGGAATAGGTGAGTTCCAAAGTTTGGACAGAGACTACCAGATAAGTGAGCAGCCAGCCGAGTGTGGCGGCGGCGAGGAGCGGGCGAATGAATCGGCGGTAGCCCTGGTCTCCCCTGACTGAGTGGACGCCAATCGCGATCACCCAAAACGGAGTCAGCCACAGTCCGACCGCCGGATGCGCGTACCAAACGAGGACCAGCGCTGCAGTGGCAATGATTCGCGCTCGGGTGTCGTCGCTCTCAGTCAAGATGCCCACCAACCCCATCCAAAAAAACGGGAGCCAAGGAAGGGTCATGAACGTGGCATACATATCCATGCCGATGAGCGATCCTAGGAGAGCTGGACAAAGAATGTAGAGCGCCGCGAGGGCCGCAGCAGCTGCACGCCAAGCGGGAGCAAGCACTCGGACGGCAGCGTAGGCTGAGGTGACGCCACCGACCGCGCTGAAAATCACACAGAGATTTTGAAGGGCGTACACCGGCAGGCGACCGCCAGTGAGGACATGGAAGGCAGCGCCGAGATGCACGTAGTACGGCGCGGTACGAAGGGTGTGGATGTTCCCGTTGAAGCCAAATTCACTCTGCCCGACAAACACCGGAAACACGCCGTGGCGGAGCTGCGTGATGAAATCGGCAAGTTGCAGGCCATAGTGATAACTGTCGCCCGCGCCGAGGTGCCCTGAGGTGAAGAAGGCGGCGACGAGCCACACGGCTAAGGCCTGCACAGCGAGCAAGCCGGCAGCTTCGGCGCGCCACGAACGGTCAGATCGGGCGAAGGTGAAAACAAGAACGGCGTCGACCACGACAAACAGAATCAGCGGGACTAACGCGATTGGCCCGCCAAGGAACGCGAGGGGAGCCTGTGACGAAAAAATCATTAAGGCTTACCTTCAAAGCCAACGGCGCGGTCTACGATGAATTTCGGGCGCGCGCGCACTTCTTCATAAATGCGACCGATATATTCTCCGAGTATGCCCACGCTGATGAGCTGAATTCCGCCGAGAAAGGAAATGAGGATGACGAGCGTCGGATTCCCCCAGAGAATTTCCCAGCCCATGACTTTGTAGACGAGGTAAACCGCCATCACCAGGAACGAAAAACCGGCGATGATGAAACCGAACATCGTGCTCAGCGTGAGCGCATACGTGGAAAAACAAAAGATGCCGTTGAAGCCGATGCGGAGCGATCCGAAGAAGCGGTTGTAATTGGTTTCGCCGACCAGGCGCGGTGGCCGGTCGAAGGGAATGATGATCTGCTTGAACCCGACCACCGCGACCATGCCGCGCAAAAATCCGTGCGACTCTTTCAGCCGCACGACCTCGGCCACAACGCGGCGCGCCATCAGACGGAAATCGCCCGTGTTCGGCGGAATTCTCACGTCGGCGATCTTGTTGATCACCTTGTAGCCGGTTTCGGAAACAAACTTCTTGATCCACGGCTCCCCCGTACGCTCCCGCCTCTGGGGCAGAACGACGTCGTAGCCTTCCCGCCATTTCGCGACCATCTCGCCGATCAGCTCCGGCGGATCCTGCATATCGACGTCCATCACGATCACGGCATCGCCGCGCGAATATTCCATCCCGGCCAGCGTCGCCATCGGCTGGCCGAAACGCCGGGAAAACTTTAGCAAGCGGATCCGTGGATCGGTCGCCCGCGCTTCTAGGATGACGTCCTCGGTGCGATCGGGCGAAGGATCAAGGGAGAAGATGATCTCGTAGTCTTCCGTTACGCTCGCGAGCACCTCGCGAATGCGGCGCAGGAAGACGGGGATGTTACCCTCTTCCTTGTAAACGGGAACGACGAGACTGAGCTGCATGGCGGGCGCGTTACTTGATATCGTATTTCACGATGCGGTAGGAACGCACGCGTTGGTCCGGCGGGGGAAGCCCAAACTCATGCGACGCTTCCAGCACGAGTTCGTTATCCCGGCCCTCATCGAGCGGAATCGTCACGGTTTTGTAGAGACCGCGCGGCAGTTCTTCGGAGTAAACCGAGCGGCCGTTGAGCGTGAACAGGAATTTGCCGGTGAGCGCGCCCGCCCAGCCGGGGAATTCAAGCTGGAGCTCGACGGTCTTGGCCTTGGCGGCCGCCGACACGGCCAACCGGGCGCGCTTTCCGGTCCAGCCGTCCTGATCGACGTCGAAGAGTTGATACGGGGGCACGGCGCGCACGGCGGCACCGTCGAATTTTTCGCCGGGAGCGAGATCGCGCAGCGCCATCGTTACGATACGATAAGAGCGCGATTTGTCCGCCTGGTTCGGGAGCTTGAAATCGTTTTGGGCGACGATGGCGATTTGCTGTTCCTGCGCGCCAGAGAGCGGCACCTTGATGGTTTGAATGCCACCGGCTGACGTGGCGTCGGCATATACCGATTTTCCGTCGACTGTGATTTCAAGGCCGCCTTTGCCGTCTGCGGCCCAGGCAGGCAATTCGAGTTGGAGGTCGAGCACCTTGGGCTGGCTCGAAGGCGGGACCTGGAACGACACGGATTTCGCGGCCCAGCCGTCGGTGTCGATGCCGGTGAGCTGATAGCTGTCGCCCGAGCTGCGGTCGAGCGTTTGCACGATCGTCGTGAGGTCGCCGGCGGGATGCACGCTGAGTTCGTGCAGAAACGAGGCCAGATACCGCTGGTCGGTCGTGCCGTAGTTTTCGGTCCGGGAAAAAGCGAACTCGACCGCGGTGATATCGACGTCGGTCGGTACGAAACGGTTCAACGTGAATTTACCCGGTTTCAGCACGATGGGCTGCGAGGGTAAACCAGCGATGGTGATCGTGAGCTCCGTGCCGTTTGCGCGGAAACCGGCTGTGTCGGGAATCTCGCCCTTGAAGGTCACGACGTCGCCTTTTTTAGAGGCGCCGAGCTTGAGGTAGGCGCGATCGCCCAGCCAGCCGTCTTCAAACACACCGGAATACTCGAGGCCGGGGTTGTCGTAGAGGTCCCACGGCAGACTGGCAATACGGGTCGGGCGCTTGAGGCGGCGATACTGTTCCTCGGTGATGACGGAGACGTCGCGCGTGAAGCCGACGAGATTGCGGTCATCGAGGTTATATTTCAGGCCGTACAAGTTCATCAGGCCGGTTTTGCGTTTCTCGATCACCTTGCCGTTCTCACCGAAATCGAGGGTGAAATAACTCAGTCCTTCGAAATTCTGTGGTTTGATGAGCGCGGTGATAATGCGAGCGCTGCCGCTGCCGACGAAACCCACCGGATAATTCAGTTCACCCCGCACCAGCGCGTTGGGTGGCAGGACGGAGCGCGGTCCGCCCAGGGAGGTGCGTGAAAAATCGATCATCAAACGGAGGTCCGGTGCGGAGGGGTTCAGTACCTCGAACATCGTGTAACGGCCCGTGCCGTGGAAATAGTGCTTCTTCTGGCTGATCGGCTCAGGCTCGCGCTGGAAGAACGAAGCCCGGTAACGCGCCGACGAGTAATAATGCGGCCCAAGTTCCGAGTGGATGAAGATGAGTCGGTCCTTCACTTCCTCGAGCGGGCGAAACATGTACAGGCCCTGTTCACCCCAGCCCTTTTGTTCGCCGATCGCGTCGTTGAATTTGTTGAAGTGATCGTACTTCGACTGGAGCGCGACAAAGAGCGGATGCTCGTAGTTGAGATGACGGAAACTCGTTTCGGACCAGGAATTGTCGATGCCGTTGCGCATCGCCATCATGTTATAGGCGGCGACGTTTCCCTTCATTAGCTCGTCGGGCAACATCCAGCGGATGAAGTGCAGCGGACGCAGCATCTGGCTCCGTTTGTCGCCGAAGTCCGGGTCGGGATTGCGGAGGAATTCGAGCGGCGCGATGTTCGCGACGTTGTCCATGTAATTACGGCTCAGGAAACGCGTGTCGGTGCCGCGCGTGTACATCGCGAGCATCTTGGCGCTGACGACGTTCGTGATGTCGCTCTCGATCGCATCGTATTTCAGTGCGACGGGCGGCTTGAAGGCGACGCCTTGTTCGGAGGCGCCGACGACTTCGGAAAGACCGCCGCCGATGTCGCCGATGGCGGAGCGCACGTAGTAGTAGTGGCTTGGAATGGTCGTGAGGAAGTAGACCCCGAATGCGCTCCACATGAGGGCACGGCTGCGATGGGCACCGAGCCAAATCACGCCTTGGGCGAGAAAGAACGCGACGACCGGCTGCGCAAACATCCCGAGTTTGAACAAGCCGAAGTCCTGACCCTTTAGAAAAAGAAACACCCCCAGCGGGATCATAATGATGCCGAGCACCGCGGCGGGAATTCCGTTCCACAGGCTGAACAAAACGCGGATGAGCAAGTAGAGCGTCATCGCCAGACCGATGGCGATCACCACGGATAGCATCGGGTCGTTGCCCACGACACCGAACGCGTGCAGGCCGAAAACCATCGGCAAGAACGACGGCACGAGCGTCCACGGGAACAGCACCAAGCCGTCCAGCTGGGAAATATCCGCCATCGCGCCCAAGCCCGCCGACCCCATCGACTGCAGGATAAGCGTGTTGATGAACTGATAGGTGTTGATGCCCATCAACACAAAGGTGAGCACGCCGACCACGAGGATGCGTTGCACGAATTCGTTGAAGCCCTCGGGGCGCTTGTAGCGAAGACGCAGTGCAAAAACGAGAATGCTGAGCGCGACGAAGGGCGCGACTTCAGGGTAGGTGACGCCGATCGCGGCCACAAGCAGGCCGGTGGTCAGGACCGTGTTCCACTGAAACCGGATGTCGCGCAAGATCAGTGAACACGCGCAGATGAGCATCGAGATGCCGCCTACTTGGGCGATCAACTGGTAGAGCGTGCCCAAGCTGAAGAGCGGGCTCATCGCCAGAATCGGCAGCGCAACGAAGGCGAGCTTGCGGTAGCGTCCGCGGAAAAGCGTGAGCGCGCCGAGGCTGAACAGCTGTAGCAGCGTCAGCGAAAAAATGATCGGCATGAAAATCTGGTGAGGATTCAGGCCGGTGATCGAACAGGCCCACGCGAGCAGCAACTCGCTGCCGGGACGAATCTGCTGCAACGCGTGCATGAACCAGAAGTGCTGGCTGTAATCGGTGCCCTCCAGCTCCGTCTGGGTCGGCAGGTAATAGTACGCGTTGTTCAGGAAACGCTCGGCGGCGAGGGTGTAGTTCGCCATGTCGTCGTTGCCGTACGAAACCCAGTTGTAGCCGAAGCGGAACATCGGCCAGCCGGTGTAGATGAGGTAAGCGATCAGCAGCCCGTAGAATGGCAGGAGCTGGCGCCACGGGAAAACCGGCCGGCGCCAGATCAGAATACCGAGCGCCACCACGCCGAGCCCGACGGTGACCCAAGGACCGGCGACTCTGACCGAATACCCCCATTTGCTGGCGGCGTTGATGGCGAGCACCGTCAGGCCCATGCCGAGCGTGGGGGCAATGAACCAGCTCCACAGCACGCCGAAGCGCACTTTCAGCCCGCTCACGATGGCCTGGCCCAGCAACGTGAAGAAAAGAAAAACGCCGAGAATAAAAAGAAACGGGAGCATGGAGGTTTACGACAGCGAGAAAATCAGCGCGGGGCGGGAAAATTTTTCAGTAACGAATTTTGATGGCGCGCAGCCGGGAACAAATCGCCCCGTCGAAGCGGGCTTTGTCCGCGTACTGCTGGATTTTTTCCGGGTCGATGCCGCGGGGGTGGATGCGGGTCCGGATCTTTGTCATCTCTTCGCTGCCGATCGAATGGATATGCCGGCTCGTTTTCTGGTTCGCATGGACGCGGAAGCTGCCGAGAAAATAGGGGAGACGCACGATCTTCGCATTGATGGCCTGAAATCTGAGCAACAAATCCCAATCCAGCGCAAACTGGAAGTCAGGGTCGATGCCGCCCGCCAAGTCCCACGCGCGTTTACGCCAAAAAAGTGTTTCCTGCGGCACGTAGTCGATCCATTCCAGCGTGGCCCGGTCGTGCGGCGGCATCACCCAGCGGCCGATTTCCTGATCGTGTTCATCGATGATCAACCGATGGCCGTAAACGACATCGACGTCCGGGTGGGTCGCAAAATATTCCGCGACATAGCGCAGCGCGCGCGGGTTGATGAAGTCGTCGGAGTTGAGCCACGCCATGATGTCGTCATCGCCGAGGTCAGTGAGATGCTTGAAGCCGCGCCCGATGGCGTCGGCCTGACCGCGATCGGGCGCGGATTCGAAATGGACGAGCTTGGCCTTGTGACGCCCGATGATCGCCTGGCTACCATCGGTCGAAGCGCCGTCCTGGACGACATACCGTAGCTTGGCGTAGTTCTGGTTAAGCACGCTCAGCATCGTGCTTTCGATATACTGCTTCTGATTGAACGACGGAGTCACGATGCCGACTTGCGGCAAGCGATGCACGGCGAGTTTTGGCTTCGGGAAACGATCCCAGACAATCGCGCGGGCAGGGTACTGGCGGAGGATGCCGATCTGCATCCAGTATTTTTCCACCACCCGGTCGAACAGCCATTTGCCGAATGGCCTCGAGACTTTCGCCTGCCACCAAGTGCCGAGCCCGACGCTCATCTTGCGCATTTGCGCGCCGAACGTGGTGGCGTCGATTGCTAGCTGTTTGATCACGGCTTCGCGTTCGTCGCAGACGCGTTTGAGCGATTGGAGGACCGCTTCTTTCTCAGCGAGCTGGCGGCCGTAGAATTTGGCGACTTCAAGATGCGCGTAGCCGTTGAGCAATTGGTAGAGCGACGTTTCGCGTTCCGCCAGCTGGGAACGCTGGGCCACCAACTCACGATCGCGGGTAATAAGGAGCGCCTCGATGTTGCGAATGTGAACGTCCTTGTCCGCCAGCCAGCCGGAGATTTCTTCCGCATTGGGTGGCATTGAAGCTAGGATCTTTTCCAACTTTTCCAGACGGACGAGTTTCGGCGCGATTTCGGGATCGCGGCTTTTCACCGTCTCGGATGTGGCCGCGAGTGCGGCTTTGGTCTGCATGAGCGCAGCGGTTTTTTCGGCCAGCTGGGTTTCGAGCGCGGCTACGGCCGCCGTGAGCCGGGAGAGCTCCTCTTGCCGGGCTTCTTGCGCCGCATTTTGATGGGCGACGATCTTCTGGAAATTCTTGATGTGCCCATCGAGCGTGAAGATGAGCTGCTCGCGTTCGT
Source organism: uncultured Opitutia bacterium (assembly GCA_903919985.1). Taxonomy (GTDB): domain Bacteria; phylum Verrucomicrobiota; class Verrucomicrobiia; order Opitutales; family Opitutaceae; genus Tous-C4FEB. Next base: position 1,684 of record CAIXKG010000125.1, on the reverse strand, counting down.
TGGAGATTTGTTTGAGCGATGCGATCTCAACGTCCTTGCCGTTGGTCTCGTTTTTGAGGGAGCCGATCTCGCCGTCCTTCACGTCGGCCTCGTGCTTGAGGGAAGCGATTTCGGTATCTTTGAAATTCGTCTCGTTTTTGAGGGAGCCGATCTCGCCGTCTTTCACATCGGCCTCGTGCTTGAGGGAGGAGATTTCGGTGTCCTTGAAATTGGTTTCGTTTTTGAGGGAGGCGATTTCTCCGTCCTTGACGTCGGTTTCGTTTTTCAGGTCGACGATCTCGGTGTCCTTCTCGACCGCAGCTTTCTTCAGCGCAGCGATCTCAATCTGCTTTTCCTTTAGCTGGGCATCGAGGATGTCGTACCCGTCGGCCTTATCTTTGATTTTCAGCAGCGTGACGGTGTGGCGCGTCATGTAGGCCGTGAGTGCGGCGTGGGCGGCGCGCGGGGCGAAGACGATGACGTCGTTGAAAATTTTCAGCTCGTGCGATTGTCCGACGGAGCGCAGGGCATCGATGACTTCGTCGAGGCGGGGCCACTGGCTGATTTCGTGGGGCTGGGGCGGCGGGCTGGCGAAGAGCCGCGCGTCGTCGATCATGATCGCGGAATCGTTACCGAGTGGGCCGATGGCGCGGATCTCGTCGAGTAGGGGACACTGGGATTTCTCGCCGCCGGTGTCCTGGGCGACGCACCAATGGGCATCGAGCCAGAAGAGCGCGGATTTCTCCGCGAACTTGGGCCGCAGGCTCGCGAGCATTTTGCCGGAGTCGCCCAGGTAGAGGTGGACGGCTGAATCCTGACTGAAACGTGACTTAGCCAGCTCGAAATACTCGGGCGAGAGCTCGATAGAATGAACGATTTGGAAGTAAGGCCGTGCGATTTCGATCGCATCGCCCTCAAATGTCCCGGTTTCCACGAGTACCTCCAGCGGCAGCTCGCGCTTCAGCGCTTCGATCAGACCGGTGTCGATGGAGAACTTAATATCGCCCATTGTTTAGTAAAATAAGGGTCGAGGGTGCGGTTTCTAGCGGCGGGAAGTCAACCCGTGTTTCGGTGGACCGCAGAGACGGATCGCCGTGCCCGATGTGGGCGGGGTGCCCGCGCTCCGAAAGAGCAATGCGGGTTGAGGGCGCCCCGCCTACAGGAACAGGAACAGGGAAGAGTTCGCAGAACTGAAAGCACGTCGTAATCGCCCTAGGACATCCGGCGGCCGCCAATCCGCCATCCTACCCACGATTTTTTTCGGCCAAGAGCTGCTGGATCACCGCCTCTTTTTCGACTGCGGCCTTGGTGTTGGCGTTAACCGCCTCGAAGAGACGCTGTTCGCTTGCGGCGACGAGCTTCTGCAGCGGCTCGGCCGCGTCTTTGAACACCCGTAGCCGCATGAACATCAAGTTGCCCCACTGCTTCGGCAGAAACACCGCCGGCTTCAACGAGACCAGCTCCTGGCCCGCCCAACGCTTGATCGCAATGTACTGCGAAAACCCCAGCTGCTCAGCGCGCGCGATGAGTCCCCGCGGATGCGCTTCCTCCCAGCCACCGTAAAGGCCTTCGGTGAAAAATTCGCAGATCAACACCTCCGCCTGCACCGGTCCCAAGCCTTGCATCACGGCCAGATCGTTACCCTCGGTGTCCGTTTTAAGAATGCCAATCTTGGTCGGGATTTCGCCGGCCGCGGCGAGGCTGG
>CAIXKG010000124.1 GCA_903919985.1 uncultured Opitutia bacterium | reverse complement strand
GGCGGCCAGTGGGTGCAAAATCTTCAACCGAGACCGGCGACCGGGCCCGCTGGCGCAAGGGGTGGAGGCACCACCACCACCGGGTCGCGGGTTGGACCGTGACCCATGCGGGAGAAAATTCGCGAGCCAAACTGCCTCGAATCAATGGTCCGGATCGCGCCCGACTTACGCCCGCGCGCGACCGCGGATCTCGCCTGAATGTTACAATTTCCGCGCAGCGGTAACCGCCGCGCGGCCCCGGCTGGACAACCGCCAGTGCCGCCCCCACTGATTCCTCTGCATGGCGAAAGCAGACTCCGAACAGCGCATGTCGAAGAAAGCCTACGAGGCCCGCGTCGCCGACGTGCGCGCCGCCCTCGTCCACATGCAGGTGCAGCTAAAGAATGCCCCGTTCCCCGTGCTGATGGTCGTGGCGGGCGTCGATGCCTCCGGCAAAGGTGACGTCGTCAACGTCCTCAACGCCTGGCTCGATCCGCGCGGCGTCGAGACGTTCGCGTTTCACGAACCCACCGACGAGGAGCGCGAGCGTCCTCCGATGTGGCGCTTCTGGCGCTGTCTTCCGCCTCACGGCCGCCTCGGCATTTACGCGGGCGGCTGGCACACCGAGGCATTGCGCGAAGATCCGCGCAGTCCGCGCGATTTCGCCGAATTCGACACCGCGCTCCGCCGGATCGCGCGCTTCGAGGACCAACTCACCGCCGACGGCGTGCTCATCGTGAAAGTCTGGCTGCACCTTTCAAAAGACGGCCAACGCGCGCGTCTGCATGAACTCGAGGACGATGAACGCACGGCGTGGCGCGTGACGGCCGATGACTGGAAAAGCCACCGCGACTACGATCGCCTCGCCAAACTGGCCGACACCATGCGCCGCGCGACGCAGCGCCCCGGAGCGCCGTGGCTCGTGATCGACGCCAGCGATCCGCGCGCGCGCAATCTCGCGGTCGCCGAGCGCCTGCTCGCCCGTTTTAACGCCCACTATCGCACCCACCAGACCCTGGCGGCGCGCGCGAAACCCCGACGCACCGCGCCGCTTCGCGCCGCCGGCTTGCGCCGACTGCTCGCGCTGCCGCTCGACCAGTCGCTCGCGCAAGGCGATTACGAGGAGAAACGCGACAAATGGCTCGGCAAACTCAACCGCATCGTTCGCGCCGCCGCGGTCGCCCGCCGCTCGATCGTGTGGGTCTTCGAAGGCTGGGACGCCGCCGGCAAGGGCGGGGCCATCCGGCGTCTGACCGATGCGATCGACGCGCGCGATTCACGCGTGATTCCGGTGGCGAAGCCCACCGACGAGGAAAAAGCGCATCATTATCTCTGGCGTTTCTGGCGTCACGTGCCGCGCGCCGGCATGACGACGATTTACGACCGTTCGTGGTATGGCCGCGTGCTCGTGGAACGTCTCGAAGGTTTTGCCCGCGACCAGGAATGGCGCCGCGCGTTTTCCGAGATCAACGAATTCGAGCGCGAACTCGTCGAACACGGCGTGATCGTGATCAAGTATTGGCTCCACATCAGCAAGGAGGAGCAGCTCCGCCGGTTCAGAAATCGTGAAGAAACAGAGTACAAGCAGCACAAGATCAATGCCGAGGACTGGCGCAACCGGCGCAAGTGGTCGGCCTACGAAACCGCGGTCGGCGACATGCTCGCGCTCACGCAGACGCGGTTCGCGCCGTGGCACCTGATTCCGGCGAACAACAAACGCTTCGCGCGGCTCGAGATCATCAAGAGCTCGTACAAACAGATCGAGGCGGCGCTGGCGAAGTGAAGGTAGGGCGCGTTATCCTTAACGCGCCGATTGGGCGCGGGACTTACTTGGACGCGGAGTCGTAACGGCGGGTTAGGGATAACCCGCCCTACCTCCGCGCCGCCGCCGGCACCGCAAACGTAAACGCGAAATCTCCGGCATCGTCGCCGAAGCCGACGTGCAACACGGCCTGCACCGTCTGACCGGGCTTGAGCGCCGCCCCGCGCAGCGCAACCGACACCACGAGGGCGTTGTTCAATTTCGCGTTGGCGGGCGGAGCCAGTTCCGTGTGACGCGCGAAAAATTTCGCGGCCGCATCCACGACCGTCGAGGGTTCGAACGTCTTACCGAGAGCCTCGCGCGTGAGTTCCACGTAACTCTTCGCGTCGACCGCCGACCGCGACAGGCAGGGACGCCTGCCGCTACCCAAAACGGCCGCGGGAAAAATCGAGTCGCTTCAGGTGGTTTCGATTTCACGGAAAATCGAGGGCGGGCTGGGCGCGTTGCGCCTGCCTCCGCAGTTGCGCTCGGCAGGGCGGGCGCTCCACGCTCACGGTTTTTCGTCATGGCATCATCGCATCCGACTCAATCCAGCACCACCAGCGGCGGACTGCCGCTGTTGCTGGCTTCGTTGTCGGCGATCGGGCCGTTTTCGATCGACGCGTACCTGCCGTCGATGGGGGAAATTCAAACGGTGATGCACACCTCGCCGTACGCGTTGCAGATGACACTCACCGCCTACATGGGACCGTTCGCGCTCATGACGCTGTGGCACGGAGCGATCTCGGATGCCGTCGGACGCCGTCGCGTCGTGCTCTGGGGCATGGCGTTGTTTGCCCTCGCCTCGATCGCGTGCGCGTGCGCGCAGAACATCGCGATGCTGCTCGTGTTTCGCGCCCTGCAAGGCGCCACCGCGGGCGCGGGCATGGTCGTGGGCCGCGCCATCGTGCGTGATCGCTTTCACGGTCCGGATGCGCAGCGGGTCATGTCGCAGGTGTCGATGACCTTCGCCTTCGCGCCCGCGATCGCACCGGTGATCGGCGGCTGGCTGCAATCGGCCTTCGGCTGGCGGTCGGTTTTCTTCTTCCTCGTGCTGTATTCGGGCGTGATCTGGCTGATCTGCCGGCGCATCCTGCCCGAGACCTTGCCGCGGGAAAAGCGCCAGACGCTGCACCCAATTTACCTTCTGAAGGCCTACTGGACCGTACTCTCCTCCCCGCGGTTTTTAGCGGTGTGCCTCGGCTCAACGTTTTGTTTCGCCGGTTTGTTTTTGTACGTGGCCGCGGCCCCGGAATTTCTCATGCATCAGCTGGGCATCGCGTCCACGGGTTTCTTCTGGCTGTTCGGCCCCCTGACCGTGGGCATGGCGCTGGGCGCGTGGCTGTCGGGGCGTTTCGCCGGCCGGATCTCACCGACTCGAACCTTGAGCTGGGGCGTGGGGTGCATGGGGGCCGCTGCCGCGGGAAATCTCTGGTTTCATCGGGTGCACCCGCCGGTACTGCCGTGGAGCCTAACCCCGATTATGCTTTATTCGTTCGGCATGGCGCTGGCGTTCCCGACGTTGACGCTGCTGGCACTGGATCTTTTCCCCGAACAGCGCGGGCTCGCGGCGTCGTGCCAGAGTTTTATTTCAACCGGCGGAGCAGCCCTCGTCGCCGTATTCGCGCCGCTGGTGTGGGCGACCAGTCTTTCGCTGGCCACGAGCCAATTGGCCGCGGTCGCGATCGCCCTGGTGTTCGTGGCCGTGTACTGGCGCTTCGCGCGTGACGTGCCGCACGCCAGCTGATGGCCCCGCGGCACGAGCACGGTTGAGGTTTTCCCGGTCCAGCCCGAGACTTCGATGTAGTCGCCGATCCTGGGTTACTCACCGACGTTTTGAACGAAGATGCCGGCGCTGTCGTCCTGGATGACAAACTTGCCCTGCCAATCGGGTTCGGCCGCCGTGACGACGCCGCGGATTTTAGCGGGGATTTTGGACTCGGCGACAGCCGCGGGAAGCGCCCTGACCTGGGCCGCCGACGTGAGCGTTTCAGTCTCGGCTGCCTGAGTTGAGGGGAAAGCAGTAAAGATCGTGACGAACCACGCGACGGTGATCGTGGCCAAACGAGAGGTGGTCGATTGGCGCATGGTATGGGAAGGGGGCGGAGCGAGGGAAATTGCGCCGTCCCCATATTCCAAACTTTCTTTGCGAAATCGTCAGGGCGCGCGGGCCGTGACCGGCTGAATCCAGAGCAAGGGTTGGGTAACCGCCATATTTCGCCGCACCTCGATGTCGGCGGGATCGGAGGGCAGCTGTTTCCACAGCTCGAGATAATCAGGATGACCGAGACGATATCCTGCCAGCAGCAACGCGGGTTGACGCGCCGGCCACGCCTCGAAATGCGCGACGTCCGGGGCGAAGGGCCAGTCGGCGCGATTCTTGAGGTACGGGAAAAGATAAGCGACGGCTTGGGCCACACTCCGTCCGTCGGGCAAGTTTACGACCCAGAGATTTTTTTCCGGCGTGGACAGGATCTCGGCGAGCAGAGCGACATTATCCAATTGGAAGATCGAGTAACCGTAAGGCTTCGTGCGAGACAGTTCGCGCGGGAAACTTCCATCCGGCGCGAGCTGCCCCGGAAGTAGAACTTCCAAAAATGTCCGCCGGGCCTGGCTCAGGGCCGTCTCGTCCCGCGTGAACCGCGCGAACACCGCCACCTGCAGCGTGTACGCCACGCTATGGTTGTTCTTGGTCGCGCCCTCTTCCTTTCCATTGGGATCGGTCAACATCCAATGGAGATAGTCGGCAAACCAATGCCTGACGCCCTCGAGCGTATCGACGTCGACACCCGGGGCCGAGGCGATGGCATCGACGGCCAACGCGACTTCCGCCAAATGCAGGGTGTCGATAATGCCGATACCGCGACCCGTCGACACGCCGGGAATCGCCTGGGCGAAACGCAAATTCGGATTCATGCGGGTGGCCGGGTCGACGAAGAACATTTTCAGCCAGGCCGAGGCCCGATTCGCATAGCTCGCGTCGTTCGACACCAAATATGCGGCCGCCAGCGCCGCCACGGTGTCACGCATTTCGCGCAACTGGAGCCGATGCGTTTCAAAATTCTCGGGGTTGGTTTCTCCATCGCGCCGCACGTAGGGCAGTCCGTCTTTACTCGCCGGATTCGGCCACCAGTAGTCGCCCATGGAAAGAAAGTCGCCGGGCACCGCCCCACTCTTACGCGCAAATTCGGGCAACGGCACCGATCGGATCGAAACGGGCTCGGCCTTCATCGCCACGGCCCCCAGCCGCAAGGCGCGGTCACGTTCGATTTTTACCACGTCCGCGAAGAGCTGAGCCGAGGGAGACGCCTGCAACCGCGCTGCCGCCTTAATTTTGGATTCATCCGGCTGGTCCACGCCCATAAATGCGGTGGGCATCCCCGTCACCTGCGCACTCACGACCGCATGCATCGACGCGGCGAGCACGATATCGATCTGGGCGCGACCGTTGGCAAACTGGACGTAACGCGAGCCACGCGCGGTGCCCAGATTGTCCAATAATTTCCCGTCACCGGTCTGGCCAAAACGAACGAAATCGCGCGCCTCGACGCAGACGACGCCGGCGGCATCGAGCAGCTCAGCCTGGATGCGCCACGCTTGATTGGGCAGCGCGAAGGCCTGCAGCCGCAAATGGTGGGGCTTCCCGGGCGCCCTGGTCTCGTACCGAAAGGTGACTTCGTCGCTCGCCGTTTTTTCTTTTGTGCGTCCGACCGTGCGCACGGTGTTCATTCCTTCCTCGAACGCCAACTGCCAGCGGAGACCAGCGGCCGGAAAATCCTGACTATCGCGCCGATGGACGCCTTGCGAAATCCCGTTCAGCCACAGCTCCACTTCGTCGCAATTGGAATAGATCCGCATCATCCGCTTTTCGCCGGCCTTCCCCCAGCGCACCGCCCACGCGTGGCCGTGAATTCGCACCATGGGCTCGCGGGTCCAATAGGATTGGTAAACGTAAAATGATTCCTTCGGCGTCAGATCGCGCTCGACCGCGCCTTTCTGGTTCATGAACGGGACGGGATTGTCCGGCCGCAGCGGCGTCGAAAAATCCTTGAATGGCCACATCGCCGAGCCCGTGAGCCAATCCATTTTCTCCTGCTCTTTCAGATGCCAGTCGATTAGGTCGCAGATGTAGGTCTCGGACCAGTCTCCGTCGCGCGAAACGCGCGCATTGCCGCCGATGTCCATGAACTCGAGTCCGCGCTCGTCCGCCGCACCGGTCTTCTTCACCTCGCGCAAAAGGGAATAAGGATCCTCCGCAAATCGCCCCGCGTGACTGTCTCCGCCCCATTCGACGTGCAGAAAATGTTTCACCGTCTTCGACTCCTTGAGCGATACGTCGCGATACTCGGTGAACTGCCCCCGATACCAACCCGCCCAAATGGAAGGCGAGTAAACGTCCGGAATATCGCGGCAAAAATCGCAGCGGCGGATCGCCGTGACCCGCGAGGGATCGAGGCGGTGCGCCAGCGCATTCAACTCACTCATGAAGGCGCGAATTTTTTCCTGTTCGAAAACCTCAAAATCGCCGGGCCAGTCGTTCTCGTTTCCCAATCCCCACAAGACCACGGCGGGATGGTTGAAGTGCTGGCCGATCATGGCGCGCAGCATGGCGAGCGCTTGCTCGCGGTAGCGGTCACCGCCAAGACCGCCGCGACACCAGGGAATTTCCTCCCACACGATGATGCCCAACTCGTCGCACAACTCCAGAATCCGGCGCGACTGTTGATAATGTCCGAGCCGGATGAAATTAACGCCCATCGATTTCATCAGTCGCATC
>CAIXKG010000123.1 GCA_903919985.1 uncultured Opitutia bacterium | reverse complement strand
TTCGTCCCCACCATGGGTGCGCTCCACGCCGGGCACGCCGCGCTTTTTCACGCCGCGCGCCGCGAATGTGCCGTGGTGCTCGCGTCGGTGTTCGTCAACCCGACGCAATTCGACGAATCGCATGATTTCCAAAAATACCCCCGGACCCTCGACGCAGACCTTGCCCTGATGCGCGAGGCGGGCGTCGACGTCGTTTTCGTTCCCAGCGTCGCCGAGATGTACCCGAACGGCACGCGTTACGCCGTCACCGAAAGCGAACTCAGTCGTGTGCTCTGCGGCGCGCATCGGCCCGGTCATTTTTCCGGGATGCTCACCGTCGTGCTCAAACTACTCCAGATCGCCGACGCCGAGCGTGCCTATTTTGGCGAAAAAGATTTTCAGCAGCTCGAGCTCGTGCGCGGCCTGGGGGAGGCCTTTTTTCTGCCCGTTGAAATCATCGGCTGCCCCACGGTGCGCGAGCCCGACGGACTGGCCCTCAGCTCGCGCAACGCCCGCCTCTCGGCCACCGAGCGCGCGCTCGCGCCGCAGTTTCACCACGCTCTGGCCACCGCTCCATCGGCGACCGACGCCCGCGCGCAACTCGCCGGCGCCGGCTTCGTCGTGGATTACATCGAGGATCGCGCCGAACGCCGGCTCGGCGCGGTTCGCCTCGGCCCCACCCGACTCATCGACAATGTCCCGCGGTAACGTCCTCTTTCTCCTCAGTGGTTCCATCGCCTGCTACAAGGCTTGCACCGCCATTTCGCGACTCACGCAAGCGGGCGTGACGGTGCAAACCGTCGCCACGCCCGCGGCGTTGCGCTTCGTCGGGGCCGCCACGCTCGAAGGGCTCAGCGGGCGCCCCGTCTTCAGTGAACTCTTCGAAGCCGGCCGCGCGCTCGATCACATCGCGCTCGCGCGCCACGCCGATCTCGCTCTGCTCTGCCCCGCGACCGCCAACACCGTCAACCGTTTGGCCGCCGGGCTCGCCGACGACGTCGTCGGCGCACTCTGGCTGGCGTGGGAATTGAAAACGAAACCGTGGTGGCTTGCCCCCGCGATGAACGCCCACATGTGGGACCACCCCGCCACCACCGCCTCGCTCGAAAAACTCCGTGGCTGGGGCGCGCGGGTGCTCGATCCCGTCGATGGTCCGCACGCCTGCGGCGAAACCGGCGCCGGCCGTCTCATGGAGCCGGACCCAATCGTTGGCGAAGTCCTCGCTTTCTTGGATGCGCGCGCATCGTCCCCGCCTTCACCGGCTTTTTCTCTGCCGCGATGAATATCCTCATCACCGCTGGCGCGACGCGCGAACCCGTCGACGCCGTCCGTTTTCTTTCCAACGTCAGCACGGGTAACACCGGCGCCGCGCTCGCCGATGCGTGCATGGCGCTCGGCCATACCGTGGCGCTGCTGCGCGGCGAGGGCTCGGTCGCGCCGCGGGCGAGTTGCCCGCAGGAAACGTTTTCCACCGCCGTCGATTTGTGGGCCCGACTCGAACGCCATCTCAGCGGCGGCACGTTCGACGCCGTCGTGATGGCCGCCGCCGTTTCGGACTACCGCCCCGAAACCGTTCAACCCGGTAAAATCGGCTCCGACGAAGCCCAGCGCTCGATCACCCTGGTGCGAAACCCGAAAATACTCCCGCAACTCCGCGCGTTTTCTCCGCGCCCTGTGGTCATCGTGGGATTTAAACTCACCGCCGGCGCCGACGCCGGCGCGCGTCTCGCGGCCGTGCGCGCACAATTCGCCACGGGCGGCGTCGACTACGTAGTGCAAAACGACCTCTACGAAATCCGTCTCAGCCCCGCACATCCCTTCCGCCTTTTTCGCTCGGCCGAAAACCCGCCCGAGGAAATTTCCGGTCCCGTCGCCCTCGCCGAGCGATTGTTCAAGGCCTGACCATGCGGCTCCTCGTTCTTGGCGTCGGCAATACTTCGCTCTTCGGTGCCGTTTTCACCGGGGAAAAACTCGGCGCCCTTTTTCGCGCCCCGATCGCGCAGGCGGGAAGTGTTACGGAGAATCCGTCCGGCCTTCGATCCATTCGCGGAAAAATCGACCGTGCTGTTCTTTGCTCCGTCGTGCCGGCGCTCACGCGTGGAATCATGGACGACATAAAAAAGCACTGCGGTGTCGTGCCCCATGTCCTCACCGCCGACGCGCCGCACGGCCTGAAGATCGGCTACACTCAACCTCTCGCTCTCGGCACCGACCGGCTGGCCGCCGCGCTGGGCGCACGCGCGCTTTTTCCCGGACGCCACGTGATCGTTGTCGATTGCGGGACCGCCACCACCGTCACCGCCGTACACCGTGACGGCATCGTGCTCGGCGGCGCGATCTTTCCGGGTCTCGCCTTGTGGCCGGAAATGCTGGCCGCGCGCACCGCGCAACTTCCGCGCGTGGCCTTGCGCCGGCCGTCGACAGCGCTTGGACGCTCGCCGTCCGCCGGTATCGCCGCGGGCGTTTATCACGGTCATGTCGGCGCCATCCGCGAACTCGTCACCCGCGTGAAAGCCGAGGCGTTTCCCCGCGCCTCGGTCGTGATCGTTGGTACGGGCGGACACGCGGCGCGTTTCACCAAGGATAAAATCTTCAACGTCATCGAGCCCGCGCTCGTGCTCCGGGGGCTGCGCGCGTTTGCAGGATCAACGGCCGCCGCCTAACTTTCCTTTGCCCATGACCGCCACCGAGGACCTGATCGAAAACGAAATCGAGCGTTTGCTTCGCTCGCTGATGCACGTCGTGTGCGATCCCCACGGCCGGAAATGGAACTACGAAACCTGCCGGCAAATCGCGCCGCTCACGCTTGAGATCAACCGGCTAAAAACTGAAAAGGGCG
>CAIXKG010000122.1 GCA_903919985.1 uncultured Opitutia bacterium | reverse complement strand
CGGCCTTGTGGAGATGCGGGCATTCGAGATGCCGCCGCACGCCGAGATGAGCCTCGCGCAACACCTCCTGCTGCGCGGCCTCGTCTCGAAGTTTTGGAAAGAACCTTACACGAACAATCTTGTGCGCTGGGGCACAGACATCCACGACCGCTGGATGCTGCCGCACTAGTGCGAAACGGATTTTCGCGAAGTCGTCCGCGATCTGCGCGACGCCGGGTATCCGTTCGAGTTCGACTGGTTCGCGCCGCACTTCGAATTTCGTTTCCCGCGCATCGGCGACCTAGAGCAACGTGATTTGCAGATCGAACTCCGCACCGCGCTCGAACCGTGGCACGTCCTCGGCGAAGAACCCGGCGGCGGTGGCACGGTGCGTTACGTGGACAGCTCGCTCGAACGCCTCCAAGTGAAGGTGTGTGGACTCGCCGGCGACCGCTTTGCCATCACCTGCAATGGCCATCGAGTGCCGCTGCATCCAACCGGCACGAACGGCGAGGGCGTGGCGGGCGTGCGTTATCGCGCTTGGCAGCCGCCCGGCTGTCTGCAACCGACCATCGGCGTGCACGCGCCGTTGCGTTTCGATCTTTACGATACCTGGAACAAACGCTCGCTCGGCGGCTGCACTTACCATGTCGCGCATCCCGGCGGCCGCAGTTACGACACGTTCCCGGTGAACAGCTACGAGGCGGAATCGCGGCGGCTCGCACGTTTTTTCCGGCACGGCCATCAGCAAGGGAAGTTCACACCCCCGCCGGAAATTCCGAACGGCGACTTTCCTTTCACGCTAGATTTGCGCAATGTCTGAACGTGCCAACAGCACTCATCGCGGCAAAACGAACCTGATGTTCCAATCGCAATCTCAGTCCACGCCCGAGGCGGCCGACGCAGTCAAGAAGACCGCGCCGCAGTCAGCGAGTCTATTGACGGGTTACCAGCGGAGCGCCGACGCCTTCGATGAATTTCTCGGTGAGAAAGACACAGTCCGCCCGCATTACGCGAAACTCTTCGGCGCATTGGAGGAATTCAGCACCGCGGAACTGCGCCGCCGCTCCGATACCTGCGAGCGCCTCGTCCACGAGCAGGGCATCACCTATAACATCTATGGCGACCCGCGCGGCATGGAGCGTCCGTGGCAGCTCGACCCGATTCCATTCGTCATCGAGCCGGAGGAATGGTGCGAGCTCGAGGCTGGGCTGATCCAGCGCGCGACTTTGCTGAACCGGATTCTAACCGATTGCTACGGCGCGCAGGAGCTCATCCGCTCGCGCTGGCTTTCGCCGGCGATGGTTTTCGGTCAACCGGATTTTCTGCGGCCTTGCCACGGCATCCGCGCGCCGAACGATGTCTTTCTGAACTTCTACGCCGCCGACCTTGCGCGCTCGCCTGACGGACTTTGGTGGGTCATCTCCGACCGCACGCAAATTCCGACGGGCGCGGGCTACGCTCTCGCCAACCGGCTTGTCACGTCGCGCATTTTGCCCGAGCCGTTTCGGGACAATAACGTGCAGCGGCTCGCTGGGTTTTTCCGCGATGCCCAAAAAAGTCTCGCCCTCCTCTCGCCACGTGGGGCGGATAACGCCCGCGTAGTCATGCTCACCCCTGGGCCGCACAATGAAACGTATTTCGAACAGGCGTATCTCGCGCGCTACCTCGGCTACATGCTAGTCGAGGGACAGGATTTGACCGTGCGCGACAACTGCGTGTGGCTGAAAACTCTCTCCGGCCTTGATCGCGTGGACGTGATCCTGCGCCGCGTAGATGATGATTTCTGCGACCCACTGGAACTGCGCAATGACTCCATTCTCGGCGTGCCCGGGCTGGTCGAAGCGGTGCGCGCCGGCAATGTGGTTATAGCCAACGCGCTCGGCTGCGGGCTGGTTCAAAGTCCGGCATTCATGTCGTTCCTGCCGGGCTTGTGCAAACATCTACTCGGCGAGGAATTGAAATTGCCGTCGGTCGCAACGTGGTGGTGCGGGCAGAAAACCGCGCGTGAATACGTCCTCGAGCACCTCGACCGATTCGTCGTGAAGCCAGCGTTCCGCACGCACCTGCGTTTGCCCGATCCAAGCAAGCCGTTGAGCGAAACAGATTGCGCGGAACTTAAACGCCGCATCGCGTTCAATCCCGACTTATTTGTCGCGCAGGAGCGCATCGCACTTTCCACCGCGCCGTCCTGGGAAAAGAACGCGCTCGTTGCCAAGCCGATAGGGCTGCGCGTATTTCTCGCGGCGACGGAAACCGGCTACACCGTCATGCCCGGCGGGCTCACGCGCGTAGCGCCAGATATGGGTGGGCGGTTCATCTCGATGCAAAGCGACAGCAGCAGCAAGGACACCTGGATCTCATCCGAGACGCGG
>CAIXKG010000121.1 GCA_903919985.1 uncultured Opitutia bacterium | reverse complement strand
TCGGTGCCCGCCATGATCGCCACCGCGGCGCCTTTCTTTGGGCGCGACATGACGGAGCCGGAGATTGTCGTGCGCCGCGTGCTGAACGAGACCAACATCAAAATCGGTGAAGCCGTCGTGGTGCCCGATGCGACGAGCGGCTCGCCCACGAGCCCGCCGCGGCCCGCGCAGAAATGACGAGTGTAGGCCCCGAAGCCTCTGCCCTCGCGCGCGTCCCGCCATTGCGATACGGCAAGCCAAGTACGGCTCGACCGGAAAAGAAATTAGCCCTCCCCGCGAGGGCACTCGAAACGGAGTTCCCGGCATGCTCGCGGCTCGTCCCGAGCTACCGGTTAACGCCCCTCCTCCATCGCTCCTGCGTCGGATGCTTTGGAGGATGGCCAAAACGCGAACGTCGACTATGTCTGACGTCGAATGAGCGCACGGCCCGATATTTTGTGGATCATCACGACGCAATGGCGGGCGTCGGCCACCGGCTACGCTGGCGATCCTAATGCCGTCACGCCCTGCCTCGATGCGCTCGCGGCTCAAAGCGTGAACTACACGCAGGCCGTCACGCCGCACCCGTTTGGTCCGTTCGCCCGCGCCGCACTCCTGACCGGCGTGAGTTCACCGCAAAACGGCGTGAGGGATTATTTCGATCCGCTGCCGCTTCAGGCGCGGACGATCGCTCATGACCTGAGGGCGTGCGGTTACACCACCGCGTTTTTTGGAAAATGGCATCTGGCGCGGCGCGATCCGGCGGCGGCTTTGGTCGGCGAGGCTCACGCCCGCACGATCGTGCCGCCAGCGGCGCGAGGTGGATTCGAACATTGGGAAGGATTCGAGAGCGGATTCCTGCTCAACGATCCGTGGCTCCACGGCACGCGCTTGGAAACGCCCCAGCAATTTTCCGGCTATCAAAGCGACGTGGTTTGTTCGCGCGCCGCCGAGTGGCTCCGGGAGCTCAAGGCGGCACCGTCTTCAACGCCCAAAGTTTCCACCTCAACCGCCGCTGCGGCGCCCTGGTTTGCCACGATCAGCTTGGAGAGCCCGCATCCACCGTACGATGCTCCCGCCGCTGGCATCGCCGCGCGGCCGGCCGCAGCGATCGTCCTGCCCGCCAACGTACCGCGCGGCGCCGAAGTCGAGGCCCGCGCCCGGCGGGAACTCGCCGGATATTATGCGCACATCACGGCGACCGACCGCGCCCTCGGACGTCTCGTGGCCGCGCTCGACCACGAGGCCGTCCTCCGGGGCCGCCCGGCACCGGTCGTCGTGTTCACGTCCGTTCACGGCGACATGCACGGTGCGCATGGTCATTTTCGGAAAGGCTGGCCGTACGAGGAAAGTGTGCGCGTGCCATTGCTAGTGCGGGAAACGAAACCGCCGGGCGTGCGGTGCGGCATTTCGAATTTGGCGTTGGTTTCACTGGTGGATCTGCCGGCGATGACCCGGGCGTGGGCCGGGCACCCAAACGCCCAAACTCCGGCCGCGGAACCCGAAACGGACATGCGCCGCATTTCCATGCCGTCGGTCGTCGCGCTGCCGCATCAGTGCGATCGCATCTGGCGCGGCCACCGCAGCGCGGCGCGAAAACTCATTCTCAATGAGCGGGGCGAGCCGTGGCTGTTTTTTGATTTGAAAGAGGACCCGCTCGAAACGCGAAACCTCGCCGACGATCCAGCTTACCGCGCCGAAATTCAAAGCGGACGCGCACGAATTCTAGCCGGGTAAACGGGGAGCGACTGGTTCCGCTCTGGTTTCACGGATTCGCATTCAGTTGCACCTCGATCCTGCGTTCGACCCGATCACGAAGGACCGTAACGACCGTCCGCTTCCCAGCGTACCGAGGGAGAAGGTCCAGCAGCTGCTGCGGCGATAAAATCGGGATATCGTCCAGCGCGATCACGACATCGCCGGCGAGAACATTGGCCCGGAAAGCCGGCGAATCGTCTATCACCAGCTTAACCAAAGCGCCGGTGTTCCGCTGCAGGCTTTTTCGCATCTCGTCGGGCAGCGCCTGAGGGTGAACGCCAAAAATCGAGGGCCGCCCTTTTCTCCAAAATGTAGCGTCGTACTCATAGCGATTGATCGTAATCGGCATCATCGTGGTAGAGAAGGTGCCCGGTGACGTCGTGGTCGATGTCCCCGTATAAGTCGCTGATCCATACGCAGAGCCTCCCGTGCCGTAAGCTGATGCGTTTGCGGTACCGCTGGAAGACGTGGTGGAGATGGTTCCCGGATTGTACTGCATGATCGGGACCGCCGCTTGGGAGCTCCCTTGATACCGGCTGGAGTAAAGAACGATATCCGCACCCACCTTTGCCGCCTGCTCTTTCAGCTGAGCCTCCGTGACTGTGACTCCACCTTCGAAGGCCGATTCCCCGATCGACGCAAAGCCACGCTGCGCAAGCGAAGCCCCATCTTTCAGGTGGTCGGTGGTGCTGTAGACTTGGGTCGTCCCAGAAAACGGCATCAAGCGCTGATCTAGCTGCGCCTTTGAAAGCCCAACGGTGTGGTCGCGATAATACTGGGTGACGTAGTTCGTCGCGCAGCCCGAAAGAAGCGCGGTCGCAAATAGGAAGACGGTTTTCTTCATAATTTTTGGCTAACGTTCAAGATGCGCCACGGCCACGCGCGGCCGTGGGCTTTAGCGTTTGGTTAGGCTGTTTTCATTTTCAACGGCCCGCCGCAATACTGGGCCCATCAGAATCCACGCCGATCCGCCGCTGAGGCAAAGTAGCGCCACCCCATTCGCCAGGAGATTCAGCCAAAATGAACTTTGCCGTGAGACGATAATCGCTGCGATGCGATCCGACAAAAACCACGAGCAAATCATCGTCCCGAGAACCGTCGAAAGAAAGGAGGACTTACGCCGAACCTCAGTCGCGAGCCGCTTCCGTTCGACTTCGGGAATATCCCGATATTTTACCCGCGTGGTCATCGCGTTTTTCCCGAGCGTTCAAGCTGAGCCCCGGCCGCTCGGGGCCGTTGGCTTTGGCGTCTGGTTAGGCTTTTTCCTCATCGTGGAATCGCCCCAACGCCACCGAGGCGACTCGCCTTTCCAATAGCAGAACACGATCAAGACCGCAGCCAGCGCCGCACTGTAGGTTGCAAAAAACAACGGGTGTTTCTCAGCCGCGGGTGCGCCCGCCGCGAGC
>CAIXKG010000120.1 GCA_903919985.1 uncultured Opitutia bacterium | reverse complement strand
GGTTGATCCATGGTCCGACATCGACGCCTTCTTCAAGATCGGCGACGTCGTGCAGGGCACGATCAGCAAGATCACCTCCTTCGGCGCCTTCGTGGAGCTGAAAGACGGCATCGACGGCCTCGTGCACATCTCGCAGATCAGCGAGGAGCGCATCGACAAGATCAAGGACGTGCTCAAGCCCGGTCAGCAGGTCACGGCTCGCGTCGTGAAAATTGACCGCGACGAGCGCCGCCTGGGTCTCTCGATCAAGGCCGCCAACTACAGCGCTGAGGATCTCGCCGCCGAGACGGCGACCTACGAGGCGTTGAATCGTAGTGCCGGCAACGACATGATGAACCTCGGTGACATCTTGGACGAAGCGTCCAAGAAGGAATAATCGCCGCTCATCGTTTCGATCACTTCAAGCCGCCCGGAGAAATCCGGGCGGCTTTTTTTGGGCCGCATCACGCGGATCGGAATCAATGCGTGAATGTAGGCGGCGTGCCCTCAACCCGCTTAAACGTCGCAGGTGAAATCACGTCCGTGTGGCGTGAGGTCACCCCGCCTACATTTCGATCTTCACGCCCGCTCTGGCCAGAATTCCAAAAACGCGAGCTGCGCGGCCGCATCGGGCATGCCTTCTCGGGCCGGGTCGACCAGGAAACGTCGCGGATAACCTGGTTCGATTTCGAGCACCTTAACTTTGTTTTCTTCGACGGCGAAGATCGCCCGCCACGCACCACAGCCGATTTCAAAATGCGGGGTGTTTCGCCGCGGACGAATGCGGCGCGTCTTGTGGGGCGAGGGATCGCGCGAAAGCAACTCAAACAGCCGCGGACGAAAATCGATCTGCCAGCCTGAGATCAGCCAGTGGGCCTGCTCCTCGGCCAGTGGGGCGAATTGCACCGTGAACTGCGGCGGCGCTGCGAGGATCGCATTCACGTCGTCGATCCAGCCGGCGCGCTCATCGGGAAACGAATCGTAGTCCGCCACGTAAGGTTTGATGTCGAACACCGGCGTTCCATCCACCAAGTCGCACGCGCCGAGGATGAGCTGCCGGCCCTCGATCTTGATGAGCTGAACCGGCGTCAGACCCAGCGGACAGGGGCGGTGAGGGGAGCGAGTGGCAAACACGCCGCGACGTTGGGCCGGCCCGCGCGGCGGCAGCACCTGTGGGCGCCAGCCCGTGTTGCGATGAAACCACCAGATCAGCCAGATCCGTGAAAAACCCGCGAGATCGCGGAGAGCCAGCTCGTAGTCACAACCGGGCAAGAGTTCTAGGACGTTGCGCTCCGGCTCGGTTTCGGCCGGTTGGTGGCGCGCTTGGAACTTCACCTGCTTTTGCGTGCGGATGAAACCGATGGGCTGAAGCGTAAGGAAAGAAGACAAGCACGCTTAAACAAAACGCCCTGCCGCTGGGGTCGAGTCGGATTTAACGGCGCAGCGCCCGAAGGACCTGGGGTCGCAGTGCGCGCGATCGGCGGTTTACGATGCGCGAATGCGTTTTCCTATTAGTAATTCATGAAAACCAAACTGCACCTAGCTCTCCTATTTCGCGGCCGCGCAGGCTCGCCAAAGAGGCGGTCCAACAAGCGACGTCAAAACCCCGTGGGCCCCGC
>CAIXKG010000119.1 GCA_903919985.1 uncultured Opitutia bacterium | reverse complement strand
TGCGGGCAGTTCATCGGCTTCAGCATGAAGCCGTCGAGGAGCTGGTCGTCGGGCCGCACGCGGTCGGGCGCGATCGTTTCCTTGCCGGTGCGCTGGTTGATTTGCGCCGCGAGCCGTGCGGAGACGGCTTCGAGGCGGGCGAATGCATCGCCGCACGCGCAACCTTCGCCGATCGCTTTCGCGAGCGACTCGTTTTCGAAGATCGGGGGGAACTGTGATTCCTTGTAGTAGGGAAAGTGGCCGGAGGTTTTGTAGAGCTCGAGTTTACCGATGTGCGGCGTGAAGACCTGCGAGTAGCCCTGCTTCCGGAGTTCCCCGCCGATGAAGTCCTGCAACTCCTGGCGGATGATCGAGCCGTTGGGCGTCCAGAGGATCAGGCCCTGGCCGACGTCTTCGTCGATGTGGAAAAGTTTCAGCTCCTTACCGAGCTTGCGGTGATCGCGCGCCCGGGCCTGTTCGAGGCGGTCGAGGTGTTGCGCGAGTTCTTCCTTCGTCGGAAACGCGGTGCCGTAGATGCGCTGGAGTTGTTTGTTTTTTTCGTCGCCGCGGTGATAGGCGCCGGCGATGGAAAGGAGTTTAAACGCTTTCAACTTCGACGAGTAGCGCACGTGCGTGCCGGCGCAGAGATCCATGAACTCGCCGTTTTGGTAGAACGAAATTTTTTCGTCGGCAGGAATATCGGCGAGCCGGCCGAGTTTGTAGCGCTCCTGGCCGCGGGCTTTGATGATCTCGACGGCTTCCTCGCGCGAAACTTCCTTGCGGTAGAACGGCTGGTTTTCGTCGGCGATTTTTTTCATCTCGGCCTCGAGCTTCGTGAGATCCTCGGCCGTGAATTTATGGTCGAGGTCGATATCGTAATAGAACCCCGTGTCCGTCGGCGGGCCGATGTCGAGTTTGGCATCGGGGAAGATGCGCAGGATGGCTGTCGCGAGAATGTGCGACGCGGAGTGACGGAGTTCTTCGAGGGGGGACATGGACATGGCGGAAGTGGAAAAGGAGGGAAAAGAAAATGAATTCGGATTAAGCGGGAAGACGCAAAGGAACTAAGATTCGAGCGCGGGCGAGCTGATCGGTATTTTTCGGGCCATCGCGGCGTGGGGTTATTTTTTCAGCGGTTCGAGGGAGTAGCCGTCTTTGCGGTCGAGCATGGACCACCCGGCGGCGGAGAGTTCTTTGCGCAGCGCATCGGCGGCGGCGAAGTCTTTGGCCTGTTTTGCAGCCCAGCGTTTTTCGGCGAGAGCGGTGATCTCCTTGGGCGTTTCGGCTTTCGGTGGGGCCGCTTGATTAAGGTCCAAACCGAGAGCGAACATCACGCGATCGAAGGCCGCGGCGTCGGCTGGGCCTTCTTTGCGATTGATGATCGTGAAGAGCGCGCCGAGCGCGCCGGGCGTGTTGAGGTCGTCTTCGAGGGCGGCGAATACCGGAGCGAAGGCGTCGTGAGCCGTGGTGACGGGTGCCAGTGAGGCACGATAAGCCCTTAGATTCGCGAGCGCGCTTTCCGCCGCGTGCAGCGAATCCAGCATGAAGTTCAGTTGTTTCCGCGGATGGCCCATGAGCAGCGCGTAACGTACGGCCATCGGGGAGTAGCCCTTTTCCACGAGATCGCTGAGCGTGTAATAGTTACCCTTGCTCTTGCTCATCGTCGTGCCTTCCACGAGGAGATGTTCGCTGTGGTACCAGTGACGCGCGAAGGTCGTGCCGTTGCAGCATTGGCTTTGCGCGATCTCGTTTTCGTGGTGGGGAAACAACAAATCCACGCCGCCGGTGTGGAGGTCGATGGTTTCGCCGAGATGCTTTTTGATCATCGCGCTGCACTCGATGTGCCAGCCAGGACGGCCTTCGCTCGCACCCGCGGTACCGGGCCATTTCACGTCGCCGTCCTCCTCGGGCTTGTACGCTTTCCAGAGGGCGAAATCGGAGACGGAATCCTTATGGTCGGCATCGGCGACCGTGTTGGTGACCTTGAGTTCGCGCTCCTTGATGCGCGACAAAGCGCCGTAGCCCGGGAAGGAATCGATTTTGAAATACACCGAGCCATCCGCGGCGCGGTAGGCGTTACCCTTTTCCATCAGGCACTCGATCATGCTGACCTGCTCGGGAATGTGGCCGGTCGCCGTGGGCTCGACGTGCGGCCGCAGGCAGTTGAGCGCGTCGCAATCGGCGTGGAATTTCGCGGTCCACTTCTTTGTGATTTCGCCCAGCGGATGTTTTTCCCGCTGCGCCTGGCTGATCGTGCGGTCGTCGACATCGGTGAGATTGCGGACGTGTTTCACTTTCCCCGCACCGAACTCGAGTTCGAGGAGACGCCGGAGAACATCGTTAATGACAAAGGTGCGGAAATTGCCGATGTGGGCCGGGGCGTAGACCGTGGGGCCGCAATTATAGAACCGAATCACGCCGTCGGCGTGCGACGGGGCGAGTGGTTTGAGTTTACGCTCAAGCGAGTCGTAGAGCTGAATGGCCATGAAGGCCGAAAAGTTGGGCCCCGGGGCGAATGGTTGCGACCGGAAATTTCGGGGTCCGATGGAGCGCGATGCTTAGCACGCGTTTTCGAAATAAAGCAGAGGGCTAAACCGGGGGCTGAAGCGTCGTGCTACTCCATCGACAAAAGGTGGCCGGCCCGCCCCGCCATGTTGCCCAACAGGATTTTATTCGGCGGAAAACCCGCATTGATTGGAAAACTCGCGGTGACGGCGGCGCTCCGGTCTTGATTTACGTGCGCCGGGATTGGAGGCGTCACGGCGGGGGCACCGGATCGCAGCGGCTAGCGCGTGATTTTTCAGGGGTGCGACCGGTGCGGAACCGCCCCGGGCGTGCAATAGCATCCGGGGCTTCGCGCCGGATGAACCGGAAATAATTTCAGGGTGGCCGCGAGCGGGTTTCGCGGTTTTTATCGGGCTCTTTCCCGACTATGGCCGAGCCTTTCAAATTGAATTTGCTACAACGTCCCCGCCGCCTGCGGCGCACGCCGGCCTTGCGCGCGCTCGTGGAGGAGACCGTCCTACGGCCGGCGGATTTTATCGCGCCGCTGTTCGTCGTGGACGGAAAGGCGCCGCCAGATGCGATCGCGTCCATGCCCGGGGTTTTCCGGTTGAACGTCGCTGATCTGGTGAAGGAATGTCGTGCGCTCTGGAAACTGGGCGTGAAGGGCGTGGCTTTGTTTCCGAAGCTCGATGCGAAATTCAAGGACGAGGAAGGCACGCAGGCGCTGAACGAGGAGACGCTCGTGTTGCGCGCGGTGCGGGCGGTGAAGAAAGCGGTGCCGGAACTCGTGGTGATCACGGACGTCGCGCTCGATCCTTACACGACGCATGGCCACGACGGCGTGCTCAACGCGGCTGGCGACGACGTGGAAAACGATCGCACGGTGGGCATCTTGATGCAGATGGCGGTGCTGCAGGCGCGGGCGGGCGTCGATCTTGTCGCACCGAGCGACATGATGGACGGCCGGGTGGGCGCGATTCGCAACGGGCTGGATGCGTCGGGTTTTTCGGGCACCGGAATTCTGGCTTACTCGGTTAAATTTAACTCCGCGTACTACGGGCCGTTTCGCGACGCGGTCGGCAGCGCGCAAGCGGCGGGCACGCGTTTGCTGAGCAAGGCGACGTATCAGATGAATCCAGCGAACCGGCGCGAGGCGTTGCTCGAAGCGACGCTCGATGCGGCCGAAGGCGCGGACATGGTGATGGTGAAACCGGCGGGACCGTATCTGGATATTATTCGCGAGGTGAGGAGCCAGACGCACAAGCCGATCGCGGCCTATCAGGTATCGGGCGAGTATTCGCAGATTCAAGCCGCGGCGAAATTGGGCTGGCTCGATCTGGCCCGCACGCGCCATGAGTCGCTGCTCGCGATCAAGCGTGCGGGGGCGAACATCATCCTGACCTATTTTGCGAAGGATATGGCGCAGGCGCTGCGTTGAGCGAGCGAGGCAACCGAGTATCGGAGTTCTGGCCACAAATAGGCATAGGAATTTTGCGGACTTGGACGAAGTCACCCTGCGCTGATGGAAGCGCGTGCGACGCGAACGAAAGGGGCGAAAAGCTTGGGCCTCTTCGTGGCCAACGTTCTGATTTTATTCGAAGGTTTAGCGGTGAATCTTCCGCTGGAGTCTTGCTCTGGGAAAGTTTAGCCGGTGTATTTTCGCGCCATGAATTCGTCGGTAAAAATTTCTGTTCGTAGTCCCGTGCAATGGCTGGTCGTGATCGTTTTCGGGTTGCTCGGTGCCGTCTTTTTTTTGCGGGCGCTTCAACTCGGCACCAAGTGGGTACGCCATGTCGCGGAGGGTGATCTCAACTTCAAAGCCCTCACGCTCTGGGCGCTCGTTTACGCCGTCATCTGCGTCACGATCGCGGCGGTGGCGTATCGCCTGACGCCGAAAGAAAAATCGGCGGAATAGTCACGGATCGGACGGGATTGCCGTGCGAAAAGCGGCGCGACCGATCAGCTCAACGCGGCAGCGGAATGGGCTTGAAGGGCTTCAAGCTTGGGCGGCCAGCGGTGGCGGTAAGTTCATCGAAGGCGACCTGCTGCAACGCGCTCGCTTGGGCGGTCGAGAAGCCGAGCTCCAAGGCGGCCCTCTCGTCCTTGCCCAGTGAGCGGGGATCAAGCCCGGTGAGATCGCCGAAAACCATCAAGGCCTCGAGATAGTAGCCATACGCGCTGGCGTGGTAGTGGTCGTGCGTCCACAGGTTGATCTGGCCGGCGGCGATGCCGTCGTAGGGATTGGAGTCAGCCACGCCCGTTTTCATGGCGCGATTCCAAGCTTCCCCCGCGGGAATGATGGCGTGGATGGCGGGAGTCCCGGCCGCGGCGAGATTGTACCCGGCTCTAACGTCGAGGGCCATTTTTTCGATGGGCTGACCGTGCCAGTGGCCGGTGGCCGGATACGTTTGATCGGCCCGGGACCATGTGGCGATGAGGCGAATATCCACACGGGAATTTTTGCTGCGTAGCAGTTCGGCCAGCTGCTTGGCCGAACTCACGAGCAGCGCCGGATCGCCGGGCTTCGCTTGGTCGAGCGTGCTGTAGCCCTGAGCAACCGCGTAGTCCCACGGACGGCTGAGGACCTCGGCTTTGCTTTGGACATGGAAATCGAAATTTTTTCCGCCCGAGGTCTCAAGGCTCACGGTGAAGTCGCGTCCCGCTTGGAGGGTGAAGGCTTTGAAGAGGGCGGGGACGCCGCCGGTGCCTTCGCCGTTGAGGTCGGTGACCGTGTGCGGGCGAAAGAATCGCACGGGCGAACCGGCGCCGAACATGAAACTGTTGCCGATGAACACGATGGTCGGCGCGGTCGACGGATTTTGTCCGGCCGATGGTTTGACTTCCTGCGCGCCAAATCCCGGCGAGAGCCAGACCAAGATCGACGCGATCACGGCGGTGAAAACTGATCGCTGGGAAGCCGGCGACTGATGGAGAGGATGGGGCGAATTCATCGGAAGGACGAGGGGTTGGGGTGAGTTGGGTAGCGAAGTGGGGGACTTAAATTGAATCGCCCGGCATGACGCGCGGGTCTTGAACGGGGCTTTTTTGGGCGAGCTTCGATTTCAGATTGTAGGCTCGTTGATCGCGATGCCCTGCGGGAAAATCGTCACCGTCTCGCCCGGATTTAGTTATGCGGCCTTGAAGGCGGTGGGGACGATGGGATTCGTCGCGGCGATCGCATCCGTGACACCGCCCGGCCAACACCAGGTGCGCCGCGGCCGCGAGCAGAAGCGGCTTGGCGCGCGGGAAAATGCGTCCTCGGTAGGTGGGCGACCGCGCCGAAAAAACGCCACGCGGATAAGAACTAGGTGGGGCGGGAACTCCGATCCGATGTTTGCTAGGCATGGGAAGGGACACTGGTCGCGCCCGGAGGTCACGCCTCTAGCAATAAAATCAAAAGAACTGATCAGCGTTTCTTACGAACGGTCTTCTTGGGTTTGTCGTCGTCGTCGTCCTTGTCGTCGCTGTCTTTTTCGTCGTCGTCGTCGTCATCGTCGTCGCTGTCCTTTTTCTTGTCGTCGTCGTCGTCGCCGTCCTTGGCCTCATCTTCATCCCACTTCAGGGAATCGTCGTTCTTTAGTTTCTCCTCTTCGGCTGCGTCGAGTTCGGGGAGGTCGTCCTCTTCTTCCTCGGCCCCTTTGACGGGTTGCTCTTCATCGGCGTCGTAGCCGGCGGGCATGTAGTCGAGGATCGCTGTGAGCTCTTCGAATGTGTGGACGGCCTTGCCCTCGATGAAGTGGCTATTTTGGTCTTCGCGAATCTCGTCCTCGACTTCGTCGACGGAGAGTTTGGATTCAAACTTGAAAAGATCGTTGAGCATCTTCACCCGGCAGCGCGTGAGGTGGTCGAGCAGGTCGGCGTACGGCCCGTTTTGTTCATCGAGCACATCGGCGAGGGCGAAAAGTTTTTCGTCGGAGTCGAACAGCGATTCCTTGACGCGTTTCAGGCGAACCTTGCCGCCACCGAGATCCTTCTCGATGCGGAAGGGGATGAACGCCGACGCGAGCATGTCTTGATCAAAGCTGTAGTCGCGGAGTGGGTCGACGAGCTCGATAAGGTGGGCGACTTGGCGGGGGTCGACGATGCTGAGGCCGTCGACATCCCAGCGCACAGGGTCGCTGGTTTCGGCGACCCACCAGTTATGGTCGTCACCCAGACGAACGATGCACCAATCGAGAGTGGAAGTAGCTTTGGCCATGAGAGAGCGGGAAGGAGAATTTTTGCGCAGCGTGCGAGGGGTGTTTCAAAAAACAAGCACAAAACAGTGTGGCTGAGGCAAGGTGGTCGCGAAGCGATTTTCCCTCTGAAAAATAGGGTTGCGGCGAACGGCGCGCCGGGTACTTGCGTTTTATGAGGAGGGTTCCACGCTGGGGAAAAATGCTCCGTCTCTACGAAAATTTTTTCCGGCCGGCGTTGTTCCGTCTCGAATCTGAACGGGCGCATGAACTCGGGGTGGATGCACTCGCTTTGCTTGGGGCGCTCCCACCGCTCTGTCGTGTGCTGGAGGCGTGGACCCGATTGGCACCGGCGACGTTCTCGCCCGTGCGCGCGTTCGGCCTGGAATTCCCCAACCGCGTTGGACTGGCCGCAGGTTTCGACAAGAACGCCCGGGCGTGGCCAGCCGCGGCGGCGTTGGGCTTTGGCCACGTTGAGATTGGTACGGTCACGGCGCTTGCGCAGGACGGTAATCCGCAGCCGCGCATGTTTCGCTATCCCGAGCACCAAGCGGTGATCAATCGAATGGGTTTTAACAATCAGGGCGCCGAGGCAGTGGCTACGCGGCTCGCTCGTCAGGCTCCGCGGGGTGCGAGGCGGATTCCGCTCGGGATTAATCTGGGGAAATCGAAGGTCACCGACATTGAGCGCGCGACCGAAGACTACCTCGCGAGTTTTGCACGACTGGCGGATTTTGCGGATTATCTGGTGCTGAACGTATCGAGTCCGAACACGCCGGGCCTCCGGCAACTGCAGGATGAATCTCGGTTGCGTGAATTGCTGGGTGCGATCACCGCGGCCAATCGTGCGCGCGGGGCGGACCGGGGTAAATCGCGGGTGCCGCTTTTGCTGAAAATCGCGCCGGATCTCAGTTGGCCGCAAATTGACGCGGTCTTGGCCGTGATCGCAGAGTTCGGGCTCGACGGTGTCATTGCGACGAACACCACCCTGGCGAGGCCGGGGACCTTTGCGCAGGTAAATGAAGCCGGCGGCTTGAGCGGAGCTCCCGTGCGGCGGCGTTCGACGGAGATCGTGGGCTATATCGCGCGAACGATGCAGGGAAAATTGCCGATCATCGGGGTCGGAGGCATCACGGACGTGGCGGGCGCCGCTGAGAAGCTCGATGCGGGCGCGACGCTGGTGCAGGTTTACACCGGTATGATTTATCGCGGACCATTTTTTGCCGCGGAACTCGCCCGGGGGGTGGCGGAGCGGGAGCGGAGTTAACGGGTCGGCGAGCCGAAATTTTTGATCGAAAGGCTTGGGCGGTCGGTCGCCGTCACCCGCCAATGCTCGTCACAGGATTGGGGTGAGGGCGCCGCGCCTCCATCCTGGACCGATTTCAAATCACCCAGTCGTCGTTCGCGGGCAGTGGCTCTGACTTTGCTTCCGCGACATCCGCGGGCGTGCCGCCCCGGCGGGGTCGGACCAAGAGGTTGTCCCCTTTTTGTTGCACGATGCTGTGCGGCGGGACCGATTTTAACAGCCAGACGTTTCCGCCGATGATGGAGTGGGCGCCGATGCGAGTGTCGCCGCCGAGAATGGTGGCGTGCGCATAAATCGTAACGTGATCCTCGATGTCGGGATGACGTTTGACGCCCTTGATGGGGTGGCCGTCGTTATCGACTTCAAAGGATTTTGCGCCGAGCGTGACCCCTTGATAAATTTTGACGTGACTGCCGATGGTCGCGGATTCGCCGATGACGACCCCGGTAGCGTGGTCGATGAAGAAATGAGAGCCGAGCCGCGCGCCCGGATGGATATCGGTGCCCGTGCGTTCGTGCGCATACTCTGTTAACATCCGCGGCAGTAGCGGCACGCCAAGATGGTAGAGCACGTGAGCGACCCGCTGGAGCGAAATCACGAGCACACACGGGTAGGAGAGAATGATCTCTTCGACGCTGCGCGCGGCCGGGTCGCCTTGATAGGCGGCGGTGACGTCGGTCTGGATGATGCGACGCAACTCGGGCAATTGAGTGAGCGTTTGCGCTGTGATTTCGCGTGCGCGACCGGGAGCGTCGGCATGCCGCGCGAAACGCAGGCACTTTTCGACCTCAACGAAAAGACGGCGTTCAATGTCGCCCAATCGGCGGCTGACCAACGCCGGCACCGAGCTTTTCTCCAGCGCGGTCGCCTCGAAATAGCCGGGGAAAAGGAGCATCATGAAATCGCGCGCGAGTGTATTCACCGATTCCTGGGCCGGCAGGTTGACCCCATCAAGGTGATTGATTCCGCCGTCGGTTTCATACGAAGCGAGGAGCGCGGTTTGGATGGCGTTGAGGGACATGGGCGTGAGCGGGCGCGAGTGCGAGCCGAGCAGTGGAAGCGACAAAGCGAATTTCGCCAATTCGATTTTCGGGGCTTTACAAGCCGCGGCGGAGTTCTCTTATTCCGCCTTCCTCTTGGTTACTCTGCTCGGGTGGTGGAATTGGTAGACACACACGTTTGAGGGGCGTGTGCCGTAAGGCGTGCAGGTTCGAGTCCTGTCCCGAGCACCATTTTAGACCGGCGGGCATGGCCCGCCCTTGGCTTTCAAGCCCCGTCGGAAACCGCTTGCCTCTTCCCCTGAGGCTCTTGGACTCTGCGTCGCGAGCGCAACCGCGCTCGCCCACCTAGCAACCACCGCGGACCACCATCCGCTTTTTGATTACATGGACGACACTGCTCCCTCGGAGAAAAATCTGCCCGCAGATTTGAACAAAATCGACTTGAGCCAGCTACAGGGCTTCAGCTTTGGCACGCAGTGGACGCAGGACAAAAACGCCCGCGAAGCCCGTCCGGACCGCCGGGAAGGCATGCCCG
>CAIXKG010000118.1 GCA_903919985.1 uncultured Opitutia bacterium | reverse complement strand
GAACGGCCGCCGCATTATTGATGGGGTAGTCGTTCAGAACAGACCTTGGGGCGAGAAGCCGCAAAGTCGCAGCACCACCCGGCCCTAAGGATATCCCTCGCAAAAGGTGACCTTACCAAAGTCCGACCACGTCATCTGCGACGAGGGATTGCGTGGGATCGAACCGAGAGCGGCGTTGGATCGAGTTCCTTCTTGAGTGGGTGCTGCCCCTAGGCCGCGCGCGGGTGGGATGCCGTTTAGAATGTCGCCGTCACTTCCGTTTGATTTGCGGGTGACAGCGTTAGCTCACCAAGGGCTGTGCATTCGAGACTGTCGTTCTTATAGATTTTCAACGTGACGGCAGCCGTGGCGTCGGGCGTTTCCCAGCGCCATTTTCCGATTGATACAAACTGAAGCGGCACGCCTTTTTCCCAACTCAGGCCGGGCCCGGTGCCGCGAATGAAAAGACGGTTGCCGATGCCGATGTAGGCCGTGACCAGTAGGCGGGTAGTGCCATCGGTCGTCGCAGCAGTCGACGGCGGTTCCGGGTCTTGAGTTTTGATGATGGGATTGACCGATGGCTCTGGTGCAGGGCTGGGCAAGGGTAGCTCGTCGGGGGAAAATTGGATGAACTCGTCGGCGGGCCGCGGCGATTCTGAGTTTCGGGTTTCGATCTCCGGGGCCCGAACAGGGAGGGGGGATGCTGGATTTGGTGCTTCCGGCGGAGAAGCTTCGAGGGCAGGAGCGGGCTCGAGTGCGGGCCGGGTCGCAGTTTTTTTGGGCGCGCGCTTGCGCGGTGCGGCAACCGCGGCCGGTGGTTCCGGGGTTGGAGAATCAGCGAGACTGGCTGGAGCGATGAGCTCGGAACTGAGCGTAGACGGCGTTGAATTTTCAGAACTTGGAGCGGCCGCGGGTGTGCTGATGGCGGCCCGGACCACGACGGGTGGCAGCGTTTCCGTTGGAATGACCGCGACGATCGGTTCGGCCGGGGGCTCAGATGGGCGCGGAGCGGCGGCGAGGTCGGCGGTGGTCGCGGCCGATTTGGCGTCGAGCTCGGCGGGGAGTTTTACGCGCGTCGGTTCGAACGTGCGTTCCGCGGCGGCGAATTTCCGGTCGAGGACGTCGGCGGCGGCTGCCTGTGCTTGAGCGATGGCGGTCGTCGTGGTGGCGGCGAGTTCGGATAAATGCCGGCTCGAAGAACTAGCGAGCTGGGCGAGTGCATCCTTGGCCGTGGCGAGATGTTGGCGCGAGGCGGCCTCAAGTTTGGCGAGGTCGGCGCTGGTTTGCTCGATTTTAGCCGCGGTGGCGGCGAGACGGTCGCTTTCGGCGGCGCGGGTTTGGGCGAGCTGCGCGGTGAGCTCGCCGATTTTTTCCTGCAATTGGTGCGGCAGCTGATCGGCGGTACGGGGCTTTTTTTGGACGAGTTCGGCCATCTCGTGGAGGCCGTTGGCGGCGATGCTGATTTGTTCGGCGGAGGCGCTGACGGTCGCGCCGAGCGCCTCGAGGGCGCGCTGCCGTTCGTCGAGCGCCTCGTCCTGTTTGCGCGCGTAGTCGGTGATGAACGGAATCGTGCCGAGGATCGCGGCAAGGGCGACGCAGCTGACGACCGCGATGAGCGCGGTGCCGCCGATGGGGCGCGGTGACGACTGAATGATGAAAGCAGCCACGGCGAGGAGCAGCAAATCGCCGACAAGGAAGGGGAGCTTGGACAAACGGGGGGTTTGATCGGGACGGGGCATGGTGGTCGTCTCCGCGTTCGCTCAGCGCGGGGCGCGTCAAGCAGCGGCGGGAAGTTTTTGCGCGCCGGCTGGCGCTGGCTCAAGACGGAAAAGAAAGGGCGCTCCGGGATTTACCGGCCCGGCTTTTAACCGCGATCGCGGATCGTTTAGGATTTTCCCAATGTGGAATAAGCTCGAGCGAGAGCGGTGTGGAGGCGCTGCCATTCTACGGGATTCAGGTCGGTTTTTCTTCCCGGAGAAATCTGCCGATGGTCGGTGATGTGATCGAGCGGCCATCCGTGGAGCACCTGGCGAGGCATGATCCATTCGACGGCGGAGTCGATTTGTTGAACGCTCAGCGGCGTCGCATACGTGTCGCCGGCGAAGGCGAGGCTAAGGAGAAAATCGTTGCAGCGACTGCGTCCGAGGAACGTGGAGTCGCCGGCGTGCCAAGCGATTTGATCATCGGGCACGAGCGTGCAGCGGGAGCCGTTGGGCGCGATGAGGCAGTGATAGCTCACCTTGTTGGCGAACGAGAGCATGTGCGCAATGGTCGCATCAAATGCCATCGCGCTGTGATGGCAGCAAACGCCGGCGCGTTCATGGGTCGGAGCGAGATCGCGGTTCGGCGACAGCTGGGTGAATTCGGGGAAGGGCACGGGTGAGTTGGCTGCCGAGAATTTCAGAGACGGCGCCAGGCGGCGACGCACAGCCAGCCGAGGAATACGAGGCGGAGGGCGCCTTGGAAGGTGAGAATCACGAACACCCGTTGCGGGCGGCAATTGCGGCGCGGTGCGAAGCCGAAAATGAAGCGAGCGAGCAAGCCCACACGGTGAAAACAGACTAAGGGAAGCGTGAGCAGACTGAGCGTCCAAAGCGAGTAGACGAAAAGAAGGCCGCTCCAAAAAAACGCGGTGATTTCGCCGAGCCCGTGTTCGCGCGAATCCGTGACCAGGGCGATTGGTTTGATGCCGACGTAGCGTTCACTGATCACGAACGGCCTGATCTCGAAAATGAAGAACAGCGGAGCGAGCAGCGTGAGAGCCAACATGGCGGAGGAAGGGATTTGGGGGTTCGGCGACCCAAGACAAATTCAAATCGCCGGCGCACGGCATCGCCCATGGGTCGTTGGTGGCTTTGGAAGCAAACGACAGACGGAGCCGTCGTGAAGGACCGGCGCGTGGACGGCTTTGGAGCGGCTCAATTTTTCCCTGGGCTATTTCGGATAGCGGCAGACGTCTCGGCCTGTCGGGTTCGGCGTCGCCATTTAAGCAGTTAGGTAAATCGGCCGCTACGTCGTTAGCGGCCACGCTTTTGAACAAACTGGTCCGTATTTTACGCACCGCGTCCGACGAAGGCCGGTTCCAGGGGGATCCCGGGCCGTACACGGGGCGCCGAGCCAAGGCTTCATTTGGGCACAAAAAAACGCCGACCGAGCAAGCTCGGTCGGCGTGAGGTTGGTTAAAGAACCGATAGGGTTTAGAACTTGTAGGTGACCGAGCCGCGGAAGGTGCGGGGATCGCCTTCGACGGCAGCGGTGCGACTACCGCCGGCGAGAATGTAGTCCTTGTTGAACGCGTTCGCGATTTGGGCCCGTGCGGTCCAATTTTTCATGCGATAGGTGAAGCCGACATTGGCCAACGTACGGCCATTGTATTTGTAGGTCGCCTGTTGGTTGACGAAGCCATTCCCGGCGACTCCGGCGAGAGGTTTCGTGGTGGTGAGGGCGCTGACGCTCTCGCCGACCATGTCGCTCTTGTAGTCGACGCCGACGTTAAAGCCGAAGCCCTTCAACGCGCCGTCCGTGAAACGATAATCCACGTAGATGGCGGCGATGTTATCGGGTACGGCGCGAATGCGAACGCCCGTCGGCTGGCGGTATTTGAACTTAGAGGCGTTGCCGATGATGCTGAGGTTTTGATTTACCGCGTAGCTGCCTTCGATTTCCCAGCCCTTCGAAGTCACATCGAGATAAGTGCTGGTCGAGAGGAGGTTGGCCGCGGCCTGATTACCCTGCGAAACCAACGTGTAATATTCGCTGTTCGGAACCGCGTAGTTCGTCTGCGAGATATTAAAGTGCGCAATGGACAACGTGAGCGTGTCCTTCAGGAAGGACGTCTTCACGCCGTATTCGTCCTGCGTGCCGTTGGTCGCCTTGAAGGGCGGCAAGAGGCCGGAATTACCCGCCTGCAACGAGCCGGGCATCGTTTCACCCGAGCTATTGCGGCTGTAGAATACGCCCACTTCTTTGATCGGCTTGAGTACGATGCCGTAGCTGGTGGCATTCGTGCTGATATTGAACGCCGGGACGTTGATCACCTGGGCTGCGCCGGTGGAATCGACGCGGCTTACCGTCGCGATCGGCTGGACGCCGCTGCTGTCGGTGCGGGTAAGCTGGCCGAAATAGCGCGATGCGCCGCCCGAGATCAGCAAACGATCCTGCAGGAAGCTCAACGTTTCATAGACGTAGAACTGCATCTCTTCCAATTTGGCGGTCTTGTTCTGACCGCTGGCGGGACGCGCTGGCTCGACGTAGGCATACGGGATATAGGTGATCGCATTCAGATTCGTGTTTAGTACGTCTGGTCCTTGCGACTGACCGACGAAGCTCCGCCATTTTGTCTTGGAGAAATTCGCGGCGAGGCCGGCGATGGTGGTCGATTTGAAAAGCTCGTTGTCGAACTTTCCGGCGTAGTCATCGCGGAGATGAACCTCGTTGTAATAGAGATGATCGCTGCCGTTGATGCGCCGGAAGACATACGTGCTTGGATCGGGGAGAGGGACGAGCTTCGAAGTCGCGATCGCCGTCGGGCCGGAATTGTCCACGGCCCATACCACGCCCGGCTCATATTTGCCGGTGTAGGGATTGCGGGTGGGATTGAACGCCACCAGCGAGCCCGTCACGGGATCGGGCGTGAAGATCGCGGCGCTGGTGCCGCCTTGATCTTCGCGGGAGATATGGTCACCCGACAGCATCAAGCGGGAGGTGATGTGATCGCTGAGCGTCGAGAGGATTTCCAAGGTCACCCGATCCGTACGGCGATGGCGAAAATCGTTGTCGCTGCCGAAGGACCAGTTCCGGGGCAGTCCCTTGGCGATGACGGCGTAGCCGTCGCTGCCAACGCTCGGATCAATCGGAACGCCGAGGCCCGCGATTTCCCGATTTTGGACAAACTCGCCCTTGAGCACGACCTTGGTGGTCGGGGAAAGCTGCCAGCTCACCGACGGGGCAAACTCGTAGCCGCGACGGAAACTATTCTTCTGGTAACCGTGGCTGTCCCAATAGGCCGCGACCATGCGGACCGCGACGCCTTTATTGGCCGAAATGACGCGATTGATGTCGGTGCTGATTGCATTTCCGAAGTACTCCGAAACCTCGAGCGTGGCTGACTGCTGATTTTTCATGATCGGCGACTTCGTGATCGGGTTGAACTGGCCGCCAGGAGCGCCGCCGGGGACGAGAATGGCGTTCGGGCCTTTGATGATTTCGACGCGGTCGATGTTATAGGGCGCGATCGACATGCTGTAACCGTCTTCACCGGAGATCACCATGCCGTCGATGAACTCGTGGGAGACCTGAAAACCGCGGATCGTATAACGGTCGCCACCGACGGGGAGCGTGGATTCCACGACCGGCGTGATGTATTTGGCCGCATCGAGCATGCGCTGGCTCATCGAGTCTTCGATGAACGCGCTGGTCACGATCGAGACCGTCTGGGGAATATCTTGAATCGCCATCGCGACGCGCGTGCCGGAAAGCGCCTGCTTGGAGACGTAGGGATTCGCCGGATCTTCTTTGATGGTGAATTCGGGCAGCCGAATCGTGTCTTTGGAGGAATCGGCGGCTTGGCCGAAGGCGGACGCGACACTCAAGGTGAGCATCGCCGCGAGCGTGCACGAAAGCGTGCGACAGGTCAGGGTTGGTAGTTTACGGTTCATAGGTTTTGGTTTCAGACAAAGAATCACACGTGACCCTCAAGACAGACGTGAAGTGCCACGAACTTTTCAGGGGTTGGGAGAACTCGTCGCCCGGAATCAATCCAGCCACGTTACCAAATAGCGGACGGTTCGAATACCGGTGCCGTCCGACGGGTGGAGCGAAGGTCTTTGCCGCAACAATATCGGCACCGCGATTGCGCGGTTCGCAGGGTCGCCGGTCCGGTCTGCACGACCGTCCGCTTCTTCTAGGAATTTCTCCGTTGGCTGCGCGCTGAGAGGCAAAGCCACGACTGGCGCCGCAGCGCTTTCGGCTACAACGCGGTCCAGCCGCGATACAAACACCAACCAGATGGAGAGGGCTTGATGATGTCCGAGCGGGGAGGAAATGAGGGCCGAAGAAAAGCTTTAGCCCAAAATATTTACACCTGCATCAAGCCAAGACGCGGGCCACAGAGGTCACGGAGCCCGGCCCCAGAGTCCAAAAGAGGAGGACAGCAGGGCTGCCTCCAGTGAACTCCAGGTCCGAACTCAGCGCGCTCAGCGCAGAAAATTTTCCACGAAACGGGTGGAAAATTTTGGTCAGGCGCCGACGTCACGCTGGGTCCAAGCGCCGTCGATCAGACGCCACATTTTCCCATTCGGATTTTTGTCGCGCAGCGCAGCCGGGAGGCGCGTGGCGCGGACATTGTCGTAGCACTGCAAAACGCCGAAGCGGCGCAACGCTGCCGGAATGCCGACGGCGGTGAAACCCGGATGGCCGGTCGACGGGTAAGGACCGCCGTGATTCATCGCCGCGCTGACCGCGACCCCCGTGGGCATCTTGTCGTTGAGCAAACGGCCGCAACGTTCGCGCAGGAGCGGCTCGAGTTTCGCGTAGAGCGCGTCGTCGGAGCCGGCGGTGTCGGAATAAACACACGCCGTGAGATTGCCCTCGAGATGCGTGAGGACCTCGGCGGCTTGCGCGGCGTCGCGCACCGTCACGACGAGCGAGGCGTTGCCGAACGCCTCGGTCTGAAGCTTCGCCGGCGCGGCGAGAAATTCTGCGCCGGACACGCGCAGCAGGGTGTTATTGAAACGACAACCGGGCGCGGCCACGGGCGTGCCACCGGTGACAACCTGGGCGCCGGCGGACGTCAGCGTCTGCACGCTTGCGGCGAGCGAGCGCGCCACAGCGGAAGACAGCAAAGGCGCGACGGGCGCGGCTTGAAGCCGGGCGGCCGCGGTCTGGATGAATTGTTCGGCGGCGTCGCCGGCGATCAGGACGATCAAACTCGGGCTCGTGCAGAACTGGCCGGAGCCCATCAAGGCGCTGCCGGCAAATTCTTCCGCCAGTTTCACGCCGCGCTCGGCGAGGGCGCCGGGGAGAATCACGACGGGGTTCACACTGGAGAGCTCCAGATAGATCGGCTTGCCAGTGGCGTCGGCGGCGGCCTTGAGCTTCAAGCCCGCGTGACGGCTGCCGGTGTAGCCGGTCGCGCCCGTGCGGACATCGGACACGAGACGTTCGCCGTCGGCGTGGCCGGTGCGATAAATCAGCTGCACGGTCGCCGGGTGCAGGCCGGCTTCGCCGACGGCGGCGAACGCTTCCTCGGCCAGCACGCGCGTGACGCCGGGGTGGGAGGAGTTGGCTTTGGCGATGACGGGATTCCCCGCGGCGATCGCCGCGACGAAGTCGCCGCCGGCGACGCTGTTGAAAGCGAAGGGGAAATTATTCGGTCCGAAAACCCACACCGGCCCGATGGCCGCGAGGGTCGAGCGGATATTCAGTTTGGCATCGATGGTCGGCAGTGCCCACGAGCCTTCGAGCACGGCGGCGGCGCCTTGACGGAGCTGTCCGGTCGTGCGGGGGAACTCGACGTCGCCGAGGCGCGGAGCCTTGGGCAGGCCGCTTTCGGCGTGAGCCAGGTCGACGAGTTCGGCTTTGCGAGCCTCCATCCGCTCGGCGAAGCGGGTGAGGAAGTGGGCGATTTTTTCCGGCGCGGTGGTGCGCAGGGCGACGGCGGCGGCCGTCGCGGCGGTGAGCGCGGCATCGCAATCCGCCCAGGCGCTGATGGGATATTCGCCGGAGATCGGCTCGCCCGTGGCGGGATTTTCAGAATGAAAACTACCGGTCGATTGGGCGGGGCGCCACTGGCCGGCGATCAGGATGGGATGAAGAGACATAAGAATGAGCCTAGCGGATTCGAAACGGTTCGACAACAGCGGAGACATCTTTTTCTGCGTAGCCGGCGTCGATCGCGCGCTGAAAGACGGTGAGTGCGGCGGTCGCGGTGGCGAGATCGACGGAGAGACGCGCGGCTTCGGCGTGCGCGTAAGCAAGGTCCTTGGCCATGAGCCGGAGCAGGAAATTGGGCTCGTAGGTTTGCGCCGTCATCCGGCCGGAAAAAGTTTTCACCAATGGACTGCCGGGCGCGCCGAGACAGAGGAGCTCGAGCGCCTTGGTGCGGTCGAGTCCGCCGTGTTCGATCATGGCGATGGCTTCGGCGATCGACGCGGCCTGCACGCCGCAGACAAAATTATTGATGAGCTTGAGCAACGCGCCGCTGCCGGTCGGACCGACGTGGTGGACGGCGCGGCTCATCACGGCCAACGCGGGGCGGATTTTTTCGAGCGCCGGGGCCGAGCCGCCGGCGAGGAAGGAAAGTTCGCCCGCTGCCGCCTGGGGTTTGCTGCCGGTGACGGGTGCGTCGATGAGCTCGCAACCGTGCGCGGTGGCGGCCGCGGCGAGTTCCTTGATCCAGCTGACGCTGACCGTGCTGCAGTCGACCAATACGGTGCCGGGCGCGGCGGCGGCGAGCGCGCCGTTTTCCCCCAGCCAGAGGGCGCGGGAGGCGTGGTCGTCGGCCACCATGCAGAAAACGATCGCGGCCTGAGCGGCGGTCTCGGCCGGTGAAGTTGCCACAGTTGCGCCCGCGGTCGCGAGAGAATCGGCTTTGTCGCGATTGCGATTGTAGACGGTGAGCGGAAAGCCCGCGCCGAGCAGACGTCGGGCCATGCCGATGCCCATGATGCCGAGGCCGAGAAAGGCGACGCGAGGTAGCGAGGGAGTGGAGGTCATGTGAGGGCGCGAACGACGATGGGCGTGTCCGCGGCAGACGAAACGCGCAGCGGATTGCGCAGGGCGCGGCCAAAATCCTTAAACTCGACGATCATGGTATCGCCGTCGGCGAGCTCCACGCCTTCGCCAAAACTCAGCGCGCACGCACCATAATAGTGGACGTGCAGATCGCCGGGCCGGCGGTGGGTTTCGAATTTGAAATGATGGTGCTCCATGTTGGCCAGGCTGTGGCACATCTCGGCCTCGCCGGTGGCGATCTCTTTTTTCCAGAGGGTGCGGCCCGCCCGCTCGATGGTCACGGTGCCGGGCACGGAGTCGAAGGCCGGATCAATCACCAGTTCGGGTCCGATGGAACAGGTGCGGATCTTGGAACCGGCGAGATTGAGGTAATTTTTCTTCTCGAATTTGTGATCCGAGAATTCGTTGGCGTTGGTCATGCCGATGCGGCGGGGCTGGCCGGCGTCGTCGATGAGGTAAACGCCCGCGACCTCGGCTTCTTCGCCGCCGTCGTTCGCGTAAGGCGGCACGTCGAGGGCTTCGCCCGGCGCGCGCAAGATGGTCCCGCTGCCCTTGTAAAACCACTCGGGCGCGTTGCCGACTTGGCCGCGCGCGGGTCGGCCGCCTTCGAGGCCCCAGCGAAACATTTTCATGCTGTCCGTGAGTTCGGCGTCGCTCTTCTCGTGCATGGCGGCGCGATTTTTCGCGCTGCCGAGGTGGGTGAGCCCTGTGCCCGAAACGAGACACCGCGCCGGATCCAGGGGATGATCGATCGGCGCAAGCAACCGCCAATCGCACGTCCCCGCGTAGATCGCGTCGTACACCAGCGTTTCCCCGCTGAGCTTGGAATGGATGAAGGCGACCAGCGATTGGTTCGCGGCGATCGCCGCGGTCGCGAGCGCATGGATGGAGGTGAATTCGTCGAGCAGCAGGAGGCGCGGCTCGGCGACGAGCGCGACGCATCGTTCTTCGCCGTTTTGGAGTTGGACTAGGCGGGTCATGAGCGGGAGTACGACGGTCAGCCGGTGACGTCGAACTGTTTCAATTTCTCCTCGTCGATCGTGAGACCGAGCCCCGGGATTTTTTCGTCGAGATCGATGAAGCCATCCTTCGCGACCGGCTCGCCCTTGAAGATATACCAGAAGAGTTCGTTGCCGACCTCGACGTCGACCGGCGGGAAATACTCCGCCATGGGGGAATTCAGGCTGGCCATGACGATGTGGTAATTGTGCATCTGGCCGGCGTGCGGTATCACAGGGATCTGGTGCGCCTCGGCGAGCGCGGCAATCTTGCGGGCGGCGGAGATACCGCCGACGCGATTCGTGTCGAACTGGATGTAGTCAACGGCGCGGGCCTCGATGAGTTCGCGGAAACCGAATATCGTGTACTCGTGTTCGCCGCCGGAGATCGGGATGCGTCCGCATTTTTTCAACTCGGCATAGCCATGAATATCATCGGGGATGACGGCTTCCTCGAGCCAGCGCAGGTTAAATTTTTCCAGCAGCGGAATCATGCGCTTCGCGTAGTCGAGATTCCAGCCCATGTACGCGTCGGCCATCACGTCGATGCCGTCGCCGACCGTTTCGCGCACGGTACGGACCAAGGCGACGTTGTGCTGCATGCCCTCGGCGCCGTCGACCGGACCCCAGCCGAAGCGGAGCTTCATGGCTTTGTAGCCTTCCGCTTTGTACTTGGCTGATTCGCGGGCGAGTTCTTCGAGCGGCGTGGAATAGAGACGGCTCGAATAGACCGGGATGCGTGGCTTCGTGCGGCCGCCGAGGAGGCGGTAGACGGGTTGCTTCGCGGCTTTGCCGAGCAGATCCCAAAGGGCGATATCGACCGCGCTGATCGCCACCATGGCGATGCCCTTGCGGCCGAACGCCATCGTTTTCCGGTACATGTGCTGCCAGAGAAACTCGATGTCCCACGGATCAGCGCCGATGAGCAGTGGTTTCAGATAAAGATCGATGACCTGCTTCGTGACTTGCGGCGAGAGGGCGGCGTTGCCGATCCCCACGAGACCGTCGTCCGTAAAAATTTCCACGATCACCCAGCCATGAAATGTGAACGTGCCCATCGTCGCCCGCGTGAGCATGGGCGCGATGACATCCATCGGGTTGGTGCAGAAATGTGGGGGCAAGGGGACGGTCTTGCCTTTCCATTGGACAACGCGGGTACGGATTTCAGTGATTTTCATTTCAGGTGGAAAGTGGCGAAAAACGGAGGGGCTGGAGCCGGGGAATGGCGATGCAAATCACGCCGAACGCCAGCAGATGGAGCGAACCCGCGATCATCAGCACCGGGGTGTAACTGAAGCCGTGATCGAGGAGCCAGCCGGCGAGCTGGCCGAGAACGACTCCCCCCATGGCGCCGCCGAGACCGACGAGGCCGGCGAGTTTGCCGAGGGCGGATTTGGGTACGAGGTCGGTGGGCAGAATCATCACGAGGGTCGACCACGATTGCTGGCCGAAAAATGCGACGCTGAAAATCGCGAGCACCCACGCGACTGACGGCGCATGCGGCACGAGCATGACCCAAGGCATCAGCGCGGCGCTCGCCCCGAGGGCGAGCTTGCGTGCGCGGTTGACGGTGTGGCCGCGGCCGAGGAGCCAGCTGGAAAGTCCGCCGCCGCAGAGACAGCCCACGCCCGACGCGGCGTAGGGAATCCAGCCGAGCGAGCCCGCCTGCTTCAGATCGAAGTGATGGGCATCGAACAGGTATTTGGGGAGCCAGAACAAATAAAAATACCACGCCGCATCGCTAAGAAACTTCGCAAGCACGACGCCCCAGACTTCGCGGTGTTGCAGCAACGCACCGACGGTGATGGTCGGAGTGGGCGCTGAACTGACGGCTGCGCTTTCGACCGACTCTGGCGGCGGTGAATAGGTTTTCCACCACCACAGGGCCCAAACCAGCCCGAGGCCGCCGGTCAGAAAGAAAACCCAGCGCCAGCTCGCGAGATCGAGCCAGTGGATTTGCGTGAGCACGAACACGATCAGAGGCGGGGCGATCACCGCCCCGACGGCCGTGCCGGCATTGACGATGCCCATGGCGGTGGCGCGTTCGTGCACCGGAAACCATTCCGCGACGGCGCGGGTGGCGGCCGGAAATCCACCGCCTTCGCCGACGCCGAGGAGCAGCCGGCTCGCCGCGAGCATGAAGATTCCGCCGGCGAAACCGTGGCTCGCACAGGCGAGGGACCAAAAAATCATCACCACGAGAAAACCGCGCCGCGTGCCGAGCCGGTCGAGCATCCAGCCGCCGCCAAGATACATCAGGCCGTAGGTGATAAGAAACGCGGAATCGAGAAACGCCTTTACCTGATTTGAGATCGGGATGTCGGCTTGGATCGCCTTGATCGCCCACGGCAGGGTCTGGCGGTCGAGATAACTGATCGCGATCGCGAGACTGACAATAAAGGCGATGGACCAACGGCGCATGAACAAGTTTTTGGGGGCTAACGCGGAGTGGGGCGGCAGGGCGAAAAAAGCCAATTACTGGTACACCAGAGTTGGGCACGTCCAGCGCAGTCAAGCCTCCCGCGGGACGACTGTCCGGAAGATCGATCTGCGCGGTACTCTTTTCGATCAACCCGCGCCATATGGGTTTCCACCGGGGTTTGGCCGAATGCACCGGTGGTTCCGCGCTACGCGACGCGATCGAAAAAGAGCCGGTGCTGCGATGCGCCACCCTGTCCGCCACCGATTGAGAGAGGTGCGAGCCGGCTTGGAACGCCTTGGTGAGTCCGCGGGCGCTGGGCGCTTGAAAAAAACGCGCGCTCTAAATAGGGCATCTGCGCCGCGCTGGCGCGGAAGCTGGCCCTGCGCTGTTTCAAATTGACGTGCGAAACCGGCTTCGCGCCGCGAACTCCGAGGGGAAACGCGGG
>CAIXKG010000117.1 GCA_903919985.1 uncultured Opitutia bacterium | reverse complement strand
TACCGGGAGGTGTTGGCCATGGACGACGGAAGGTTGGGCGCGGCCGAGTTGGCGGGCGAGATCGTCAAGAATACGCGCGGGCTAGTGCGGAAGCAGCGGACGTGGTTTCGGACACAGTTGCCGGCGCACCGTGTGATCGCCG
Organism: uncultured Opitutia bacterium; assembly: GCA_903919985.1. GTDB lineage: Bacteria > Verrucomicrobiota > Verrucomicrobiia > Opitutales > Opitutaceae > Tous-C4FEB. Next base: position 5,270 of record CAIXKG010000117.1, on the reverse strand, counting down.
CGAAGGATCTGCGGGACGTGGAGTCGCTGTTCGTGGGAAATCACGCGTAGAGTCGATCCAGATATCCCGGGGAATAATCGCGGTAGGCCAGGGCGCTTGAGTGCGCTACCCTACGCGTCGGAGAATTTTTCGAATCGGCCCTAACCGCGCATTATCTTTTCGTGCCGAGACGGACGAAAAGAATGACGTGGGTCGCTATGATCAGCGGCACCAAAAATGTCGGCAGCAGGCTGAGTGGCAGGTGAGTGAGCGCGCGCATTTGATACGGATCGGTCAGGTTCAGGCGCACCGCGGTCAATACCACGAGAAGAATGTCCACCAGGCCGATGACATTCCAGATAACGAGTAGGCGGAGTCGCCGAGTTTCTTCGAAAGGCGCAAAGACCAGGAGGCTGGCGAAAATGGCGACGACGATGTCGCCGATCCCGCCCTTCACCGCAAAATCGTAAGGCAGTTCACCCTGACGGTAGAGCAGCAGAAAATAAATTCCCACGAAACGGGTCAGATGAAACTGAACGAGCGCGCGCGGATCGAGCGCGTCGACCCAGGCACGAAGCGGGGCCAGGCGAAAATAGGCGGAGAGCGTCAGGGCGGTGAGACCGAGAAGAATCGCCTGCGTGGCCGGCGGTGGTATCCGCTGAAGCACGAGAAAATAACCGGCCGCCACGGCGGCGAGAAACCAGAGCCAGAGGGCGGAGCGAACCCAAAGCGCAATGCGGGACATGGCCTGAAACCGTGCTTAAATGCGGTAACGCGCGCGAGTGCGGAATCGCAGTCGCGGGATCAAGTTGGCGTCGGGAGTTCGGGCCCCGACGGCATGCGCTTGATCAGATCGCGAACCAAGCGCGGTCGAAGGTTGCCCTCTGGCCACGGCCTCCGCGGAAAATTATTCCGGGAGCTGGACGCCGAAGCGTTTGATTGAGGAGCCTTCGAGGCGTTGCAGCTCGGCGAGCGCGCCGCGCAAGGTCAGGTTGGCGCTGAGTTCGTTGAAGCGCGCCGTTTCCAAATCATCCTGCGCTTGCAGCACGAGGCGGCTGGTCGAGAGCCCGGCATCGAAGCGGGCTTTTTGGAGGTCGTACTGGCGGGCCGACAGTTCGGTCGCCTTAACCGCTAGGGAGACCGCGACGGCGTTGGCTTCAACGGAGCGGACCGCGGTACGGACTTGCACCAGCAGGCTGAGTTCGAGCTGTTCGAGTCGGACTTTCTGGGAGTCGCGGTTGAGCGTCGCAGTGCGGTAAGCAGAGCGATCGGCCTTCATACCCCACGGCATGTTGAACGTTAAGCCAAGGGAGCGATTGTCACCGGCGTCGTTGGGCCGGAGGGTGAGGACATCACCGTAGGTGGTGTCGGCCGTGTTGTAGCCCAGCGAAGCCGTGAGATTGAGGGTGGGCAGTCGGTTGCGCTTCGCCGTGGCGAGATCGATCTCGAGTTGCTTGATCGTCTGCTCGGCCGACATGGTGTCGGGGTAGTTTTCCCGCGCCATTTTGTACGATGTGGCGAACGAGATCGGGTCCGCCTTGTAGACTTCGAATGAGACTGGACCGGGGCGCGATTCGAAGTTGGGGACGTTGATCAGATTGAGCAGGGTGTCTTCGCGGTCGCTGGCGGTTTGTTCGGCCTGGACCACGGCGCGGCGGGCATTGGCCACACCGTATTCTGCGGTCAGCACGTCGAGGTCGGTCATCACGCCGGTCGTGCGCTTGGTTTTATTCTCCTCGAACAGCTTTTGGTTGAGGTCGAGGGTGAGTTGACGGATGCGGAGGGTTTCGCGGGCGGCGACGAGGTTGTAGTAAGCGTTTTCGGTGTCGCGAATCACGGTCAGTACGCGGCTGCGATAGTTGATATAGGCGATGCCCAAGCCGAGTTTGCTGCGCTCGATCGTGGCGGTGGCGATGGCGGGACCGGCGTTTTTCAACAGCGGTTGATTGACGCTAAACGTGGTGCTGCTGCTGAAGGGCTGGCGTTGAGAAGAGGAGGCGCGGGATACGCGCCCGCCAATCGACACCGTACCGTTGGTCTCGAGGATGCGCTCGCTGATGCCCGCATTGAATACCGTGTTGTTGCTGTCGCTGGGAATCAACAGGACGGACCCGTCATTTTGCCCGACCGCTCGCGTGCCGCGGGAAAGATCGCGCTGGCTCGAGGCGGTGATCGTCGGCAGAAAAGCGGCTTTGGCCGACACGAGATTTTCGCGGGCGATATCGGTCGAAAATCCCTGGATTTGCAGGTCGAAGTTTTTCTTCATCGCGAGGGCGATGCACTCCGTGAGCGTCAGCGGCGCTCCGAGGGGAGCGGCGGGCCCGGTCGTCGGGGCGCTGGGCGGAGCGGGTGCAGCGGCGGGCGCGGGGCTTTGGGCCGAGACAGGCTTTAGTACGGCGAAGCTGAGGAGAAGCAGGGCGGTGGCGCGGGCGGTGGTGCGTGGCATGGCGAAGTTGAAATTGAAACGGCAGGTTGCTATTGAGAACACAAACACGGGCGGAAAGTTACTGTTTTTCGAACTCCCCGCCGGCGGTGCGTTTCAAGAGGGTAAAACCGGCTTGTTTGGCGCGCGAGACGGACAGTGGCGCGGAAAGTTGCGGTGAATTGACGGCTTGAATTGTCATGCGGCGCACGGCTTGTCCGCATTTCAAACATGCGGCGAGCGGCGGAGACTTTGCGCTCTGCCGATGCTCGAACCCCTCGCCGCACAGACGGCAGGGCGGCGTGAGCGAAGCATACATGAACAGCGGCATGGGTTCGATTCACGCAGATGGATTTCGGGCGACGAGCAAAAATGGGGCTAGCTAGCTGGTCGACTGATGCGATGGCTGGGGACGGATTAAGGCCGATCCATCCGCGGCAGGCCGGATGTCGCACGGTGCAGCGCGACTTCGCCGTGGGCTCGGTCACGGTGGCGCGCCACGAAATCAACGAGCCCTGCCAGTCCAATGCCGCGCTTAAGGTTTCGGCTCGGAACGCTTGAGCTCAGTTTCAACGATCTCCGAGATAAAAGCGTCTGAGGCCACACGCGAATTGTAGGAGGCGATCTGCGTGCGTGTTTCCGCGAAGCGCGGGCCGGACTCGCTAAGATCGGGATTCTGTTTGTCCACGGCGTAAACAAACGTGCCTTTGTCGGCGGTGACCGCCATATCGGAGAGCTGACCTTTTTCCATGGTTTCAAGCGCGCCGAGCAGCGTGAAATCGAGGTCCTGCGGGCGGTTGCGGAGCGTGAAGGCGGCGATCGCCTTGGTTTCGATTTTGGTGGAGGCCGTGCCAGCAGCGTTGGCGGCGGCTTTGTCGAACGCATCGCCTGCTTTGAGGCGGGTCTCGATCGCGGCGCGAACCGTGCGGCCTAGGTCGACGAAACGCTTGCGCTTTTCGTTCTCGATGTAGTCCGCCAAAACTTTGGCGCGGACCTCGGTGAGCGCTGGTTTGCGCGAGGGCAGTGTTTCTTTCCAGAAAAGCACGACGCTGCCCGTGGGAATGGAAAGCGCCTCGGAATAGAAACGGTCTTTATTCAGCTTGAATGCTTCGCCGGCCACGACGGCGGCGGCGGTGCCGAGTTCCGCTGGTCCGGCTTCGCGGGTGAAGGGCGCGAGCGGTCTCGGCGCGAGGTTTTGGGCGGCCAGCAACTTGGCCAGCGCCGGCGAGTCCATCGTGGCTTTGCTTTCGTAGAGCGAGAAAATGAAATCGCTGCCGGCCTTGCTCGCGATGCGTTGCGCACGCTCGAGTTTGACCGCGGCTTCCACTTGGGGGCGCACCGCCGCGTAATCGGCCGCGGGATCAATCTTCACCGGCGCCTTGGGGTCGGCCGCCGGGGCGGGGAAACGCGCGGGATTGCTGTCATAAAAAGCGCGCACTTCGGGCTCGGTGACGTTCACTTGCCCCAGATACGCCGCGGCGGGAAACTCGACAAAGGTCGTGGCGATACGCGGCGCAATTTCGTAGCGAAACGTATTCTCGTCGAAAAATTTTGTCAGGTCCGCATCGCTTGGCGTGATCGCGGGATTAAACGCGGCATAGTCGACCGTCGCGACGGCGAGCGTCCAAGTCGTATCGGCCTGCGCGATCTGGGTCTTGATGTCCGTAGGCAGAACGTAGCCCGGACCGGCGAGAAGTTTCCGCAGTTTATCGGCCCGAACGTCATCGGAGAGGATGCGGGCGATATCCGTCTCAGTGACGCGTGGATTTGTTTTCAGGTTGTCGCGAAATGTGGCGTAGCGCTTGGCATCGAACTGGCCGTCCTCGCCGGCGAAGGCTCGGAGTGTTTTGATTTGGGCGGCGATTTCGTCGGTGCCCGGCGCGGGAATGTGGAGCTCGTCCGCCAGATGCAGGGCCGCCGCGCGCTGGAAAGCGTAGCTCTGAATTTGTTCGCCCTCGAGGGCGAAACCCACCTGCAGATTGGCGCTCAGGGCGGCGTCGCCCACGAGGCGGCCCTGATCTTCCTGAGAGCCCAGGTTGTAGCCGAAAAATTCCCGTTTAAGCACGGTGCGATCGGCGCGGCCGATGCCGGCGCCGGCTCCGATCGTGAATACGAACGAAATGATGGTGAGTACCAGCAGCACGAGGAAGACGACTTTGAAGTGCTGCTGAAAGGTGCGCTGAATCCAGGAAATCATGGGGGGAAAAGTGGGGACGCTAGGTCGGGCTGGGGGTGTGGCAAGGGCGAATTCGGGCGCCGAAGGGCGCCCGAATTAAGGTTCGGAGTTCGGGCTTGGAGTTTCGAGTTAGGAAAGCCGCACGTGCTTTGGTGGTGCACCTGGGCTTTCGGGGGAACGCCAAACGCTAAACGGCGCGCTTTGCGCGCTAGGATCGGCCGATAGGCTGAATCGGTGGATGCGATGCTTCGAAAGGCGTGTCGCAGAAATGCTGCTCGAGCGTTTTCTGCATAAAATCCTGCTCGGCGATTTGATCCATCGCGTGGTTGTAGTGCACGAGGATGGGATCGAGTTGTTCGAGCGAACGGCCGGTGGGATCGTCGCCGTAGTTGTCGTCGAGCCGTTTGAAATCGATCAGAGTGATGCGGTTCAACGGCCGCGCCGGTTGGTAGAGCAGATCCGTGGGATCGTCTTTTCGGGCGGCGGGGAGTGGCGTGATCAGCTTCAGGTCGACCAGCCGGTTTAGGCATTCGTTGAGAATTTGAGTCGGCACTTTGATCATCCTCCCGAGATGCGATGCGGCCACCGGGGGCCGGCAGTCGTGGAAGCGCCGGCCGATGGTCAGCAAAACCACGAGCAGTAGCCGCTCGCGCATCGCCTCGGACAGGTTGCGCCACGCCGCCTGGCTGTTGC
>CAIXKG010000116.1 GCA_903919985.1 uncultured Opitutia bacterium | reverse complement strand
GAGCCTTCCTGTTCGGGAATGCTGCTCGCGGCGTAGAGATCGAGAATGTTGGCCGGCGAACCGTGCGCCTGGTTGCGCGTGATCGCACCGCGGCTTTCCGCCCATTTGCGCCATGGAACTGTAAACTCATCGAGCAGCAGGTCGGAGATCGTCTCGCGGTAGTCGCTCGTCACGCGGGAGGATTTTTCGCCGCCATCGGTGGCGAAGAGCGCGGGCAATTCCAAACGCAGATCGTAGCCGCGCCGGCGTTGGAACTCCTCGAAGAAATGCGGGGTGAAGTTCGACTCGCCGCTGGCGTCGTCGACTTCGTAGGAGTCGTTGAAGTAGCCGCGCAGGCCGCTGACGTCGTGCCCGACGAAGGCGTCCTCAAAATGCTTTAAGTATTTTTGCAGGGCCTCGTGCGAGAAGTGATCGATCGCGGGGCCCTCGGAGCCGGGGCCGGCGCGTTCGACCATCTTGCCGTGCAGGCCGGTAAAAACGCCATGGAGCGTCCACGTGCCGGAATCGGCGGGCGCGGTCCAGTCGAGCTGGCCATTGCCGTTCACGCGGCTTGTAAGATCGACCGGCGCTCCGCCCTTTTCGGGAAAGGCCATCAGCAGTTTCAACGGCAACAGGTCCGGAAAACGCACTTGGTTGAGCGCGAGTTCGGGGAGATTGGGATTCGTGCGCAGGGGGCGTTTGAGCTCGGTGATCTCAACTTTGGTGGGCCCGGCGAAAGTCAGGATTTGCTCCTGTTTGAGCGCGATGGGTTCCGCGAGACGCTGGCCGGCGGCGACGGTGAAACTTTTGTGGGCAAGATATTTTGCGGCGTCCGCGTCGTCGACCCAGGTCCCGCCGAACGGCCAGCCGGTGCCGGTGGACATGTCGACGCCGAGGTCGAGCGTCTTCGCTTCTTTTAGGACGAAGCTCAACCGGTCGACCCAGGCCGAAGAAAGATAATTGATGAACTGTGGCTCGTAGCCGCGAACGCCGTAGATCGGCGTGATCTCAAGACCGCCAAGCCCGGCGTCCGCATATTTCTTCATCTCGGATCGCATGCCCGCTTCGGTCGAGATACTCCCAAGCCACCACCAGCGCGACCACGGTTTGGTGACCGAGGTGACTGCAGGCCATTGCAATTCGGGTGGAGGCGTGGGCTGGGCGAAAGCCGCGGCGCCACCAAAAAAAATGACGAGCGCCGCGGCGCGTGAAGGGAGTTTAAGGGTCATCGCTGAAAAGAGGTGCGGTTGGATTTTAGGGTGGGGCGTCTAAAAAGGACGTTTGGGGCGTAGCGGAAGCCGTGAGGCTGGGGCGTATCTCCTACGAAACGCTCACGCGTTCCGCTACTTATTATGGAGCGACAGGCTGGGGCGGAATTGGCGCAGCCGGCGGCGGGCTGGCGCGTCCGCGACCCCGTGCTCCGCGTCCCGGTGTGTTGCCGGCTTCCGGCGCGGGCGGAAAATTTGTGGGCAAACGATCTCCGACTAGGCCGAGCATCGCGATGGTTTCCAAACCGGTTTGCGCCGCGCCATTGGTGTTGCCCGGGCCTTCGTCGACCGGCTCCAGCGTTGCGACGCCTTCGACGCGTCGTACCGGGCGCGCGCGTTCACCGCGGCCGGTTTGCACCAACGCGTCGATGCCGGCTTGGAGGAAAGCGGCATTCTTGGTCTCGTGGTAAACGTAGGAAGCGAGCCGTCCGTCGCGCACGAAGGAAGCATCGGCACCTTCGGTGCCGCTGATCATGTCGCGCAGGATCGTGTCCTTCGGGGCGCTGTAGAGGCGGCAGTATTGCAGGAAGAGTTTTTTCCAGCGGGCATCGTCGAGCATCATGTTCAGTTCAAACACGACTTCCGCCCCGCCCATGATCGTGGCCAGATTGTACGTGCCGACGTCAGCGCTGAGCTGATAAAGTTTTCCGGTCGCGGGATCGTAGCCGTAGACAAGATTCTTGCCGCTGCGGAGGCCGAGCGGCATCGCGTTCAAGCTCTCCACACCGGCAATAATTTTATCGCGCCACTTCGTGTCGCCGGTGCGTTCCCATTCGGTCATCCAGTTGCCGACAAACGCAAACCAGTCCGGCCCGAGGCGCACCCGCGTTGGAGCGATTTTCTTTTCGGCTGCCGTAATCGGCTGCGCTAACCGCATCGGGTCGTAGTCGACGGTCTTGTAATCGGCGTTGAGCATTTCACGCATCACGTCGCCCACGCGCTCGTCCGTGGTGAGATAATAATAGAAGCGCCGATAGGCCGCCTGGCTGATGCGCGCTTCCTTCGCGCCGCAGCCCCAGTGGCGCACGTTGTGACGTGAGCCCAAGCCGGCGAATTGGCCGAGGTGATAACAATCCACTTCGCCGGTGTGACGGGTCATGGCCTCGGCCATGCGAAACACATCGGCGCGGCCGGTGCGAAGGAAACTGTACCAGAGCCACATGTCGGTCCCGAGTTCCGAGTTGTCCCAGGCCATGCCACCGAGGTCGTAGCGCCAGGTGTGGCGTTCATCGTCGTACGAATGCATGACGTCGCCGAAATCCCAGAAACCGTACCAATTGTGCTGGCCGGGCTGCGTGAGATAAAAATTAAGCGTGGCGGCGAGGCGTTGCTCGATCGCGGATTTTACCGGCGTCGAGCGATCCTCGAGTCCCCAGTCGCCGAAGGCGCGCGCCTCGTGCAGATATTGCGGCGTGCAGAGAAGCAAGGGTGGCGCGGCGCCGATCTGGGCTATTTTTGCGGTATCTTCCTTGGATGGAACGGCGGCGGTCGGGAAAATCGTCAACTCGCTGGTGCGGGCCACGCCGGTTGCGGTGCTGAAGCCCGGTTGCACATCTTCGTAAACGGCCTCGAGGCCGTGCGCCCGAATATCGTAGTGGCGCATGTCCATCGCGGGTGCGTCCGGCGACCAGAGCCACACGGTGAGTTCCGCGGCGGGCGAACTGGCTTTCTGCACCTCGAGCGAGGCGGGATAGGATTGCCAGAAATTCTTCAAACTCACGCCGAGTCCGCCGCTGACGTCGCCGACAAACACCAAGCCGGAGGCCCGTTTGCCCGAGCCGGCGGCGAGCCACGTGCTGGCGGGGTTCGTGCGTTTGACCAGGGTGAAACCATCGGCGTTTGGCTGGATGAGTTTGAAATCATCCCACACTGCCCAGTCGTTCAGAAAGCCTTGGCCGCGTCGGTCGACCTGCGCTTTGTTCGGCACGCGCCGGCCGTCGATTTGCGTCGGATATACGTCGGCGCCCGTGGCGGGATCGGCGACGAAGCGTCCGCCACGTCCGATCATCGGTTGAATCGGCTCGGACCAAAGTCCCTGACCTTCGCCGGAAAAACGCACGTGACGGTTTTGCACTTCTTCGCGCATCGGTACGGCGAAGGTAACGCCGAGGCCGCGAATAAAATCTTTCTCCTGGTCGCCGTCGTAGACAAACGAGTGCACCATCCGCACCGATTCCTGTCCGGCATAAACGTAGAGTCGCACGACGAACGGCAGCCAAGCGCGCTGACTTTTTGTGCCACGGTGCTGACCCTCGATTTTAACGACGGCGCGCACGGGCCCCGATTGCTCGAGCGTTACGTTTTGGACGTGGGTCGTGTAGCGTTCGCGTGGCATCACCGCATCGACGTCGCCGTCCGGCCCGTTTTGGAGGATGCAGACGAGGCGCGCATCGCGGGCGACTTCGCGGCCATCGACGATAATCGATTCGATGAAACGATCGCCGGTTTTGGGAATACGGATTTTGGCGCGGCCGGAGTCGATTTCGTAGGCGTTGTCGCTCGTGACGACTTTGATCGCGCCGAGATTAGTGGCGGCCGGGGCCACGTTGCCGGCGACGGGCGTGAGCTTGAAATCACCTGGGTTGGTCGGGCCGGCGACGGTGGCGATGCCGCTCCACTTCAGTGAGCCGTCGGGCCAGTAGGCGAGCGGCCAGGTTTGAACCGGGAGCGATTTCCCGTCGGCGGTCGTCAGCGCGAACGCTTGCGTTTTCGGCATCGTGCCGCGCGGCCATGGAACGCCGAAGCTGACGCCGGTTGGAAGGGGCGCGGGCGTTCCGCCGAGCCAGCCGACGGGGACGACAGGATCGGAGGCGGCGCGGGCGCCCGAGGCGGCGAGACCAAGCACAACGAAAGAGAGAGAAAGAAAGCGGCGGGGTTTCGGTTGCATGAGAAGGAGGGGAATTGGACCGCGGTGGGGCGCAAAACAGGATTCGGAATGAAACGCGCTGACGACGTGACGTTGAGAACGGAAGGATCGCGGGGCGATTGGGATTCCGGCGATCGAAAATGAGGCTGCAACCAAGCCCAAGGCGGACGGATCGATTGGGCTAAAATGTAGGCGGATTCATGCAGCACCCCGCGTGACGTGAGATCATTTGCGACGCCGCTGCGGGGTGAGGGCACCCCGCCAACAACCAGTCGCCCGCTAGCTCGTGAGCAAAGGCGCTCTACGCCGGAAACGCACCGGCTCAGCCGCCGGCGCGTTTGCTCGCGGCCGCCATACAGCGGGCCTGGACGGAAAAGGCGGGCTCGCCCGGGCGGTGCCGCGCCGGTGAGTAGGCGCCGCTGGCGTGCAGGATATAGGCGTTCGCCGTGTCGCGCAGTTCGGTTGGGAAAAATTCGCGGATCATCCAATGGCGCAATGCGGGATCGTCGATCGGGAAGACCACTTCGATGCGGCGGAAAAAATTACGCGGCATCCAGTCGGCACTGCCGGCAAGAATGAGTGGTTCGCCGCCGGCGTTTTCGAAATAGATCGCGCGGGCGTGTTCGAGGAAACGGCCGACAAGACTGCGCACGCGGATGTTTTCGCTGAGCCCCTTCACGCCGGGGACGAGACAGCAGACGCCGCGAACAATGAGGTCGATCTTCACGCCGGCTTGGGAGGCGGCGTAGAGGGATTCGATCGTCGCTTGGTCGACGAGCGCGTTCATCTTTGCGATGATGCGCGCGGGTTTGCCGGCGGCGGCGTTCTTCGCCTCGCGTTGGATGAGTTCGCCGATGCGCCGGTGAAGATTGTAGGGCGCCACAAGCAGGTGGCGGAAAACGGGAGAACGACCAAACCCGGTGAGCGTGTTGAACAGCTGCGCGACGTCCTTCGTGATGCCGGCGCGCGTGGTGAAGTAGCTGAGATCGGTGTAGAGCCGGGCCGTACGCGGGTTGTAGTTGCCGGTCCCCAGATGAGCGTAGTGTTTCATCCGCCGGCCTTCGCGGCGGACGACGAGACAGAGTTTGCAGTGCGTCTTGTGACCGACGAGACCGTAGACGACGTGCACGCCGGCTTCTTCGAGCTGCTTCGCCCACTGAATATTGTTCGCTTCGTCAAAGCGGGCTTTCAGTTCGACTAGGGCGGTGACCTGCTTGCCGTTTTTCGAGGCCTCGATGAGCGCGCGAACCAAGGGCGAGTCGCCGCTGGTGCGATAGAACGTCTGTTTGATGGCGAACACTTGGGGATCACGCGCGGCCTGCTCGACGAAATCGACGACGGGTTGAAACGAATCGTAGGGATGATGCAGCAGCACATCCTGGTCGCGCAGCGTATCGAAGATGCGCGTGGTATCCGCCAGCGGCGTGGCGTTGGCGGGCGTAAAGGGCGGATATTTCAGGTCGGAGCGCTCGATGTCGGCGAGGCTCTGCAGCCGCAGCAGATTGACCGGACCGTTGATGCGGAAAACATATTCCTGGGCGAGGGCGAGATGCTCGCACAATTTCGCAAAGATCTCGGCGTCGACGCCGTCCTCAATCTCAAGCCGCACGGCCGCGCCGCGTCGGAGATTGCGCAGCTCGTCTTCGATTTTTTTGAGGAGATTGGCGGATTCTTCCTCGTCGATGTAGAGATCGCTGTTGCGGGTGACGCGGAAGGCGTGGGCGCTGGTGACGGTGTAACCGGGAAAAAGTTCACCCGCACAGAGCTTGATGATCTCGCTGAGAAAAATGGTGCGCTGCGGTCCGTCTTTTTTCGGGGCGATGACGACCAGGCGCGGCAAAATGCGCGGCACGGGCAGGATCGCGATGAGTTTTTCGATCTCCGGGGAGTCGGGGTTATCGAGCGAAACGATGACGTTGAGCGTCTTGTTACCGAGCTGCGGAAACGGATGCGCCTGATCGAGCGCGAGCGGCGTCAGGACCGGATAAACCTGGTCACGGAAATAGGCGCGAACCCATTTGAGTTCCGCCGGCGAAAGATCTTTGGCGGAGGTAAAATGCACGCCTTGGGCGGCGAGCGCGGGGAGAAGCTGGTCGTGCCAGCAGTTGTATTGCTGGCGCACCATCTCGGTGACGAGGGTGTGGATCTGGCGCAGGGCCTCCCCGGGCGACATGCCATCCGAACTCGGTTCGATGAGGCCGGAATCGGTCTGTTGAATGAGTCCGGCGACGCGAATCTCGAAAAATTCGTCGAGGTTGGAGCTGACGATGGCGAGGAAACGGACGCGTTCGAGCAGCGGATGTCGGTCGCTTTGTGCCTGGGCGAGGACGCGTTGATTAAAAGCCAGCCAGCTCAGCTCACGGTCGAAAAAGACGGGGGCCGGCGGCGAGGATTTCTTTTTGGAGCGCGAGGCCATGCGGTTGCGACAGGAGGGGACGACGAAAGGGAGTAGGCTATTTCCCCAGCTGGGCAAAACGAGTTTTAATTCGGCTGTAGCGCAAACGTAACCGAACCAGTGCTCCGTGAGGTAGAGCCCGTCGTCGTTAACGCGCCAGTTCCAGGGCGGTTTAATCAAAAGCGTAGCCGCTATCGAAGTAGTAGCAGGCGTCCCGGCCTGCGGAAACGCGAACGCCGTGCCCGGCAGGCCGAGACGCCGGCCGCGACCCTAAACCGTTTTATGGCCACACGGCTCTACCGCGGGGCGCGGGCCTTCAAGGCAGCGGATGCAAGCCTTCGGCGTGTACGACCCACGAACCGTCGCGTGGAAATCCTGGCGCATCGCCGGCGGGCGCGCCATCCCAGCCGCCGGCCATGAGGGCGACGGCCGCGAGCAACGCGCCATTGCCCGGCAGATAGACCGGCAGATCGCCGCGCTGCGGATTGTGGCCGTTGGCCTTGTAGGCGTTGTTCGGGCCATTCTTGAGCAGGATGTCGACGGCTTGCTGCGGCGCGCCGAGTCGCGCGGCGGTCATTGCGATCATCGGATAATCCCAGCCCCAGATTTTCGTTTCCCAATCCCACGTCGCGAGCGTGGCGTCGAGCGTGCGGCGCATGACGGCTCGATCCACGCCGTCGCCCGGCAGCTGGCCCAGCGCCATCAGAAACGATGGATGGTCGTGACGGCTGTCTTTGTTGTCCCACGTATCCGGCGTGGATTCGAGTGCGACGTAACGTCCGTCCTTTTGCGGTAGCGGCGCCATATGCGTGCGCATTTTTTCCCATTCGGGATTCCGCGGGAGGCCGAGTCGCTCGCGCCATTGCTGCGCGATTTCCAGTCCGCGCGCCCAGTAGCTGAGCTCGTAGGTTGGATTCATGCTGGTCGCCTGATCGTAGATTTCCTGCGCGATCCAAAGCGGCGGCCCGAGGAGATAACACCCGCGCTTTTCGTCCCAATGCAGCATCGACGCCATGCACTCGGCCGTCTCGAACACGAGCTCGCGATAACGCGCGAGCGTGGCCGGCGCGGGCGTGTTGCGGTACAGGAGTTCGGAGAGATGGATGACGTGGGGTTGATTCCAGATTATGAGCGGGTTGCCACCGGGCTTTCGCGTCCGTCGGGTCCGATCATCTTCGGCCAGCGCGCGCCGCGCAGACCTCGCCCCTCGGCGATGGCGCGGGCGACCGGTAGGCTCCGTTGGTACCATTCGAGATTTTTCGCGAGAAATGAGTCGCGGCCCCAAAGCGCGAAGTGCGCGGCGTGCCACCAGATCATCTCGGTGTGATGCTTGCCGTACCACGTGCTGTTGGTGAGCCCGCTTTCCTGGGGCGGGAAATCGCCGGCGAACTGGATCGCGGTCAGATATTGCGAGAGCACGACGCGCCGCTCGAGTTCGCTCGCGCGCAGATCCTTGCTGCCTGAGAAATCGATGGCGCCGCCCGAGCGCCAAAATTTTTCCCAATATTGGGCGCTGGCGGTCCGAATGGAACTCGGAGTCACGGCGGCCAACGTTCCTTCGGCGACAAATCCGAGGGTGAACTCGAGCGTGTCGCCGGAAACCGAACGAATCCGAAAGGCGTGCGGGCCATCCGCGGTGAAATTCACGGGGCCGGTCGCGACGATGGACGATTGGTAGTGAGTGGCGTCGATCGCGCGTGAAAGGTTGAGGGCGCGATCGGTTTGACGGACCACCGTGGTGGTGTGCGCCTCCGGCTTGGTCCAATCGAGCGCCGGATTATTTTTCGTGCGAATGTCATGCGCCCGGGGAAAGGCCACGCGCACGCCGAGTTTACCCGCGGCCACCAACGGTGAACTCAGGCGGACGGCGATGGTGTCGCTGGCTGGATCGCATGCGACCACGACGGTGACCGGCGCGCCGGCGAGCGTGTAATGGCTCGTGGTTGTGCCGGACCAGAGATCGAGCGTTTGGTTGATCGCGCTGATATCGTTCGGCGCGAGTGGGGCCCCGGAGTCGCGGGTGAAGTCGAGCGCGAGCTGGCCGATGGGCACGTCCTGCGGATTCTCGCGGAGCCACATGCCGGCGGGCCCGCTTTGGACCATCGGGTAACCGACGGTTTTTCCGTACGAGGTGTAGTCGTGGTTCGCGTCGGAGAGTTGGTAACCGTTTGGATTCGCGTTGGTGTGCCAGGCCCAACGCGCGAGCGTTTCGAGCGGAATGCCCTTCGCGTAGTAGTCATCGCCGAAGGTCTGGAGACCGGTGACATCGGCCGTGAACGCGAACCGGCCGTTGCCCACCGATAGCGGGGCCCAAGGATCGACGTCGGTGATCACGGGATTGTGCCGGCTGACGAGGGCCTGGCGGTCGATCGGCGCAGCGTGGAGACCGAGGCCGAGCGTGGCGGCGAGCAGACAAGCAGGGAAAAAGCGCATGGGGTGGAGCGGAAAAACGTGGGCGCGAGAAATGACGTTGGCGACGCGGAAGAAAGTTTTCAGCCTCGGATCGTCATGATCAAAAAACTTCTGCACACGCGCATGCGCGTCAACGATCTGGAGCGCACGGTGAAATTCTACGAGGCGCTCGGCTTGAAAGTCGCGCGCCGGAATACGTCGCCGCGCGGGGCCCAGCTCGCGTTCCTTGCGACGCCGAATAGCGACGAGGAAATCGAGCTGTGTCAGATGCCGCCCGGCTCACCGGCGGTGCAGGTGCAGTCGGATCTGATGCACCTCGCGTTCGAGGTCGATGATCTGGTGGCGTACGCGGCCGAGATGACGAGGAAAGGTTATCCGCTGAGCGATGGACCGACGCCGATGAAGAACGGCGGCGTGATCGCCTTTATCGACGCGCCGGAAGGCTACGAAGTGGAGTTGATCCAGCGTCCGAAGTGAGCTGGCGATTTGCGACGTAGCGCGAGGCGTCAGACCGCGCTCCGAGTTGGACGGGTTCGCATCCGGAGCGCGGTCTGATGCGCCGCGCTAATCGGCCCTCCTACTTTTTCTTCGCGATGAACTGCGGTGCGGTTTCCATCTGGCCGCGGGTGACGCCGAGCTGGTTGATCAATTTTAGTTCGCGCCAGACATCGGCGCCGGTGATTTCGCCGCGGATGAGTTGCTGGTAGCGCGTGATCGTGCGGACCACGTCGTCGGGACGTTCATTTACAAACTCGACCCGGAAATGGCGCGCGCCGAGTTCGATGAGGCGGGCCACGTAGTCGGCGCCGGTTTGAGCCCGGTTGTTGTAGACGGTGTTGCGGCAGCCGGCGTCGGCCTTGAGTGGAAGATCCGCGCCGACGCGATCGCGCAAGGCCACGCGGTGCGTGTCGCACGGGCGGCCGCAGTCGCGGTAGTCCTTGCCGGAGGAGAGAAACGCGCAGAACACGCAGTGCTCCATGTGAAACATCGGCATGTGCTGGTGAATCGTGAGGTCGAACCAGTGGCCCGGCGCCGCGCCGAGCAGCGCTTCGAGCTGAGTGATGTTAAGATCGTAGCTGGCCGTCACGCGCTCGAGTCCGTGGCGCTCGATAAAATGCGCGGCGGTGAGCGGGTTCGCGACGTTGAGCGAGAAATCGCCGCGTTTGCGGTCGGCGGCAAAAAACGCGAGATGATCGTAGTTGCGGACGAGATAACCGTCGGCCTCCGACGAACGCACCTGCTTGAGGATCCATTCCTCGCCCGGTTTGAAGATCCGTGGCGCCGCGACCCAGATGCTGCTCGGCGCACGCGAAGTTTCGGCGTTGGTCTGCTGGTTTTCGCCGCCTTGAGTTTGCCAGGCGCGGAAGCGTTGGACTGCGTCGCGGTAGTGCTTCGGGTTTTCGAATTCGCAGTACACCGTGACGATGCCCGGGCAGGTGAGCGCGGCATCGAGCTGTTCGAGACTGCGAACGACGATGACCAGTTCGGGCGACGCGTCCGTCGGCGCGGCACCATTTTGAACGCGGGAAGGCGAAGGCTGCGGGGTCCGAGGGGCGAGGGCCCAGCGCGTGGGCTGGGCGGCGAGCGTTTCGAGCGCGGCGATGGTTTCGCGGCGGAGACGGTTGAGTTCGCTGAGGGGAAGGATGACTTCGCCCTCGAGGAGATTTTTCAACGCGCCAAGTGCGAACGGCGTGGCGCCGAGCCGGCCGAGTTGATCGCGAAGCCGTTCGGTGGTGAGCGGCTGGTTTTCCGCGGCAGTCAGCGGAAGCGCGGAGGTGCTTTGTGCGACGTGGCCGTGCGCGTCGCGCGCGATGAGCGTGAGCGGTGAACCGGCGTGACCATGGACTTCGAGATCGATCGGGCGTTGGAAGCGGATTTTTTCGCCTTCGAACGTGCCCCGCAGCTCGCGGTCGAGTGCGGGGTCGTTGGTTTTCCAGACCAGCTGGCCGGCGCGCACGCGACGCCAGTCGATGTCGCCCTGACCGAAGCGCAGGGAGGTTTCGCCCGCGGCATCGCGGGCGGCCTCGACTTGATAAACGCGGCCGCCTTCCTCGCGTTCCGCGGGATTGCCGGCATCGAAGACCACGCCGTCGCCGGGCTTCAGTGGAGCGGCGAGGGCGAGGGAAATCGATTCGCCGGCCACGCGTCTGATTTCGCCGAGGAGTACGCCGCGCTTCGTCCCGAACCGGCCGTGCGCGAGTTCCTGGTTATTGATCCCGCGAAACCAGCCGGTGTACTGGCCGCGGGAGAACGCCATCTGGAGTTCGTAGTGGGCGCGGTCGGAGGCGGGCGATGCGGGGGCGGCGCTCCCGCGTTCGAGCATGACCTTGTCCAAGGCTTGGCGGTACACGCGCGTGATGCTTGCGACGTACTCGGGTGATTTCAGCCGGCCTTCGATTTTCAACGACGCGATCCCGACGCGGACGAGTTCGGGCAAGACATCGAGCCCCGCGAGATCTTGCGGGCTGAGCAGGTAACGGCGGTCGCCGAGATCGACTTTCTCACCGTCCGAAATGAGATCGTAAGGCAGGCGACAGGCTTGGGCGCATTCGCCGCGATTGGCCGAGCGGCCACCGAGGGATTCGCTTGTGAGGCATTGGCCGGAGTACGCCACGCAGAGGGCGCCGTGCACGAACACTTCCAGCGGAAGCGCAGCGGCGGCGGAGATTTGCGCGGCTTGGATTTTCTCGATCTCGGCGATCGAATTCTCGCGCGCAAGGACGACAAGGTTGGCGCCGAGGTCGCGGGCGAAGTCTACGCCGGCGGCGCTGGTCACGGTCATTTGCGTCGACGTATGGATCGGGAAATCCGGTGAGAGCGCGCGAATCATGCGGCAGATGCCGACGTCCTGGACAATCGCGGCGTCGACGCCTGCGGCGATGATTGTACGGAGATATTCTTCGGCGTCGGGAAGTTCCTGGGTGAAAACGAGCGTGTTGAACGTGACGTAGCCGCGCACGCCGCGTCGGTGGAGGAACGTCATCAGCGCCGGCAGATCCGCCTGCGTGAAGTTTTTCGCGCGCATGCGGGCGTTGAACCGCTCGAGGCCGAAATAGATCGCATCGGCGCCATTTTCCACGGCCGCGCGCGCGCATTCCCAGTCGCCGGCGGGAGCGAGTAACTCCGGTCGCGCGACCGGACGCTGCAGCGGTGCAGCGGCCTGCGTCGGCATAGCGGCGGGTTCAGTGGTGGCGGACATCCCTGAACAGCTAGGATTCGAGCCGGGACGCGCAACCGCATTCATCTCGGTTGACCGAGTCCGCTGTATCAGGCCAACGAAGATTTGGTGGCGCAGAGTGTGCGTTTTGCCGTCCTTGAGGCAGCGCGTGGGCCGACGTGGACTCGTTATTCGGATAGGCGCTTGAAGCTCCGCCCTCCGGGAGTCCTTGGCGTGCTCGAAGTTGAGGATTGAAAGTGGGAGTGGGCGTGCGAGCGTCCGCGCCTTTATGCATCTGGAGATTCCGGCCGGAGAATTCGCGGGCTATATTTTCGATCTCGATGGCACGCTCATCGATTCGATGCCCGTGCATTATCTTGCATGGGATGCGGCGATGCAGCGCGCGGGTCTGAAGGAAACCTTGAGCGAGGATTTGTTTTATGCGCTCGGCGGCGTGCCGACGCGCCGCGTCGCCGATCTGTTCGCGGCGCACTACCAGCTCACGATCGACACCGAGGCGGTGTTTCATGAAAAAGAAAGGCTCTTCGTCGAGAAGCTGGCGGCGGTGCGCTTGATTGAGCCCGTAGTTGCGTTTGCCCGTCAGGTGGCGAAAACGCATCCGACGGCCATCGCGTCGGGCGGACCGCGCAACGTGGTCCGGCAGTCTCTTCAGTGCAGCGGCTTATCGGACCTTTTTCCCATCGTGGTTTCGGCTGACGATGTGACGCATGGCAAGCCGGCGCCCGATATGTTTTTACTCGCGGCGCAACGCATGGGCGTCGCGCCTGCGCGTTGCCTGGTGTTCGAAGACGCGGAGCCCGGAATGCGCGCAGCCGAGGCGGCGGGCATGCAATGGGTGCGCGTGGCGAGTCGGAAGGTTTAGCGCGTTTTAGGTATTTCCGTGGCCGGTTTCTGTAGCAGCCGGCGTCCCGGCCGGCCGAAACGAGGCCGCCTAACCCGGCAGGCAGGGCCGCCGGCCGCTACGTCGTCTGCGGCTGAACGCAAAGGGCCCGCGTGAAGTTGGATTCCTCGAGCGAAAATGCGGCATCGACCGCGAACGTGGCCGCGTCGAAACCTGAATCGCGTTCGGCTCCAATTCCACCCTGGTTGAGGAGAATTTTTAAGGCGAGTCGCGCCGCCGATTTCGCCGCGGTCAAGGCGTCACGGACGCGGCGCCCAGCAGCCGATTTAGGCGGCGCCGCCTATGCGCTTCATTTCGGGCTTTCGCGTGGGAGTCGAATGGTGTTCGTCTGAGGGGATGAAACTCGAAGCGCTGGTCAAACCCTCCGTGCTCACGCAACCGGTCTATGAACCGGGCAAGCCCATTGAGGATGTCGCGCGCGAGCTGGGACTCGACCCGGCGGGTATTATCAAGCTGGCGTCGAACGAAAATCCGTGGGGTCCGTCGCCAAGGGCGATCGCGGCCGCGAAGCACGCGCTCGATCACGGTGAACTCTATCCAGACGGCGGTTGCTTTGCGCTGCGGCAAAAGCTCGCCGCCGTCCGCGGACTCGGTGCCGACCAGTTCGTCGTGGGCAACGGCTCGAATGAGATCATCGAATTGTTGGGCCACGTGTTTCTCGGTGCGGACGATGACGTGGTTTTCGGTGGTCCGGCTTTTGTGGTCTACAAGCTGGTGACGTTGCTGTTCGGAGCGAAGGTGGTGGAGGTGCCGTTAAAGAACTGGGCGCACGATCTGCCGGCGATGGCGCGGGCGATCACGCCGCGGACGAAGCTGGTCTTTGTCGCCAGCCCCAACAATCCCACGGGTACGATCAATTCGGCGGCGGACCTGCTGGCGTTTGCTCGTGCGCTGCCACCGCATGTGATCGCGGTTTTTGACGAGGCCTACGCGGAATTCGTCGCGCCGGCCGACGCGATGGATTTGCGGCCCTTGATCGCCGAGGGCCGAAAGGTGATTGGGCTGCGCACGTTTTCTAAGATCTACGGGCTCGCATCGCTGCGGGTCGGGTACGGCTATGCGAGTGCAGAACTGGTGGCGTTGCTCAATCGCGTGCGCCAGCCGTTCAACGTGAACGCGATCGCCCAAGCTGCGGCGCTCGCTGCGCTCGACGACGGCGAGTTTGCCGAAAAATGCGCCCGGGAAAATCGCGCGGGCATGGCGCGCCTGGAGGCGGGCTTCCGCGCGTTGGGATTGGAGTGGGTGCCGAGTGCCGCGAATTTTGTTTTGGTGAAAGTGGGCGATGGGATGCGGGTGTTCGGCGCTTTGCAGGCGAAGGGCGTAATCGTGCGGCCGGTGAAGATGTACGGTCTACCGGAGTGGGTGCGCATCACGGTGGGTACGCCGGAGCAAAACGAGCGTTTGCTCACGGAGCTCGCGGCGGCAGTGCGGCGCTGAATTTTGCGGCGGTTGAGGCCGACACCCCGCCCCCGGCGCGCGCTCCGGGTCGAAGGGCGCGCGCAAGTGCGCGGACCTGCGGGCGGAGGGTTTTTCGGCCAGGCTCTAACCGCGTTCGGCCCACACTTGCGAGAGGTGCACCAGGGTTTCGACCGATTTGGTCATGTCCTGCAAACTGACCCATTCGCGGGGACTGTGGACTTCGTGCATGCCGCAAAAAAGATTCGGCGTGGGAAGGCCGCGCGCGGTCAGGTTGGAACCATCGGTGCCGCCGCGGATGGCCTGCGACCGCGGTGTGAGGCCCGCCCGAAGCAGGGCTTCACGGGCGAATTCAACTGGACGCATATCGCGCTCGAGACCGTAACGCATGTTGCGGTACTGCTCGGTGAACGTGAGCTTGAGTTGCGCGCGGGGCGCGGCGGCGCGCAATTCGGCGACGATTTCTTCGAGCACCTTGTGCTGTTGCGCGAGGCCCGTCAGTTCGAAGTCGCGCAGGATCAGCTCGACGGTCGCGTGTTCGGCTGAGCCATTGCATTCGACCGGATGGATAAATCCGTCGCGTTCACCGGTCCGCTCTGGCGAGAGCTCGGCGGGAAGCGCGGCGAGAAACCGGCCTGCGAGGCGGAGCGCGTTGATCATGGTGCCACGCGCCCAGCCAGGGTGCGCGGCGACCCCGTGGATTTCCAGCCGTGCGCCGTCGGCGCTAAACGTCTCGTAGTCGATTTCTCCCGGGGATTCGCCGTCGAGCGTGTACGCCACGCTGGCGGCAAGTTCGGCCAGGTCGAGGTGCGCCATGCCGGCGGCGATTTCCTCGTCGGGATTGAAGCACACCCGGATGCGCCCGTGCGGAATTTCGGGATGATGCAGCAGGTGGCGCACGGCGGACATGACCGTCGCGACGCCAGCTTTGTCGTCGGCGCCGAGGAGGGTGGTGCCGCTGGCGGTGATGAGATCGTGACCCAGTGCTCCGCGCAGATGGGGCGTGGTTTCGAGCGTGAGTTGTTGCGCCGGATCGTCGGGGAGCACGATCGGCTGGCCCGAATAGTTGCGGTGGACGATCGGCTTCGCGGCGCCCGGCAGGTTGGTGGCGGTGTCCACGTGCGCGCACCAAGCGATCACCGGCACGGGGCGAGGGGAGGTCGCGGGAATCGTCGCGAGGACGTAACCGTGGGGCGTGAGCGTGATTTCCTCAGCGCCGAGCGTGCGCAGTTCGGCCGCGAGCAGCCGCAACAGATTCCATTGGCCGGGCGTGCTCGGCGTGGTCGTTGCATGGGCATCGCTGCGGGTGTCGATTTGGACGTAGCGCAGAAAACGTTCGAGCAAGTCGGCGGAGTCGATCGTCATGACGGGGCAAGGTCACGCGACTGGCATCGGGCGACAACCAGAATTGATCTTTAACTCTCTGGGCGGCTGGCGGCCTCATATTTTGTCGTGAGGCGGTTCGACGCGCGGACTGGGGTCGGTGGCTCAGCGCGGCTATTTTTTGACGGTAAATGGAATCGAAGACCTCGCCGATTCTTAGATGAATTTTGAAAATCCGGATGGGTCTTTATCTTTCTGGTCGATCGCGCTCGTGGGGACTGATGCGTGGTGGCCAAAAACCGACTGGAGCTGAATCGACGCACGGCCGTTTCGTGCGGCGGCGGGCCGGGATGCCTGCGGTCACGTCGTTCGCCGCCGCGCTTTTGATTGAACCGTTGTAGGGGCGGGTCAAAGCGCGTCCGTCGCGCAACGCTCCGCAGGTTCGGAGCTGGTCGCGGACCGCGTCCTTACTTGCCCAAGCGCTTCAGCGCCTTGTTGATTTTTTCCAGATCGCACGACGCGGCATCGTAGTCGGGGCCGACCCATTCGCGCCATTCCCGGCCGAGGTCGGTGTCGGGCTCTTTCAAGCACGCGAGCATGTCGTGGTAGGCTTCAAGTCCGCCGCAATCTTCCGGCGGACCCGCGCGTTCACCGGCTAGGCAGGCCGGGTAGGACTGGCCCTTCGCGAGCGCGAGGGCCTTTTCAATTTTTATCTCCACCTGCCAGCCTTCGCCGAAATGATAACTGTAGGTGAAACGCTCGCGGGTCTCCGGATCCAGATCTGCGAGCGCGACATCGCGATCGTCCTCGATGTTAATGTCCTCCCGCTTCAACGGATTTCCGAAACGGAGGTCGTCGAGATTGAACGCGTGGGTCTGATAGTCGAACCAGTCGAACACGATCTGGATGCTATCGTGCAGGCGGGAGAGCCACATCGTTTCGCGCACGAGCAAACGTCGCCAGATGCGTGGCTCCGCTCCCACCACCGTAAGGCGGAGAGCGTAGACCCGTTCAGCGGGTTTCTTTTTACGGGCCGAAGCTCCTTCCTGAAGTCCGATCATCGCTTGAGTTGTAAGTCGCCCGCCCCGCGCGGCAAGAACAGGTGTGACGATCGCCGCATCAGGTTCTTCAGCAGGAAACGTCCCGAAGGGAGGGATGGTTATTGCGCCGCTGCCCACCACGCCGGCGGGCCCCGCCGGGGCGTGAGGGCTAACGCCCCCCGACCTCGTTCGAGGCGCTCAAGGTCTCACAATTAACCCGACTCCCGGTTGCGACCTCGACCAAAATTGGTCTCAGTAGCGTCATGGCCACGCCGACTCTAGACCAACGTCTCGCCGAGCGGACACGTCCCCACGGAGAGCCGGTCATGCGACAGTCCTGGGGGCATCTTTTGTTTCTGCACTGGGCTTGGGACCCAGTTGAGATTCAACGCACGCTCCCGCCGGGATTGAGGGTCGATGTCCACGACGGTCGCGCATGGATCGGCGTGGTGCCGTTTTTTATGCAGCGGGTCCGGCCGCGGGGACTGCCTGCCGTTCCGTTTTTTTCGGATTTTCTGGAGCTAAATGTGCGCACTTACGTTCACGACGCCGAAGGCCGGCCCGGCGTTTGGTTCTACTCGCTCGATTGCAATCGGTGGCTTGCCGTGAAAGTGGCGCGAACGTTGTTTCATCTGCCCTACGAACACGCGGCGATGAGCGCGACGATCGACCCGGCGACGGGCGAAGTGGACTTCCGGGCTACTCGGCGGGCCGGGCCGGTAGAGTCCGCGACTCGGTTCGTATATCGCGGTCCGCCGGCCCATGAACGTCACGAGGCCCAGCCCGGCAGCTTGGAATTTTTCTTGGTGGAACGTTACCGGCTTTTCGCGTGGGACGCTCCCCAAGGGCGGTTGCTCACGGGGCGTGTGCACCATGCTCCCTATCAAATCGGCGCCGCCGTCGTGCCCGTCTGGGACGACACGATGCTGGATCTCGCCGGCCTGAAGGGCGCTGGTGGTGCGCCGGATCACGTCGTGAGCTCGAACGCCGCGGACGTCGCCGTGTGGCCGCTAGAGCCGGTGGCCGCCGGTCAGGCCGTCAACCGCGGCGCCGGCGAAGCTTTGGGGCCGGCCGTCGTCCCGGCGTGAAGCCGTGTTCTGACGGGAACCGATCGCGCGGCCTTCTTCATCTCCGCGACCAGCGCCGCCGCTAGACTTTTCCCGAAGATTCTAGAACCACTTTTTCTTCTTCAAATAAACGATCATCAGCAGCGTTGAAACTAAGGTCAGGGCGCACGCGTAAAGGTAGCCGTGGGGCGATTTCAGTTCGGGCATCGAGTCGAAGTTCATCCCGTACCATCCGCCGACGAGTACCGCGGGCAGCGTGACGGCGGTGAGCGCGGTGAGAAACTTGATGCCTTCGTTGGCCTCGAACGCGGCTTTGTTAAGGTAAATGTCGAAGGCCATCATGAGGCGCTCGTGATAATTCATCGCGGTGTCCTCGAGCCGGGCGAGGTTGTCGCGCAGATCGCGATAATACGGGAGCAGGACCGGGCGGATGAATTTGCTGTCACCGCGGGCCAGCCGGTCGATGACGTCGCGTTGCGGACGCACGATGTGGCGCAACCGCGAGAAATCGCCGCGGACGGCCAGCAGTTCATTGACCAGTTTTTTCTGGGCGGACGCTTGGGAAAGCACGTTTTCCTCGAGCTCTTCCAATTCCCCGCGGAGTTCGTCCATGACCGGCTGGTAGTTGTCCACCAAATGGTCGAGCAAGGTATGCGCGAGCCGGTCGGGACCGCGGGCGGTACTTTTGGCCACGCGTTCGAGCGCGGTCGTGACGGACCGGAGCGGTGAGCGGTGAAAGGTGACGAGAAATTCCTTGCCGAGAAAAAGGTCGAGCTCCGTGGTGGCGAACTTGTCGGTGCGCGAAAAGTCGACCGCATGCGTCACCATGAAGAGGTAGTCGTCGTAATCCTCGATTTTCGGCAGCGGGCTCGGCGTCAGGCAGTCCTCGATGGCCAGCGGGTGAAACGCGAAAACGCCCTCAAGGATCGCCTTGCTTTCTTCGTCGGTGGGTTGATCCAGATCAACCCAAAGGACGAGGCCTTTGTCGCCATGCACGAGCCGCAGCGCTTCGATTTCAAGATCGCGGCTGACCAGTTTGCCTTCGCTGAAAATGAACGAATGGATCATGGCGCGGGAGCGGGGATGGGTTGGGTGATGATGTTCACGCGAGCCGATAATGAGCGGGCCGGCGTGGGAAATATGGCACGGATAGTCGGGACAACGATCGTGTCGGCGAGGCAAATGAGCCGGCGCTTCGGCTCGGTGGCTACCGTTCGACCTCGGATTCAGCCCGAACTTTGCCGGAGCTTGCGCCTGCTGTTTAGCATCGGCTTCGATGCGATTTGAGGCGGCGGCGCGAACATCGCGCGCGGCGCTTTAGCCTGGGTTTCAAAACTGCAAAAATGCCGCCTGAAACACCGCGCGATACCAGCCTTCACGCGCCCGCCGGCAGAGCCAGTTTCGATTCGGCGTCGACGACCGCCGCGATGAATTCTTCCGGCGTGGCAGCGGCAAAAAATGCGGTGCGGTTGGCCTCGGCCTTGAGCAGCTTGCACAAAGCACTCACCACCGCGAGGTAGTCGCCAGGGTTGGTCTTCGGCGTGCCGAGCATGAAAAGTAGCCGGACGTTTTCATCCGGCTTGTCGCCAAAATGAATTCCGGTGTCGCTGCGGCCAATCACCAACGCGATCGAATTCACGTGCTCGGTGCGGGCGTGGGGAAGGGCGACGCCATGACCGATGCAGGTCGTTTCCAACCGATCACGTGCCAGCAGCTCGCGGTAAAAACCATCGAAATTCGTGACGGCCGGGTGAGCGGCGACCAGCCGGGCCACTTCATTAAGGGCCGCAGTCCTTTGGGTGCTTTGCACTTTGAGCGCGATCCTGGAAGGGTCGAGGAGCGAGGATATTGTTCCGGCCATGCGAGCAGTCGTTGCGGGTAAAGGTGGCGGCAAGTGAGGCTCCCCCAAATCGGTTGGCAAGGGCGGAAATGACATTGCGGGTAATCGGACTCTAAGTTCGTGTCGCCATCATGAATCGATCGGTGTTCGCCGGACTCGTCCTCGGACTGCTCCTCTTACCAACCGGACGCGCGCAGGAAAAATTTTCACAGGTCGTGCGTCCGGAAGACTACGCGGCGGCCGGCTTGGGCAAACTGACGGTCGAGGAACGCGCCCGCCTCGATGCGCTCGTCGAACTATACCGCAGCCGTGCTTCGTCGTCGGATCCTGCGGCGCTAGCGAATAAACCTGTCGCGGCGCAACGCGAAGGGCAAAACGTCAAGGCCGCCGCGGCGGTGAAGGAAAAAGAATCCGGGATCGGTTTCCTGGCGGGGGCCAAGGTCCTCCTGAAACCCGGCACCGAGATCGAATACACGAAAGTGGAAACGCGGCTGGTGGGAGATTTTCAAGGCTGGAAAGTCGGCACCATCTTCGCACTGGAAAACGGGCAGCGCTGGCGGGTGATTGAAAGCAGCTATTCCACCGGCCCGGAGGCAGGACCGCACAAAGTCACGATCGTGCCCGGCGTTCTCGGTAGTTTTTTCCTTCAGATCGAAGGCGTACGCAGCCGCCCGAAGGTGAAGTTCATTGACGACGGAAAATAGTTTTCGCGCGCAAAGGGGGCGCCGGGACTGAACGCACCCGGCCCGTTGGGACAACGCGCAATTGGGCGGGTGCGGTCCGGAGGCAGGACCGCCGCTCGCCGGCGCTAAGCTTAGGCATGGCGTTTCGCATCCTTGCGCGAGCGCTCCGTCCCCGTAGCGTGCCGTCATGTCGAAAGCGCGCTACATCGAGGCGAAACAAAAATGGGCGGAAAAACAAAAGGAGCGCGGCGTTTCCGCCCGTCCGACGCGATCGACCGATCGCCTGCCGCCCGGGCAAAAACTGACCGCGGGATTTCCGGTGCTCGACCTCGGTATTCAACCGCTAATTGCCACGGCGGACTGGGAACTGACGGTAGGCGGCGCGGTGGAAAAGCCCGCGAGATTGAGCTGGGCGCAGTTTCATGCGCTGCCTCAGGTGGAGGACGTGAGCGATTTTCACTGTGTGACCACGTGGAGCAAATACGACTGCCGGTGGAGCGGAGTCGCGTTTACCACGCTCTACGAACTCGTCCAGCCGAAGGCCGACGCGACGCATGTTTATTTCACCAGCTACGACGGCTACACGACGAATGTCGCCCTCGACCAGTGTCTCGATGACGACGTCCTGATCGCGACCTCCTTTGAAGGCGCTCCCGTTGCACGTGAACACGGCGGGCCGGCGCGCGTGATTATTCCGAAACTCTACGCGTGGAAGGGCGCGAAATTTATCAAGGCGATCGCGTTTCTCACCGAGGACAAATTGGGGTTCTGGGAAGTGCGCGGATATTCCAATACCGCCGATCCGTGGACTGAAGACCGGTACGCGTAACGGTGATTTGGGTTTCCCGGCGGTTCGCTCGCCTTGGCCTCAAACCCGCCTTGCCGCCACCGACGCGTCGCCAAAATTCGCCTCCGCTTTTGCGTCGTCGAATTCTCCTTCCCACCGCGCCACGACCACGCTCGCGAGACAATTGCCCAGCACGTTTACCGAGGTGCGCGCCATGTCTAGGAGTTCGTCGACCGCGAAAATCACGGCCGCGCCTTCGATGGGTAGGTTGAACTGATGCAGCGCTGCGATCAGCACGACGAGTGACGCGCGCGGCACGGCGGCTACGCCTTTCGACGTTACCATCAGAATGAGCATCAACGTGAGCTGCTGCCCGAGGCCAAAATGCACGCCCGAGGTCGCCTCCGCCGCCTGCGCCACGAACACCGAGGCCACGGCCAGATGCAGCGTCGAGCCGTCGAGATTGAACGTGTAACCCGCCGGCAGCACAAAGCCTACGATGCCGCGCGGTACGCCGAGGCGTTCCATCGCCTCGAACGCCTTCGGCAGCGCCGATTCGCTGTTCGCCGTGGCGAACGCGATCGTGAACGGCTCGCGCACCGCACGCACAAATGGCTTCAGCGGCACCCGCGCGATGCGAATCGCCGCGCCGAGCACGAACACGATGAAGATCGCGAGCGCCACATAAAGCGTGAAGACAAGTTTACCGAGATTGAGCAGCACGCCGATGCCCTGATGTCCGACTGTCACGGCGATCGCCGCGCCCACGCCCACCGGCGCGAGTTTCATCACGATGCCAGCAAACTTGAACATCACCTGCGTGAGCGACTCGCACCACCCGAGCATCGGCCGCCCGACGTCGCCCGCGGCAATCACGCCGAGCGCGAAGAGCACGGAAAACGCGACGATCTGCAGCACATCGCCGCGTGCCATCGCGTCGATGACGCTCGTTGGAAAAACATGGAGGAGGGTCTCAACCATGGTGAGCGGCTGCGTGTTGGCCGCCGCGCCGAGCGCACCCACCTCTGCGCCTTGGAGTACAATGCCGACGCCGGGTTTGATCAGGTTCACCATCAAGAGCCCGATTGCTAGCGCGGCGGCGGTCACAATCTCAAAATAGATCAGCGCCTTTGCTCCCACGCGGCCCACGCGTCGCAAGTCGCCGGTGCCCGCGATGCCTTGCACCACGCTCGCAAAAACCAACGGCGCGATCATCGCCTTGATCAGGTGGAGAAAAACGTCGCGCGGCAGCGTGATCCAATCGAGCCAGATTTTTTTGCGCGCCAGCAACGCCGTCCGATCGGCGGCGACCAGACCCGCCGCGTTAAAATGAGTGTTGAGCCACCAGCCGAGCAGGGTGCCGACCACGAGTGCCAGGAAAATTTGCTGCGCTAGGTTGAGCCGAAACGATTTTGGACCGGAGTCCCCGGGAGTGGTCGCCATGCGATGGGTTTCTCAGCCGCGCGCGGAAACGCCAAGCCGAAAGCCACGTCAACCGGAGCGAGGCCGTTTCTAAAATTCATAATTTCGGCCACGAAAAAACTCAGTGATAAATTCGGCTCCGATCCCATCTCCTGCGCGCCGATCGGCGCAATCGAGCCGAGGCCGAAGGGGAGAAAGGTTTTGGGCCTTTTCGTGGCCAAAAATTTGAACTTAGTCCGGCCGCCACGCCCACGTCAGAATTTCTCCGCCGCACAATGATGCGAGTCGTTCCCACCGGCCCGGTATATCCGGGTAGCCGTCGCCGCGGCCCGCACCCCACTTGAATCCTTTCCGCTCCCAGTGCGAGGTGACCGCAAAAATTGGGCGCCCAGTGCGCGCAATCCGATCCAACCATTCGCGCGACTGCGCTTGGGGATGATCGGAACGCACAATCACTAAATCCGTATAATATACCAGCGGTCCCGTGATCGGCTTCGCAAACACGACGGCATTGGCTGGGAAGTGAGTCCGCGCCCATTCGCCGGCCACGGCGTAATTCCGATTGGCGTGCATCCAGTAAATCACGTCCCGCCGCCACGTGTCCGCCACGACCACAGCCAACAGCCCTGCGACGAGGACAACCGACGGAACCGTCGCGCGCCCCATCGTCCCGCGCGAAAACAGCGCGAACCCCATCCGCTCCGTCAGCCCGCGCACCACGAACAAACCAAGGATCACCATCGCCGGCGCCGCGGGCAGCACGAAGCGCATGTTGTACCAGTTGTCGTAGGTGCACCAATAAAACGTGTAGAAACCCACGAACACGGCCACCCATGCGCTCAGCATCACGCGTAATCGGACTGGAATCGATTTCATCGCCGGCGCCATCGCCGCCAATCCCACGACCGGCGTCAGCATCACCGGCAGCCAGCGGACGTACGAACCCCACGTCAGCGGCGCGAAGCGCAGCGCGAAACCGGTGCCGATTTCGCCGTAGCCCGTCGTGAACGCGTTCCCGTAAAGCGTGTGATTGTACCAAAGCAGCCAGCCCGCGGCGGGCAGCCCCGCGAGCACCCACGCCGTCAGTTGCCGCCTATGTCCCGCGAAACAAATCAACAGTGGCACCACGACCAACGCATTCGATGGACGGATCATCACCGCCAGCGCTGTCGCCAGACCCGCGAGCCAGGCGCGCCCCGGTTTTTCGCGACTCGACCACGCCCAATAAATCGCGGCTGTCACCCACACCATCGCTGGTCCGTCGCTCTGCGGTTGTAACCCTTGAAAAAGATATACGGGGCTGAGTCCGATGATGCCGCTCGCCAGCCAGGACCAGCCGTCGGTCAACCCGACCGCGCCGGCAAGCCATCGCGTGAATAGGACCCCGAGCACGAGCTGGAGGAGGATCACGACCGGCACCGCGGTCGCGAGCGAGCTGAGTTTCGCGACGGCCCAGACTTCCAACGGAAAACCCACCGGATACTCGGGCGCCATCCGGCCCTCGCCTGTCTCGCGAAACGTCGTTGGGAGGTAAGGTGCGATGTCCGTCTCGCCCGCCGCCGCGCCGAAAATCAGACGCGGCGAACCCGTCACGTGCCCCTCGACGAGCAACTTCGCGGAATTGAGATATCCGCCGGAATCGTTTGGTCCCGCGGTCGCGTCGATGTGGTGGGAAAAGAAAACGGCATACGCGATCACCGCTAGCCACGGCAGCGCCGGCCATGCCACTCCGGAAACAGCCGCGTTCGAACGGCGCACGGGCTGCGTGGAAGAATCGGCGGGCGCGCGCCAGCCCAGCGCCATCGCAGTTCCGGTTGCCATCAATCCGGCCGCCAGCCACCACGGCCACGCCCGCACTATTTTACCGGCGAGCCAAGTGAGCCGGCCCACCTCTTGCGGGGCCGTAAACGCGAGCCACGCCGTCGGGCTGGCATCGTGCGCGATGATCTGAAACGCACCGCGCGGGGCCATGAAGTTCACGCGTTTCCATCGATCCTCGGCGGCAAACGCTTCCTCCATCGGCGCGATTTCACGGCCATCCGCCGTTCGCAGCCGGAGCGTTGTTGCTGGGGGTCGCAGCGCTCCGTTCACGCGAATCTGTAAAAACGGCGCGGGCGTTTCGATTGGTTGGCTCACAAAATCGCCGGTGCCCAAACCCGCTGTCGAAACCGACCACGTGCCCCACGCCGGCAATCCGTCGCGGCCCGGAAGCGTTGGCGTGCCGTCGACTCGAAATCCGTTTTCGACGTTCGCGGTGGAGGCAATCGGCAGCGGAGGCCGGATTGAACCCGGTAAAATGCGCCGGAGATTTTTGTCGGAAAACAATTTCAGCCATTCGCGTTTTTCGATTTCGCTCACCGCCCCGGACGCTCGGAGCAAAGTTGCATCGCCGTCGAACGCCGCGCGGCGCAGCGCAGCCGTCAGAGGCGCTTCGAGGGCTGGACCCGCGTTGGCGCTGTCGCGCAGGATCGTTGCCGGATAGAGCAACGCGTTCACGATCGCGATCGCCCAAAGTCCGAGCAGCACCTGCTTCCACGCCGACCCGCGCCGATTCTCAACGGCGAAAACGGCGAAGCACGCCGCATTTGCCAAAAGCCCGACGAGGAGAATCTCCCGCGCGGCAGCCGGAGTACCGACGTGGAGCGCGGCCAGCACGACGAGTTGCACCGGCACCCACAGCACGAGCACCGAGAGGTTCGCCCACGCGCCGCGTTGCGTTTGGCGCCCCATTTGCCGGAGGCCGAAAAACGCTGGCGCCCATACGACGCCGGCCCAGCCCGCACTTTGAAATGGCCACGCCAGCAGCACCGGCAACGCGGCGAGAAAGGCTGGATCCATCGTCGATGGACTCGATCGCACCACGGCGAGCCCCACCCCGATGCTCACGAGCAAGAAATTCAGCCAAAGTACCGATCGCTGGGCCCGACCATCGCCCTGGTCTCGCCGACCGAGAATCCCACTCCAGATCACCAATGCGGTGGGCGCCGCCAGGCCGGCGGTCGACCCCAGGACGTTCAACAGGCCGCAGAAAAAACCCAGCGTCGTCAGCCACCGGGACGGACGTGAGCGTGACATCAAACCCAGGTGCAACAACGAGAGCACCACGAGCCCGCCGGAGCTCAGTGCTTCGAGTGTCCCTATAGGCACGAGCGGCACGATGAGGATCAAAACGATCCCTCCCACCGTCAGCCCGATTTTCCAGGCGCCGGAAACGCAGCGTTCCAAGATTGCCGCCAGAACCCCGAATCCGATGACGAGTAGGGCAAGGTGCGCGACAGCGAGGACTCGCGCGTCCCAATGGCCGTTTACCTTCAACCCCGTCAGCACCCACGCCCGCGCTCCCGGTGTGTGATTCTGCTCCGGGGCGGTGCCGGCGATTTCTCCCTGGGCTGCCGGCAGATAAAGGTCGCTGGCGTCGCGCAAAAAATCGGCCATCGGCGGAAGGTCGGTTTCGGTTTCCGCCAGCCAGCGGAGTCCCAAGGCCCCAGCCACCAGCATGAATGCGACCGCCGCAAGGCCACGTCTGAAACGGACGCGACCCAGTGCCGCTGGCACACTGGCGTCTTT
>CAIXKG010000115.1 GCA_903919985.1 uncultured Opitutia bacterium | reverse complement strand
TCTCGGGGCTGCCGAACATGACGCCGATTTTTTCGCGGATCTGATTTGTGAAGATACAGACGCAGTTTGTCTTGCTGACGACCGCGGTGAGGCGGCGCATGGCTTGCGACATCAGGCGGGCCTGACTGCCCATGGTCATGTCGCCCATCTGGCCGTCGAGTTCGGCCTTCGTGATGAGGGCGGCGACGGAATCGAGCACAATGACGTCGATCGAGTTGGAGCGGATGAGCGTCTCCATGATGTTGAGCGCGTCTTCGCCGGAGTCGGGCTGCGAAACGAGGAGGTCGTCGAGATTCACGCCGACGACGCGGGCGTATTTCGGATCGAGGGCGTGCTCCACATCGATGAAGGCGGCGAGTCCGCCCTTTTTCTGCGCTTCGGCGATGACGCTGAGACAGAACGTGGTTTTACCGGAGGATTCCGGTCCATAAATTTCGATGATACGACCCTTGGGCAAGCCGCCGACGCCGAGGGCGAGATCGACCGCGAGGGAGCCGGTCGAGAGGGTTTCGACCTTCATCTTGGCGTTGGAGCCGAGACGCATGATGGAGCCGTCGCCGAACGTTTTCGTGATGGCGGAAAGGGCGAGTTCGATATTTTTCTCGCGCGCGTGCGCGGCGGGCGCAACGGCGGCGGACTTGGTGGCGGGAGCGGCTTTAGACATGGCGGGAGGAGTTAGAGGGAACGGTTAACCTTAATTGAAGAGCAAAGATGAGAGAGCGGGGCAGGGGAGAAGCAAGCGCTGCGTGTGAAATACGTGGCCGCTGACAAACTTAGTGGCCGCTGGGCGGCGTCGCGCCTGGCTTGAAGGCCGTTGCGAACCAGACGGCGAGCAGGATCAGCGCGAAGCTCACGCCGTAGTTCCACGTGATTTTTTCCTTCAGGACGAGGGCCGCAAACACGACAAAGACGGCGAGGGTGATGCACTCCTGGATGATCTTCAGCTGGTAGCCGCTAAACTCGCCGCTCAGATAACCACCCCGATTGGCTGGCACCATCAGGCAGTACTCGAAGAACGCGATGCCCCACGACACGACGATGACGGTGAGCAGCGATTTCCCCTCGAGAAACTTGAACTTCAGGTGTCCATACCAAGCAAACGTCATGAAAATGTTGGAGGCCGCGAGGAGGAGGATGGTTTTCATCGTTTGAAACCGAATCTTGGAGCACCAACCGGCGCTAATCACCGCTATTGCAGGAAGCTCGGGCGAAGAGATTCGTGCCTAGCGCGGATCGGCGAAAATTAGCGTTCCCGATTCAGGCGCGATAGTAGGTTTTGAACCACGCGACGAAGCGGCGCAGGCCTTCTTCGAGCGGGACTTTCGGGGTGTAACCCACCGCAGCGGTGACGCGGGTGAGATCGGCGCAAGTCTCCAGCATGTCCCCCGTTTGAGGCGGAAGCAGTTCGAGTTGCGCGGTCCGACCGAGGAGTTGTTCCAGTATTTGGACAAACAACAACGTCTCGACAGGGCGATGGTGTCCGAGATTGAAAATCCGCGCCGGCGGTACGGGCGCCTCTGCGGGAGGGTGGAGCAGGGTGCGCACGACGCCGTCGACGATATCGTCCACGTAGGTGAAATCACGGAGGTTCTTGCCGTGATTAAAAAGCTTCAGCGGCGTACCTGCGCACAGCGCGCGGGCGAAAATCGTCGGCGCCATATCGGGCCGACCCCACGGACCATAAACGGTGAAGAATCGCAGGCCAGTGACATTGAGTCCATGGGTGCGCGCGTAGCTGTGAGCGAGAAGTTCGTTAGCCTTCTTGGTTGCGCCGTAAAACGAAGTCGGCTGATCGGTGTCGTCC
The DNA here is from genome assembly GCA_903919985.1 of uncultured Opitutia bacterium. Lineage (GTDB taxonomy): Bacteria > Verrucomicrobiota > Verrucomicrobiia > Opitutales > Opitutaceae > Tous-C4FEB. The sequence goes on along the minus strand of CAIXKG010000115.1, from coordinate 37,175 downwards.
GTCTCACGAAACGGCGCCCGTGCCCCGGCACCGTAAACGCTGCTGCTCGAGGCATAGACGAGGTGTTTCGGCGGCGTACGGCGGCAGGCTTCCAGCACGCTGGCGAACCCTACGAGGTTGCTGTGCGTGTAAGCGGCGGGATTTTCCAGGCTGTAGCGCACACCCGGCTGCGCGCCGAGATGCACCACGTAATCCGGCCGAAAGTGGGCGACGATGCTATCCAAACGCTCCGCCTCGGCGAAGTCGGCCTGCATGAAACGAAATTTTTCCAGCGGCTGAAGTTCGGCCAGTCGCGCGCGTTTCAGTGCCACGTCGTAATAGTCCCCGAGGTTATCCAGTCCTAGCACATCGCAGCGTTTGGTCTCGGCGAGCCGACGCGCCACGTGGGAGCCGATGAAGCCGGCCGCGCCGGTCACGAGGACTTTCATTCCGCGAGCGATAAAGCCCAGCACTGGCGGCGGGAAGCTCCAAATTCAAACGCCGACGTGCCGGTAAATTCAGGGCCGCCCTTGAATCCACCGCCCCGATCCTTGGACCGCGCACAACGATGAACGCCGATGGACCGGCGGCGAAAACATGGGATGGCCGTAAAAAATTTGCGCCACGACAAAGACGGGGCTTGCGGGAGCAAAAACGAGTTGTATCACTTGCGCCGTTTCTGTCCGCATCCACGTTCACCCAATGAAGATCAAAGCCTATCTGAAGCCCTCCTGCGGGTGGTCCAATGGCGTCCGCGCCATCATGCGGAAGCATAATCTCGCTTTCGAAGACATCGATATCATCAACAACCGCACCAATTACGCGGAGATGGTGGCGAAGTCCGGCCAGCCGCTTTCGCCCTGCGTCGAAATCGATGGCGTGATGCTCGCCGACATCTCGGGCGAGGAAGTCGAAAATTACCTGCTCAGCAACGATCTGGTAAAGCCGACCGATATTCCGGCCGGCACGGCGACCAACGCCGGGTGCTCCGACGAGGAGCACGCGAAGATGGCGACCAAAACGGTGCGCTTCTTTTGATGAGATCGAGGGCTCACCGCTCCTAAAGCACCCGGGCCGCTCTCGCACCAGCAGACCGGCCTTTTTTTTGCACATTCACCAAGCATCACGTCAACGCCCCGCCCGCGCGCACGAATCATGCTATTAGCTCTCTTCCACCTGACTCTGAATTCCTGACACCTGTGAACACCCACCGGCCCCCGGACATGAACACCCTCAGCGCGACTCTCGACGATTCCTCGTCTCCACTTCCAGGCCGTCCCGCCAAACAGGGCCTCTACGATCCCTGGTTCGAACACGATGCCTGCGGCGTCGGCTTCGTCGTCGATATGAAGGGCCGCAAATCCCACAAGGTGATCCGCGACGCGATCCAAGTCCTCGTTAATCTCGACCATCGCGGCGCCAGTGGCGCGGAAGTGAACACGGGCGACGGCGCCGGCATCCTGATTCAGATGCCACACAAGTTTAACCTCGAGGTCTGCAAAAAGGCCCGCATCGCCCTGCCGGCGCTAGGCCAATATGGCAGCGGCCACGTCTTCATGCCGCGCAATCCCACGATGCGCCGCAAGCTCGAGGAGATTTTTGGCCAGATTATCCAATCCGAAGGCCAAACGCTGCTCGGGTGGCGCACGGTCCCGACGGACAACTCGGCTCTCGGCGATACCGCCAAATCCTCCGAGCCGTTCATCCGTCAGGTTTTCATCGGTCGCAATCCGGCAATCACCGACGATATGGCCTTTGAGCGTAAGCTCTACATCATCCGCAAGCGCGCCTACACCGAGATCCGCTCGGCGACGATCGGCGGCGGCGAGACGTGGTATCTGCCCAGCCTTTCCTTCAAGACCATCGTTTACAAAGGCATGCTGCTCACGACGCAGCTCGATAGCTATTTCACCGATCTGAAAAACCCGTCGATGGAGTCGGCGATCGGGCTCGTGCACTCGCGTTTCAGCACAAATACGTTTCCCAGCTGGGATCGCGCCCATCCTTATCGCTACGTCGCGCACAACGGCGAAATCAACACGCTCCGCGGCAACATCAACTGGATGCACGCCCGCCAGGCGCGTTTCGCCTCCGAACTTTTCGGCGAAGACATGCCGAAGATTCTCCCGATCATCAACCCGAACGGCTCCGATTCGGCGATGTTCGACAACACGCTCGAGCTGCTCGTGCTGGCCGGCCGGCCCATCGCGCATGCCATGATGATGATGATCCCCGAGCCGTGGTCCAACCACGAGACGATGGCCGACGACCGCAAGGCCTTCTATCAATACCATTCGTGTTTGATGGAGCCGTGGGACGGCCCCGCGGCGCTCGCTTTCACTGATGGCAACCAGATCGGCACCGTGCTCGATCGCAACGGCCTGCGCCCTTCGCGTTACTACGTCACCAAAGACGACCTCGTCATCATGGCTTCGGAAGCCGGCGTGCTCGACATCCCGCCGGAAGACATCCGCGAAAAAGGCCGCATCCAACCGGGCAAGATGTTCCTCGTTGATACCGAGCAAGGCCGGATCATTCCCGATGCCGAGATCAAGCAGCAGCTCGTCAACGAGCGTCCCTACCGCCAGTGGCTCAATGAATATCTCGTGCACCTTGAGGATCTCCCCGCGGCGCCTGCCGTGCCTGCACCGGATCACGAGACGTTACTCCACCGGCAGATTGCCTTCGGCTACACGTTTGAAGACCAGCGCATCATTCTTGCTCCGATGGCGCGCGATGGCGTCGAAGCCATCGGTTCGATGGGCAACGACACGCCCCTCGCTGTGCTCTCAAACAAGCCGCGCTTGCTCTACGATTATTTCAAGCAGCTCTTCGCGCAGGTCACGAATCCGCCGATCGACTGTATCCGCGAGGAACTCATCACGTCGGCCGAGACCCGTCTCGGGGCCGAGGGCAATCTACTCGATCCCGATCCGATGGCCTGCCGTCGCATCGAGTTGAAGTGGCCCGTCATCACCAACGAGGAGTTCGCAAAAATCCGCCGCCTCGACCAACCCGGTTTCAAAGTCGGCGTGCTGCCAATTCTCTTCCGCGCGTCCCGCGGCGAGAAGGGACTCACCAAGGCCATGGAAGAACTGTGCCTCATCGCCCGCCGCATGATCGAGGACGAGGAAATCACCGTCCTGATCCTTAGCGACCGCGGCGTCACAAAAGAGTTCGCGGCGGTCCCGTCGCTGCTCGCCGTGGCCGGCCTGCACCACTACCTCATTCGCGAAGGCCTGCGCACGCGCATCAGTATGGTGCTCGAAACCGGCGAAGCGCGCGAAGTGCACCACTTCTCACTCCTGATTGGCTACGGTTGCAGCGCCATCAATCCATACGTCGCGTTCGAGACCATCGACGGCATGATCCAAGACGGCATGCTGCCCAACCTCGACCACAAGACCGCGTGCAAAAACATGGTCAAAGCCGCCTCGAAAGGCGTGATCAAGGTCATGTCCAAAATGGGCATCTCCGCGATCCAGAGTTATCGCGGCGCCCAGGTCTTCGAAGCCGTCGGCCTGCGTCAGGACATCGTCGACCACTACTTCACCTGGACGCCTTCGCGCATCGGCGGCATCGGCCTGGATGTCATCGCCCAAGAAGTACTCGCCCGCCATCGCGCGGCCTATCCAGACCGCGACGTCGTTCAGCACGTCCTGCCCGTCGGCGGCCAATACCAATGGCGCAACGACGGCGAGTTCCACCTCTTCAATCCCGAGTCGATTCACTTCCTCCAAAAGGCGGTGCGCTCGGGCAGCCTCGCGACGTTTAAGAATTTCTCAAAACTGATCAACGAGCAGGCGACGCATCTCTGTACGTTGCGCGGGCTGCTTGATTTCAAGCCGTCGGACGCCATTCCGATTTCGGAAGTCGAACCCATCGAAGCGATTTTCAAGCGTTTCAAGACCGGCGCGATTTCCTACGGCTCGATCAGCAAGGAAGCCCACGAGACGCTCGCCATCGCGATGAACCGCATCGGCGGCAAATCCAACACCGGCGAAGGTGGCGAAGACGCCGAGCGCTTCGTGCCGATGGCCAACGGCGACTCGAAGAACTCCGCGATCAAGCAGGTCGCCGCCGGACGCTTCGGCGTCACGAGCGAATACCTCGTCAGCGCGAAGGAAATCCAGATCAAGATGGCACAAGGCGCGAAGCCCGGCGAAGGCGGTCAGCTGCCCGGCTCCAAGGTTTATCCGTGGATCGCCAAGACGCGCAAAACCACGCCCGGTGTCGGACTCATTTCTCCGCCGCCGCATCACGATATCTACTCCATCGAGGATATCGCCGAGCTCATCCGTGACTTGAAGAACGCCAATCGGGGCGCACGCATCAGCGTAAAACTCGTCGCCGAAGTCGGCGTCGGCACGATCGCCGCGGGCGTCGCCAAAGCCCACGCCGATGTCGTTCTCATCTCCGGCCACGACGGCGGCACCGGATCATCGCCGCAGACTTCCGTCATGCACGCCGGTCTGCCGTGGGAACTCGGCCTCGCCGAAACCCACCAGACGCTCGTCCTGAATAATCTCCGTTCGCGCATCGCTGTCGAAACCGACGGCCAGCTCAAGACCGGCCGCGACGTCATCATCGCTGCGTTGCTCGGCGCTGAGGAATTCGGTTTTGCCACCGCGCCGCTCGTTGCATCCGGCTGCATTATGATGCGCGTGTGCCATCTCAACACCTGCCCAGTCGGCGTCGCCACGCAGGATCCAAAACTGCGCGAAAAATTCGCCGGCAAGCCGGAGCATGTTGTGAACTTCATGACCTTCATCGCGCAGGAAGTCCGCGAGCTCATGGCCCAACTCGGTTTCCGCACCATCGAAGAGATGATCGGCCACACCGAGCGCCTCGAACCCACGAAGGCCGTCGACCACTGGAAAGCCAAGGGGCTCGATTTCTCGAACATCCTTTATCAGCCCGACGTCGGACCCGAAGTCGGTCGCTTTTGCTCGACCAAGCAAGATCACGGTCTCGACAAGTCCCTCGACCTCACGACGCTCCTCGAAATCTGCCAACCGGCCATCGAGCGCGGGGAGAAAGTCATCGCCGAACTCCCGATCCGCAACGTCAACCGCGTCGTCGGCACCATCACTGGCAGCGAAGTCACGAAGAAATACGGCGCCGCCGGTCTGCCCGAGGACACGATTCGGGTTAACTTCAAAGGCTCCGCCGGCCAGAGCTTCGGCGCGTTCATGCCGAAGGGCATGACGTTCACGATCGAGGGCGATGCCAACGACTACGTCGGCAAAGGTCTCTCGGGCGGAAAAATCGCGATCTTCCCCTCGGCCAAGGCAACCTTCAATCCCTCGGAGAATATCATCATCGGCAACGTCGCGCTTTACGGCGCAACCGCCGGCGAACTTTATCTCTGCGGTCGCGCTGGCGAACGTTTCGCGGTGCGCAATTCTGGCGTCAACGCCGTGGTCGAGGGCGTGGGCGACCACGCGCTCGAGTACATGACCGGCGGACGCGTGGTGGTCCTCGGTTCCACCGGACGCAATTTCGCGGCCGGCATGTCGGGTGGCGTGGCTTACGTGCTCGACGAAACCGGGCTTTTCTCGAGGGACGTGAACCCAGCGATGGTCGGTATCGAGAAGCTCGAATCCGCCGTCGAGATCGCCGAGGTTCATGCCATGATCGCGGCTCACGTCGCCTACACCAAGAGCGCCCGCGGCAAGCAGGTGCTCGCCGCTTGGGATCAGTTCCTGCCAAAGTTCGTGAAAATCCTTCCGAAAGACTACAAGCGCGTGCTCGCCTGTGTCACCCGGGCCCACGACCAAGGCCTAACCGGCGATGAAGCCATCATGGCCGCCTTCGAGGAAAACGTCCGCGACACCTCACGGGTCGGCGGAAATTAAGCAGAGTAAACCGATAAGTTTTAAGTCGGTAACCCTTACTCTTCCTACTCCTCTTACACCTCTTACTTCTCCTACACCTCCGATCATGGGCAAACCAACTGGCTTCATCGAATACCTGCGCGAGCTTCCCGTCGACCGCACACCGACCGAACGAGTGAAGGACTGGAAGGAATTTCACCACCACATGGAGGAGAAAAAACTCCGCCATCAGGGTGCACGCTGCATGGATTGCGGCGTTCCATTCTGCCATACCGGCAAACTCATCAGCGGCATGGCGTCCGGTTGTCCCATCAACAACCTCATCCCAGAGTGGAACGATCTCGTCTACCGCGGCCTATGGCACGAGGCGCTCGATCGTCTGCACAAGACGAATAATTTCCCGGAGTTCACCGGCCGTGTTTGTCCCGCGCCCTGCGAAGGCTCCTGCGTGCTCGGCATGAACAATCCGCCGGTCACGATCAAAAACATCGAGGCCGCCATCACGGATCGCGGCTGGGATGAAGGTTGGGTTTTCCCCGAGACACCCAAGGTCCGCACGGGCAAGAAAGTCGCCGTCATTGGTTCTGGCCCCGCCGGTCTCTCGGCCGCTGCTCAACTCAACAAAGCCGGTCATACCGTGACGGTCTTCGAACGCGCCGATCGTCCCGGCGGATTACTCATGTACGGCATCCCGAACATGAAGCTCGATAAAAAGGAAGTCGTGCTGCGCCGCATCCAGCTCATGGAGCAGGAAGGCATCAAATTCATCTGCAACGCGACGGTGGGCGAAAATGTCGAGGCGCAGATTTTCCTGAAGGAATACGACGCCACCGTCATCTGCACCGGCGCGACCAAGCCGCGCGATCTCCCGATCGAAGGCCGCAACCTCAAGGGCGTGCACTTCGCGATGGAATTTCTCACCGAAAACACCAAGGCGGTGCTCAATGGCGGCGCCGAACACGCGGCGATTCACGCGAAGGACAAAGACGTAATCGTAATCGGCGGCGGCGACACCGGCACGGACTGCGTCGGCACGTCGATGCGCCACGGAGCGAAAAGCATCACGCAAATCGAAATTCTCCCGAAGCCCCCCCTTGATCGGCAGGCCGACAATCCCTGGCCCGAGTGGCCGAAGGTCTACAAGATGGACTACGGCCAAGAAGAAGCCGCGGCAAAATTCGGCGCTGATCCGCGCGTGTATCTCACCACCGTAAAAAAATTCATCGGTGACGCCGACGGCAAGTTGAAGGAAATCGTGACCGTCGAAATCAAGTGGGAAAAGAACGAGCAGGGTCAGTTTATCCCCAAGGAACAGCCCGGCACCGAAAAGACGCGTCCCGCCCAACTCGTCCTGCTGGCGATGGGTTTCGTCGGGCCTGAGCAATCGATCCTCAAGGACATCGGTGTGGCCGTCGACGGGCGTACCAACATCAAGGCCGAGCACGAAAAATACACGACCAACGTTCCGCGGATTTTCGCCGCCGGCGATTGTCGGCGTGGCCAAAGCCTCGTCGTCTGGGCGATTAACGAAGGCCGCGGCGCCGCCCGCGAGTGCGACCGCTTCCTGATGGGCGCGACCGACCTGCCGTAACCAGCCGAGCTTTCTCGACAAGATACGAGCGGGGTCGCGTACCCCCGCTCGGGGAGACTTGCGTATCATCGATTCTTCCACCCCTTCGCGGCACCATCCTCCGGGTTCTTCATCTCGCCCGACGGCTACATTCTCCGCAACAACCGCATCGGACACGGCGCGCGCGAGTTGATTCACCGCGGCGCTCAACCCCGGCAACTCCAGCGGCCACTCGTCAACCCTGGCGGCGAAACTCATCGGCGTGAACCCAGCCATCGTCCGACGCGCCCAGGAAATTTGTTTCGCGATTGCGAACAACACCCGGGACGGAATGCGGACCGTTCCCGCTTTCAGGTGCTAATCAAGATCCGGGTGACGGGAATCGGCTCGGCTTAAACTCGCCTTCAGTGAAATAACCCCGTGCCGCCGTTTTGTTTGGTTTTGCGCGGAGCAGTGAGTCAGCGTCGCACCATGCCTCGATATTCTGGCTTCGATTCTAGTTCACGATCAGGCCCGCGGGAAACCACTTCCGGCGGTGAATTTGTCGCCCCGAGCGGAATGCGTCCCCGCGGCGCGGGCCTGGCGCGCGACGCGACTCCGTCACGGCCGGCTCCCGTCATGTCCGCCAAACCAGCTGTGGCTTCCCCGGCGCCGAAAACGGCCGTCGTGAAACCCGCCGAACGCGAGGGCGAAGAACCACGCGGTTCCCGCAGTGGTCCCGCGCGCGATGAATTAAAACTCTGCGGACTCACCGCGGTGCGGGCCCGTTTTGCCCGCGATCCCGGATCAATCCTCCGGCTTTTTTTCGATTATCCGACCGGCAAACAGATCGGCGTGATGTGCAAGGTGCTCGCGCAGGGCAAAAAAGTTTATCGCTGTGTCGAACCAGCCGAACTCGAAAAAATCGCGGGCTCGATTCACCACGGCGGCATCGTCGCGGTCTGCGCACCGGCCGCTTTGAAAGCGGCGACGTCTGACGAACTCGCGAAATGGGCGCGGCGCGGCGAGGCCGTGCTGGTGCTCGATCGCATCGGGAACGCACACAACCTCGGTGCGATCGCGCGCACCGCCGCGTTCTTCGGCGTGCCCCGCATCGTGATTCCAGACGACGCGGCCTCGGCGAAACCCACCGACGCCGCGCATCGCGTGGCCGAGGGCGGTTTTGAACATCTCGAAGTCTGGCAGACGAAAAATCTCGCGGCGTTCGCGAAGGATCTCGGTGCCGCCGGTTACGAAGTGGTTGGTGCCGCCACGCGCGGTGGACGCGCCGACGCCACGCACGCCCAAAACCGCAAGCCGGTCGCGCTCTTACTGGGCAATGAAGAACATGGTCTGGCTCCCGACGTAACGGCCGCTTGCACCCGACTCGTGACCATCCCCGGGACCGGAAAAGTGGAATCGCTTAACGTCTCAGTCGCCGCAGCCGTGTTGATGTGGGAGCTGTTGGCGCGGCGCGATTGAGCGGCCCGGTCGGTTGACTGGAGCGTTGCCTCTGAGCGTACGCGAATCGGCGTTCGCGCTTTTCAACAGGCGGGTGACGTCAGCCGGGGCATCGCTCGGTGCGTTGGCCTCCGCGTTGGCCCTTCCAAAATCATCCTAAGCTTTAAATCCGTAGATTTTCCGCCGCGGATCTAGTTCGTCGGGCGTAGGGCAACGTTCCAAGGAACTACCGCCGCGGAATGAAGTTAAGCCTCCGCTTTCAGCGGAGCAAACTTCGGAACGAGCAGATGGAAGCTAGCGAGCGCGGCGAGATATGAGCAGCCAGCGATGATGAAAATTACGGTATAAACGTGATTCCCATCGGCCCCGGGTTTCTGTGCATCGAAAAGATTGCTCGTGAGATTGAGTAACAGAATCGCCCCGACCGAACCGGCCGTGCCGCCGAGACCCGCGACGGTCGCGACCGCGTGCTTAGGAAAAAGGTCGGAGACGCTCGTGTAGAGATTCGAGGACCAGCCCTGATGAGCAGCCATCATGAGACCGACGATAAAAACCGCCAGCCACAGGTTGCTAATCTGAGTCACGAGCACGATCGGCAGCACGCACACGACGCACAAAAGCATCGCCGTCTTGCGCGCGCCATTGAGCGACCACCCCCGATGAAGGAGGGCCGAAGAAAGGCCACCACCACCCACGCTTCCCAGTGTCGCCATCAGGTAAATGGCAAAAAACGGCAGGCCTGCCGTCTTAATGCTCACCTTGAAATGATCGTAAAAAAAGGTCGGGAGCAGATAAACATTCCACCGAAAAATCATGTCCGTGAAAAATTTTCCCATGATGAACGCCCAGGCCTGCCGCGTGGCAAGGATGCGCCGGACCGGAATCATTTCGGTGATCGTATCAGGTGGATCGCTCTGGATAAGCGCGAGCTCGGCGGGAGAGACGCGCGGATGCACCGAGGGCAAACGGTAAAGAGCCGCCCAGAAAAGCAGCCAAATCAAGCCGCCACCGCCGAGAGCGATAAACGTCCATTGCCACCCGTAGTTGGAGAAGAGCCACGCCGCGATCAAAGGCATGAGCATCGTGCCGACGTTGCTCCCGGCGTTGAACGCGCCGGCAACGGTGGCGCGTTCGCGCCGGGGAAACCACTCGGCCGCAGCCTTCGTCGCCGCCGGCCAAGCGCCCGATTCCGTGAGTCCGAGAAAGAACCGCACAATTTTAAAACCCACCACGGTCGCCACGCCGGCGTGCAGCGTGGAAACGAGACACCACGCGGCGAAAGACACCGCCAAGCCCAACTTCGTCCCAACTCGATCCAAAATCCGACCGGCAAACGCCAAGCCGATCGCGTAGGCGACCTCGAACCAGAGAGAAATCGAAGGAATGTCGCTGTCACTCCAGTGGAATATTTTTTTCAATTCCGGAGCGAGCTGACCAAACAAAGCGCGATCGACGTAGTTGATCGTAGTCGCGGCGAATAATAAACCGCAGATCACCCACCGGAAGTGAGTCATCCGAGAAATCGGAGCAGGAGCGGACATTTTGGGGTGGGGTAAAAGCTAAACTAAGAAAGCCGGGCGCCGCCGATCAGGTGGGCGGCTTCGGCTTCGCCACGAGCGCCCGGGTGTCGTTCACCGTGATGCCACCATCGACGAGCAGGGTCTGCCCGGTGACGTATGCACTGGCATCACTCGAAAGAAACACGAGCGCCCCGGTGAGATCATCGATCTGTCCCGGACGGCGCAGAGGAATCTTATCGCTCAGATATTTCACCCACTCGAGGTTGTCGTAGAGCACAGCGTTCTGAGCGGTTTTAAACCAGCCGGGGGCGAGACAATTTACCGTCACGCCATGCGGGCCCCAATCGGCCGCGAGGCTCATCGTCAATTGCTTGATGCCGCCGCGACTCGCGCCGTAGGGCGTAAGACCGGCATAGCCGGCGACGCTGGTGACCGAGCCGATGTTCACGATGCGACCGCGACCGGCCGCGATCATGTGCGGAGCAACAGCCTGCGCGACGAAGAAGGGGCCGCGCAGATTGGTATCGAGAATCGTGTTCCAGTCTTCCCAGGAAACCTCCAGTGCCGGTTTACGAATGTTACAGCCGGCATTGTTGATCAGGATATCGAACTTGCCGAAATGCGCATGCGCGGCAGCGACGGCAGCGACGATGCTCTTGTGATCACGCACGTCGAGGACGACGGGGAACGCGCGCCGCCCGAGCGCAGTGATGGCGCTGGCGGTCGCTTCGAGCGATTCAAGGGTGCGGCTCGTGATGGCGACGTCGGCGCCGGCACGCGCGAGCGAGAGGGCGAAGTGTTTACCAAGACCACGGCTGGCGCCGGTAACGAGGGCAACTTTGCCGGTGAGATCGAAAATGGCGGGAGATGACATGGAAAAATGCAGGGAGGAAGAAGTAGCGACCGTGATGTGACGACCTGCCGTTGATTCGGCCTTACGGGGTCAGAATGACCTTCATGAATTTGCTGCCGTCTTTTTGGCTGAGGCGATCGAACCATTCCGCGCCTTCCGCAAGCGGCGCAACCGCGCTGATCATCGGTTCGACGCGAACGATGCCGCGCGCGATGAGATCGAGGCACAAGGGATATTCGCCGGAAGAACCACACGTGCCGTGCAGGGTGAGCTCTTTGGTCACGACGGCCTGCAAGGGGAAATCGGTTTTGGGGGCAAGGTTGCCTACAAGCACCGCGTGGCCGCCCCGCCGCAGGGTGGCGATGGCGAGGTTGAGCGTAGGCGAAATGCCGACGACCTCCATCGCGACATCCGCGCCGCGACCCTCGGTGAGTTTGCCGACCTCAGCCACCACGTCGCAAGCATCGGACTTCAACGTATGCGTCGCGCCCAGCTCCTTCGCGAGGGCAAGGCGGTTTTCTGCGAGATCGACGGCGATGATCTGTTTCGCGCCGGCCCAGCGGAGGACTTGAATGACAAAAAGACCGATCATGCCCGCGCCTACGACGACGGCGGTGTCGGTCGGCGCAATCTTCACCCGCTGGACGGCGTGCACGGCGATGGAAACCGGTTCGACCATGGCGGCGTGGGTGAAACTCAGCGCATCCGGCAACTGGTAGAGAATGCGCGCCGGCAGAGCGAGTTGCTCCGCGAACGCCCCGTGCTGACGGTATTCGACCGGGGACACGCCGACGACCCGGCGGTTTTCGCACAGATTGACCTGTCCCGCGCGGCAAGGACCGCAGTTGCCACAATAAATGGTGGAATCGAACGTGACCCGATCGCCGGCCCGCCAGCGCTGGACCTTGGGGCCGACGGCAATAATTTCACCCGAGGCTTCGTGGCCCATGACCAACGGCGGGCGGCGACGGCCGGTGGAGCCATCCCAGCCATGGATATCGCTGCCGCAAATGCCGCAAGCACGGATGCGCAGCAGGACCTCTTCATCGGCCGGAACCGGCGCTGGGAAGTCGACAAACTCTAGTTTAGAAGGGGCGGTAAGGAGAAGGGCTTTCACGGGTAGGAGGATTGAATGCAGAAGTGCGAATAAGAGTCACGCCTCGGATTCATTCGAGCGCGGCCGGCTCATTTCCGCGGGCAAACGGACCGCTGGCTCCCGGATTTCGAGTAAAAAGCACGGGGGCTTCAGCCGACCAACCTGCCGCTCTGTCCGATTCCAGATGAAAAAATAAAATTGCAGGCGAGCCTTTGCTCAGCTGAATCCTTTTTCGTCAATCAACGTCATCCCAACCCGACCATGAAAAATCGCCTCCTTATTGCCCTAACTGCCCTCGCTCTCTCCGCCTCGTCTGCGTTTTGCGCCGACGAGCCCAAAACCGAGCTCGGCGAAAAAATGACCGCCATCAGCACCGCTTTCCGGGCGATCGGCCGCCAAGCCGCGGACGCCACCAAGAATGCGGATACTCTGGCGAAGATCGCCAGCATGAAGACTGCGCTTGAAGCGTCATCCCATTTGAAGCCCGCGACCACGGCGGATAAACCTGCCGCTGAGCAGGCCGCTTACGTCGCCAAGTTCCAATCCGAAATCAAGGCCATGATCGCCTTGGTTGGTAAGTTGGAAGAGGCCATCAAAGGTGGTCACAATGACGCCGCCGCGAAGATCATCGACGAAGTGAAAGCGGAACAGTCCAAGGACCACAAAGAATTCCGTAAACAGGCCGCCAAGTAATCGGGCCGTTTACCTCATCAGATTTCCAGCCGCGTCGCCTTAAAGGCGACGCGGCTTTTTGTTTTACAGATCCGAAAGGCGGCCAAAAACGCCGCACCGACCCCGGCCGCTACCACGCCAGCAGCGAAGCCCTGAAAGAGTAGGGCAGGTTTTTCTAATAATCCACCGCTGCGACCCAGCTCACAGAGAGAGCGACGACAAACCGGCGCGTTAAGGATAACGCGCCCTACCTTTCCGCGCTTACGCGTTCAGGGCGGCGATGATTTCGCCGTGTAACGCCGGCGTCGCCGCTACAATCGCGTCCGCGGGATAGGCTGACCCACCCGACCAGTTGGTGATAACACCGCCCGCGCCCCGAATGACGGGCACGAGCGCCGCGATATCCCACGGGTTCATGATCGGATCGAACATCGCATCGGCCCATCCGCCCGCCACGAGAAGATAGCCGTAGCAATCGCCCCAGGTGCGAACGAGCTTGGCCCGCGCGAGCAGACGATCACACGCCGGGCCGTTCTGGTAGCGGGCAAGGTTCGCCAGATCGCTCGTTAGGACGGTGGCGTCCGCTAAGCGTGCGGTGGTGCGACAGCGGACGGCGCGACCATTAAGCGTGGTCGTCCGGCCGTCTCCGATCATGAGCTGACGGAGAACCGGCTGGTGAATGCAGCCCAGCACGGGTTGGCCGCCATGCAGGAGAGCGATCAACGTGCCGAAAAGCGGGACGCCAGTGATGAACGATTTCGTGCCGTCGATCGGATCGATTACCCAGACGAACTCCGCGTCCGGGTTTTCCGAGCCAAACTCCTCGCCGATGATGCCGTGCGCGGGGAATTTTTTATGGATGAGCGCGCGGAGCAGTTCTTCTGCGCCGCGGTCGGCGAGCGTTACAGGGGATGCGTCGGATTTAATTTCAACCGCGAGATCCGGATTGGCAAAATAGGGGCGGATAAAGTCTCCACTCTGCGCGGCGAGATCTGTGATAAAACTCCGGTAAGGCGTCAGGTCCACGGCCGGAGTGTGGCCCACGGAGCCCAATAAACACACGGAAAAAGGATTCGGAATTTCGGTTTTGGTGTGTTCCGAGTGTGGCGTGGGCCATTCCTGGATCGAGCAGCCGATTTTTTTCGTGGATTTCGAAGGCAGCATTGCCTCGGGCATTTTAGAATACGGCGTTGTTACAGTCGTCGGCGGCCAGGTGATCGAAACGGCCACTCGGCTTTGCGCTCCGACCGGTCAGGTGCGTGAAGAGGACATCGCCGTCCACGGTTTGCGCGAAACGCTGCTGTCCGGTCACCCGGCTTTTGCCGCCGACTGGGACTTTTTCGCGGGCCTTCGTGAACGCGGACCGTTGGCGGCGCACTACGCCGGCGCCGAGAATTCGCTGTTGAAATCGGTGTGGCCTTATCCGCGCAGCTCGCCCGATTTCGTTCGACCCGGAGCGCAAGCGACGGAGTGGGGCCCGTGGATCGACTCGGCCCGCATCTACGCGCAGCTTTATCCCCAACTCGAATCGGGCCGGCTCGAAGCCGTGGTCGCGGCGTGCGGCCTGCAGAGTCAACTCGATCAATGGGCGGAGGAACGCTGTCCTCCCGCGCGGCGGCATTACCACGCCGCGCTCTACGACGCCCTGGCTGGAGCCGCATTGCTGACCTCACTCGCGCGTGAACCGGCAGTGGCCGGTATGACCGTGATGCAACTTCTCGCGCTGAGCACGCTCGACGGCGAAAAGCGCGACGCGATGCAGCAGGGAAATTTGTTTTAGAAAGGTAGGGCGCGTTATCCCTAACGCGCCGGTTGGGCGTCGCGCGTGTGCCGACACACCCCGTCGCTTCGCGCCACCCCTCTCGGAGAGGGGACTCTGAATAAAAATCCCCTCTTGAGAGGGGTGCCCGCAGGGCGGGGTGTGTAGTCAGCGCTACACCGGCCTTGCGCTCGACGCGGTGCGTTGTGAAGGTGTCGGGTTCCCATGGCCATTGTCAGTCTTCTCGATGTCAGCTTGAGCTTCGGCGGTGCGCCGTTGCTGGATTGCGTCAATCTCCAGATCGACCGCGGCGAACGCGTCTGCTTGGTCGGACGCAATGGCGCGGGCAAATCCACGCTGATGAAAGTCATCGCGGGCGAACTCGCCCCGGATGTCGGGCAGGTGTTTCGCCAGGCGGGAGCGGTTTTTTCCACGTTGAAACAGGAAGTCCCGAGCGGACTCGTGGGCACGGTACGCACGGTGGTCGAGGGCGAGGGCGGGGCCTACGAGGAACACAACGATTGGGAACGGCACGATCGCGTCGAGCGCCTGCTCGAGCAAATGGGTCTGCCCGTCGACATGGAGTTTGCCTCACTCTCAGCCGGACAAAAACGCCGCGTGCTATTGGCGCGCGGTTTGGTCGAGGCGCCGCAACTGTTGCTGCTCGACGAGCCCACCAACCATCTCGATCTGGCCTCGATCGAGTGGCTGGAGAAATTTTTGTTGGAGTGGGGCGGCGCGCTGTTGTTTGTGACCCACGATCGCGCGTTTCTGCGCAAACTCGCGACCCGCATCGTCGAGGTGGATCGCGGCCAGCTCGTCGGTTGGGCCTGCGACTACGACACGTTTCTCGTCCGCAAACAGGCCGTGCTTGAGGCCGAGGAAGTCGAACGCGCGCAGTTCGATAAAAAACTCGCGCAAGAAGAAGTCTGGATCCGGCGTGGCGTGAAAGCGCAGCGTTCCCGCGCGAACAACCGCATCCACGCCCTCGAGAAAATGCGCGCGGAGCGGGCGGCGCGGCGCGACCGGACCGGGAAGGCGACGATGACCGCGCAGGAAGCCGACCGCAGCGGGTTCAAGGTGATCACGTGCGAGGGCGCAGGTTTCAGGTACAGCCCCGACGGGCCGTGGATCGTGCGCGATGTCACGACGCGCATCGAGCGGGGCGACAAGATTGGCATCGTCGGCCCCAACGGCGCGGGCAAAACCACGCTGTTGAAACTATTGCTCGGCCAGCTCAAGCCGCAGGCCGGCACGGTCGAGCAGGGCACGCAGCTGGAGATCGTTTATTTCGACCAACTCCGCGCGCAACTCGACGACACGATGCGGGTGCAGGACGCGGTGGCCGACGGCAACACGACTGTGACGATCAACGGCAAATCGCGGCACGTGATTTCATATTTGGAGGATTTTCTTTTCGAGCCGACCCGCGCCCGCACGCCGATTAAGGCGCTGTCGGGCGGAGAACGAAACCGGTTGTTGCTCGCGCGACTCTTCACCAAGCCGGCCAACGTGCTCGTGCTCGACGAGCCGACGAACGATCTCGACGCCGAGACGCTCGAGCTGCTCGAGGATTTGGTGGTGGAATTCGGCGGCACCGTGCTACTCGTCAGTCACGATCGCGCCTTTTTGAACGAGGTCTGTACGAGCCTGCTCGTGTTCGAGGGCGAAGGTCACGTGGTCGATTATCTCGGCGGTTACGACGACTGGCAAAAGGAGAAAGCACGGAAAGCGGCCGAAGCAGCCGCCGCCGAGGAACGGGCCAAGCTCACGGCGAAAAACTCCCCTGCGGGCACCGGATCCGGCGGCGCAAAAGTGCGAAAGCTTTCAAACAAGGAACGGGCCGAACTGGAAGCGCTGCCAAAGAAAATTGAAGAGCTTGAAACCGAGCAGGCCAAGCTGACCGCCGCGCTGGCCGATCCGCAGTTTTTCAAAAAGCCAGGCGGGGAAGTCGCGAAGACGACCGCCCGCCTCGAGGAAGTGGAAAAGCTGCACGCCGCCGCATTTACGCGCTGGGAAGAACTGGGTGGATAAAATCTGCCGACCACCGGACGGGGCTCTAGCCCGCGTGTTTGAAATACCACCGCGCCCTGAGCTCTATCGGCAAAATGCCCGCAAGGTATTGAACCGATAATGAAATTCGCCAACGGGCGAATCTCCCTGCACCCCCTGCGGCGCATCACCTGCGGTCTCAGTGGGTGAGGCGGGGGTCACCGCCGATTTTTGGTCCCAGCCACCGGTGGTTGGTTGAACCCATTCCTGCGCTAAACGAGGGGTTTTTTCGCGGGCAAAATACGTCGCAGGCCGATGATTCAAATCCCGCATGACGGGCTTCGAGCGTTGGCGGTTCCCAATGGTGACCGGCCATTTTCGGGTTCGCTTCTCCCGTGCGATTCGCAACGTGAGTAAAGTTCACGCATGACTTTAATTTCCGCTCCGTCGCCTTCGCTCTTTAACTGGCTCGATTCACGGTCGGCCGGCGTGCTGCTCCATCCCACCGCCATCGCGGGCGACCAAGGGGTCGGCACGTTTGACGAAAACGCCGTGCGGTTCCTGGATTTTCTGCAAGCGGCAGGAATGAAATACTGGCAGCTTTGTCCGCTCGGTCCCACGGGCTACGGCGATTCTCCTTATCAATGCTTTTCCGCGTTCGCCGGTAATCCATATTTGATCGATCTCAACGCGCTGGTGTCGCGCGGATTGCTCACCACTGCCGAGGTGGCCTCGCTCGCCTCCCGGGATTCCGACCGCGTCGACTACGGCGCCCTCTATGAACGGAAGTGGCCACTCCTCGCCAAGGCCTTCGCCCGCTTCAAGAAATCAGGGGCGCCTTCGCTCGGGGAGGATGGTGAAACCTTCGACGCGTTTCGGAAAAGTCAGGCCTCGTGGCTCGAGGCCTACGTGTACTTCCGCGCGCTGAAAGATCATCACGCTGGCGTTGCGTGGTGGGAGTGGCCCGCGGCGGTCCGCACCTACGCGGCGGCGCAAAAATCTCCCCTGCGGCTTCAACTCGCCCCCGCGGCCGAGGGGCATGCGTTTTATCAGTACCTGTTTTTCACCCAGTGGCGGCGGCTGCGGGCGGCGGCTTCTGCCCGCGGGATAGCCATCATCGGGGACATTCCCATATTTGTCGCGGCCGATTCAGCGGACGTTTGGGCGGCCCCCGAGTTATTTGAACTGGACCCTGCCACCGGACGGCCGATCGCCGTCGCAGGCGTACCGCCGGATTATTTTTCCGAGGATGGTCAACTCTGGGGAAATCCGCTCTATCTTTGGTCGCGTCACGCCGCCGATGACTTTGCCTGGTGGCACGCGCGACTGCAGGCGTCCTTTGCCCTCTATGATGTGGTGCGTATCGATCATTTCCGCGGCTTCGATGCGTATTGGCGAATTCCCCTGCCGGCGGCGACAGCGCGCAAAGGCACATGGATTCCCGGCCCGGGTTTGGCCTTTTTTAACTCGGTCAGCGCGGCGTTCCCCGACGCCAAAATTATTGCGGAAGATCTTGGGGCTCTCACCCCCAGCGTGGTCGCGCTGCGCGAAGCCACCGGACTTCCCGGGATGGCGATTCTGCAATTCGCCTTCGGCGGAGACGCGGATAACCTTTATCTGCCCCACCAACTTTCGCCCAACAGCGTGATTTATCCCGGCACGCACGACAACGACACCTCGCTGGGCTGGTACGCCTCGACCGCGGAAAAGGAACGGGACCATGTGCGGCGCTACTTGCGCATCGATGGCCGCGAGATCCCATGGGATTTTATTCGCACCAGTTACGCCTCGGTCAGCCGTCTCGCGGTCTTGCCGATGCAGGACATCCTGAGTCTTGGCTCCGCGGCGCGATTTAATTCCCCTGGCAAACCACAGGGCAACTGGCAGTGGCGGTATCGCGGCGCGCAGCTCGATCAACTCCTCTCGGGCGGTACGGCGGCGTACCTCCGTTCGCTCGCCGAGCTTTACGGGCGGACGCCGAAATCGCCGGGCTGATCCGGACGATCTCGCCGCGCTGCTTGGCTTTTTTATTTTCACGCGTAATCTCTAGATCCGAGATGTTCGCCAATTTTCTCCAACTGATTTCGCGCCGGCCTCCGCCCGGCTACGAGCAGGAATTTATCCGCTCGGTGAACATTTCCCACCGAACGCCTCGCAGCCGTCGGATGCAATGGCTGTTGCTGACTGGCTGGATTTTAATCGCAGCCAAAAGTTGGCTCATTATTTGGGCCGTCGAGCACTACCACGTGCCAGTGAATCCTTTTTGGGTAATCGCGCCGACCGTGATTTTTGCCGCGGTTTGCACCTTGGTTTATTTTTTGTGGCCGTAAGGCAATTGTGCGTTGCGGCGGGGCCGGTGGGATTTTGAATCAGCCATCCTTTTTCCCATGCCCCGCGTTCCCGGTCTTCGCAGTAACTACGCTCTCGTCTGCCGTCTCGTTTATTTCGGGCGCATGCTCGATAAAATCCGCCTGCATGCCGCCGGGCGGCTCCCGGCCGACTACCAGAAAAATCTCGGGATCGGTTTTGACGCGCGTTGCTGCGAATTTCTCGGGGTGGACTACGCGGCGCTTAAGGCCCGGGTCCTGGCGGGCGGTTCCGAGGCCGAGATCGCCGCCTGGTGTCACGAACGCGGCGGCGCGCGCTCCGACGATCAGTGTAACGGGTTCAACCGATTTTTAATGAAACTGGGTTGGCGCGACGATCGCACGCCGGTGTTGCGTCAGCGCATTGCCGAGTTCGGGTTGACGGGCCGCCCCATCGAAACGTTTTTCGATCTCAACGAATTTGATGAAGACCGCGATCCCGTGGGGACTCGCGCTTGGGAACTTCGGCCTCCCGTCGTGGTGCTCGTGATGGGCGTGGCGGGCACCGGAAAAAGTACGGTGGGCGAGGCCCTGGCCTCGGCCTTGAGTTGGGAATTTCGCGATGCGGATAGCTTTCATCCCGCGGCCAACATCGCCAAAATGGCAGCGGGGCAGCCACTCGACGACCACGACCGTGAGCCGTGGCTGGCCGCGATTCGCGATCACATCGGCGTCACACTGAAGCGGGGCGAAAGTGCCATCGTCAGTTGCTCCGCGTTGAAGGAACGCTACCGACAGGCGCTCGGCGGCAATGCCGCTGGCATCGCGTGGGTGTATCTGCACGGTTCGCCAGAGCTGATCCGCGAGCGACTGGCCGGGCGGGCAGGGCACTTCATGAAACCGGGAATGCTCGATTCCCAACTCGCCGCTTTGGAACCGCCGCAGTTCGGGCTGTCGCTCGATGTGAGCGAGCCGCCCGATGCACTGATCGGCCGCATCCGCGCCCACCTCGCACTCTGATGTCGCCGCGCCGGACAAAACGTCTGCGACTCGTCTGCGGCGGATTTGTCCTGCTCGCGCTCTGCGCCCTCGCCGTCGCCGGCTGGTTTTACGCCCGTATGCGTGCGAGTTTGGCCGCGCTCGAAGGGAGCTTCGCGCTACCGGGTTTGAGCGCGAGCGTCACGATTGAGCGCGATGCGCTGGGCGTACCGACCATTCGCGGAGCGACACGCGTCGACGTATCGCGCGGATTGGGATGGCTGCATGCGCAGGATCGTTTTTTTCAAATGGATCTACTTCGCCGCCGCGCGGCCGGAGAACTCGCGGAGATCATCGGTGCCGCCGCCGTGCCGATGGATCGCGAGAGTCGCAGGCATGGTTTTCGCGTCAAAGCACGCGAGCAACTGGCGCGTACACCGCCCGAAGAGCGCGCCGTGATTGCGAGCTACACGGCCGGCGTCAACGCCGGCCTCGGCGCGCTCGGGACAAAACCTTTCGAATATATTTTACTGCGAACGAAACCGCAGCCTTGGCGCGAGGAGGACTGTTTGCTCGTCGCGTATGCGATGCTGCTCGATTTGCAGGGCGACGCCGTCGCGCGTGAACGCGACCTTTTGACGATGCGCGAATACCTTGGATCGGAGACGCTCGCTTTTTTTGCCGCCATCGCCGGTCCGCGGGACGCCGCGCTGGATGGCACCAGCGCTGCGCTGCCGCCGATTCCTTCCCCCAAAGCGATCAACCTCCGTAAATCCGCCAAGCTTTCCCAGAGTCAGCTGCCTTTAAGCGATGCCCCGTTTTTCTCCGAGCGTCCGGCGCCGGGTTCCAACGCGTTTGCTCTTTCCGGCGCCCATACAGCCACGGGGGCCGGCTTGCTCGCGAACGACATGCACCTTGATCTTCGCCTGCCGAACGCCTGGTACCGCGCCGCACTCGTATGGCCCGAGGCGGGCGGCGAGCGACGCGTGATCGGGGTCACTCTACCCGGCGGGCCGGTCGTCGTCGCAGGCAGCAATGGCCGCGTCGCTTGGGGATTCACCAACAGCGCCGTCGACACGAGCGACCTCGTGGTCGTCGCGAGTGGCATCACGCCTGATTTTTACCGCGCTCCCGGCGAGGTCGTGCCGTTACAAGTCGAAGTCCGCTCCGAAACCATCGCCGTGAAAGGCGCCGATCCGCTGACCGTGGATTATCGTTGGACGATCTGGGGGCCGATCGTCGGCCAGGACGCAGGGGAACATCTGCTCGCTCAACGTTGGGTGGGCCACGAGCCGGGTGTGATTAATTTTAATTTACTCAGAATGGAAAACGTGGGGACGACGGCTGAAGCCGTCGAAGCCGCGCCCCATTTGGGCGTACCCACCCTCAACATGGTGATCGCCGACACTGCGGGGGACATCGCTTGGACCATTGCCGGAGCGATCCCGAAACGGGTCGGTTTCGACGGACGGTTACCGGTGGCCTGGACATTTGGCGACCGTCGGTGGGATGGCCTGCTCAAAGCGGCCGAAGTGCCTGCTGTGTTTGGGCGCGCAGCGGGGCAGACCGGCCGGCTCTGGTCCTCAAACCAGCGGCCCCTCGGCGGCGCCGCGGGCGCGGTGTTGGGCGATGGCGGATACGCCGAAGCGATGCGCGGCGCCCAAGTACGGGACGACCTTTCTCCACTCGAGCACGCGGTGCCACGCGATCTGCTCGCCGTGCAACTCGACGATCGCGCACTCGCGCTGGAGCGTTGGCATAAGCTTTTACTTGGCGTGCTCACTCCGGCCGTGGTCGCGGCGCGCGCCGAGCGGGGCGAATTGCGCGCCCTGGTCGAAAAATGGGAGGGCCGCGCCAGCGTGGATTCGGTCAGCTATCGGCTCGTGCGGACATTTCGGCAGGCCGTGGCAAGCAGGGTTCTAGGACCAATTTTTGCCCCGTGTGTCGCGGCTGATCCGGGCTTTGCCCGGCCTCGCCGCTACGAAGAGCAACTATGGGCGCTGGGGCAGGAAAAACCGATCCATCTCCTGAGTCCGGAATTTGCCACGTGGGACGCGATGTTCGTGGCCGCGGTCGACGATACACTGAAGACCATCGCGAAAGAGGACACGGTGCTCTCACGCGCCACCTGGGGTCAGGCGAACACCGCCAACATCCAGCATCCGCTGGCGCGGGTGCTGCCGGGCTGGCTGGCCTTCTGGTTGAGAATACCGGGAGATCCACTGCCCGGAGATCACGACATGCCCCGGGTGCAACGTGCTAATTTCGGAGCGAGCGAGCGCTTTGTCGTTTCGCCCGGCCATGAAGCCGAGGGAATTTTCGAGATGCCCGGGGGCCAAAGCGGGCACCCGCTCTCCCCGTATTTCCGTGCCGGCCACGAAGCTTGGGTGCGAGGCGAACCGACGCCTTTCCTGCCCGGCAAGGCGGAACACGTGCTGACGCTGAAACCCTAGTCGCGCGTGGCTTCAGGCCGCGTTCCGGAATCCGAAACGCGGGCGGAAGCTCCCCACGAATCAAGAAAACGTTCGTCTGCCGGTCGGCGCCGACTCTTAGCATCCCGGCAAAAAGAAGGGCCCGGCGGATAATAGCCTTAAGCCAAGCTCGCTTATTTCTGGGCCGGTTAGACTGGCTGATGCTACCCAAAATCCTGCTTGAATCGTTTTAACGTCCAGTGGCCAGCACCCGTGCCCGCTCAACGAAGGCTCCGCCGATTTCGGCGTATTTCAGAACTTTTCTTCGTCAAACTGCGCGTTGAGGGCATGCGCAATTGTGCGATCGCTGCGACAGCGGGGCATTTTGCTCTGACCACCCCACTTTCCCTGCGCACGCTGCCAGCGTTCAAAGTGGCCGGAGGGGACCAGCCGCACGAGTGGTTTTTCCAAGCCGCCACCGAGGCGCTTGGCTTCATAGTCGTCGTTAAGCCGCTGCAGTTCGGCGTCGAGTTCCGTGGCCAGTTGCGCAGCTACGGGCTGGGTCCCAGAGAGTGACTTCAACTCAAGCCACCATTCGTGCGTGCCACGGACACGACCCGCTGCCGGATCCATGAAAAGAGGCGCCACGTGGAAATTTATCGGCGTGATTTGCTGGCGCCGACAAACGGAAGTCAGCGCATCCGTGAGTTCCTTTTCGATCACATGCTCCCCGAAGGCGCTCAGCTGCAGTTTTGTCCGCCCCACGTAAACCAATCGCGGCGGGCGGATGGAGGTAAAACGCACCACGTCGCCGATCACGTAGCGCGCCAAGCCCGCCGGCGTCGTGAGAAGCAGCACGTAGTCGATGCCCGGCTGTACTCCTTCGAGCGGTACGACCTTGGGGCCTAATTGCGCGAGACGGTTATCATCGAAATCGGCGAGTGGGAGAAATTCGTAGAAAATCCCGGCGTCGCTCATCAGTCGGAGACCCGCCTCCGGCTCAGCATCCTGGGTCGCGATGAAAGCCTCTGACGCAGGATACACTTCGTGGAAATTGACGCCGGGACCGAGCGTCGCACGCAGTTCATCGTAAAACGGTGTGATGGGGACGCCGCCGTGAATGAAACATTCGAAGTCGGGCCAGAGCGATTGCAGCGGCGTGGCACGGGCGGAACGCCGACGAAGCGCTTCAGCCAGGATCAGCACCCAGCTCGGGATGCCTGCAAGCAGGGAAATATTCAGGGACGCCGTCCGCGCGGCGATGGCGGCAATCTTAGCCGGCCAGTCATGCATTTGCGCGATGGTGGCGCCGGGCTCATAAAGGTATCGCTCCACCCAGCGCGGAAGATTCAGGGCGGTGATGCCGCTGAGGTCGCCGGCGAATGCGGCGAAGGGCTTCGATTCCACCATCGGAGTGAGCGTGCTAGCGCCGCCGAGAAATAGATGCCGTCCGCGAAAAACGCGGGCGTGTCCAACACGCGCCGTATAATAGAACAACGAGTCGAGCCCGCCCCGGCGAAAATGCGCGATCATTTCGCGAGTGATCGGCAGATATTTAGTCCGGCCTGAAGTGGTGCCGGACGACACGGCATAGTGGGCGCAACGCCCCGGCCATAGCACATCAGCCTCACCGCGCTTCATCCGCTCAATCGCCGGTGCAAAATCCTCGTACGTTCGTAACGGTACAGCCGATTGAAACCGATCGTAACTCATCCCGCCGGAAATTTCGCCACTACGCCAAAAGGACGTGGCCGCGAATCGCCCGGTGAGTTCACGAAAGGTACGCTGCTGCTGACTCACGGCGTGGCCGGTCTTAAGTCGGTGCGCGGTGCGGGCGCTCAGAACTCCGGCGCCGATCGCCAGAACTCTTTTAGCCAGGTCCGGCCTGGCCGGTACCGCAATTAAAGGCCGGGGCCGCAACGTGGAAGCCGCGAAGGCGTTCATGCGGCCAACCGGGATCCCCGGCTTTTAATCTCGCGGTAGAATTTCGCGATGGGCGGAAGGAACTCGGCGTGGTGAAAAATCAACGACGCATGCTGCACCGGGCTTGAGCCGCCGCATACCAATTGGCCGCGCCCCTGCGGAAAAAACTCCGACAGCGTCGTATCCAGCGCGGCCCGCGTGGGCGAGGATGCGGCCAGTACGGCGTTTTCTTTTTCAGCGTAGAGCACAAGGGCCGGGCGCTCGCTGAGCGGACGGGGCGAGTCGCCCCACGCAGACAGCGCGGACATTTGATTAAGCGCAGCCACCCGTTCACATGCACCAACAGCTTCGATGGCTTGAATTGCGCCGAGCGCGCCGGCGCGAAGCGAACGGAGTTCGTCGGACGACATAAGCGAGCGAAGCGAAGCTTTGTTCCGCGCGCCGGCCTCGAACATTTTGGTGAAGACCACCCGAGCCTTTTCAATCGCGGCTTGTTCAATGTGCGCCCCCGCATCAATCAAAGGTTTCAGCGCGCGACCCATCAGTGTGCTCGGTTTGGTTTCACCCGGACCGAGAATGTCAGCGGTGCAGGCAACCGGGCTGACCAACACCACACCTGCGTGGCCCTCCGGGCAGCTTTCAAGACGCGCGCGCCGCAACCACTCCAGCACCAGGCCGGCCCCGAAACTAACGCCCAGGATCACCGGACGCTGGCCGTGACGTTCATTAATTTCGTTCACCAAGTCGTCGAGTTGGGCGCACACCAAATCGAGCGAAAAGCCGGCCCGGGGATAATTGAAATAATACATGCTGCCTTGCCGCAGGAGAAATTCGCGCAACAGGTAAACCTGTTCCGTCGCATCGGGCACGAAGCCGCCGAGCACGATCGTAGGCACCGCGCCGCCGCGTTTTTCGCAGAGCACGCTCGAACGCTGGCGAAGTTCCGCCCGGCCGGAAGTCAGCAGGAAATTTTGGGCCCCAGTGAACTGTGGGAGATGTGGGCGGGGCGGACTGAATTTGTACGCGGTGCTTCGGAAAAACGTTCGGAGCGGTTGGGGCGGAGCGAATCGCGTGAAAGCAGTAAACGCGGACCAGGCAGGCGGCAGGAGAAGCGCGGGCATCCCCCACGACGCCGTGGCGTGGTGACGACTGGCAAAATGAAAGCGGCGCCGTCACGGAAATGTTGCCCGTACGAAACCAGGACGTGACGCGGGCGACGCCCGATCGCTTTCAGATTGCGGGCGGCGACGCCGGGGCTCCCAGTGGTGGGCCATGCCGCTTCCGCCCACCCTGCACGAGGACGACACGCTCATCGCCTTCGACAAATCGAGCGGGCTCCTCATCGCGCCCGATCGCTGGGACAAAAAAAAAGAAAACCTGATGGGACTCGTGCACGCAAAGTACGGTCACGGCGTCGCCAACGTGCACCGGCTCGACGCCGACACCAGCGGCGTGTTGCTCTGCGCGAAAACGAAAGTGGCGCTGGATTTCTTGAGCGGACAGTTTCAGTCGAAGACCGTCGGCAAAACCTATCTTGCCTTGGTCGCGGTGTTACCGCCGGAGCGCGCGATGAAAGTGATCGCGCCTGTGCGTGGGCCGGATGGGACGAGTTTGCCGCCGGAATTTTCCGTGGAGCTCGCGTTGGGTGAAGACGAACGCCAGCCGGGACGTATGCGGGTTTTCAAGGGTCGCGGCGGCAAGGCGAGCGTCACCGAGTTTCGCGTACGGGAAAACTTCGGCCGATTCGCGTGGATCGAATGCCGACCGCTGACGGGTCGTACGCACCAAATCCGCGTGCATCTCGCCGCGGCGGGCGCGCCGATCTTAAACGACGTCTTCTACGGCGATCCCGATGTAAAGCTGCTCCTATCCGATTTGAAGCGACGCTACAAAGGCCGGGACGAAGAGAAGCCGTTAATCGCACGATTAGCACTGCATGCCAGCGAGCTGACCATCAAACATCCGACGACCAAAGAGCCGCTCACGATCACCGCGCCCCTGCCACACGAGTTCGAGGTGGCGCTGAAATATCTGCGGAAGTTTGCGGTGATGAAATAGCTCCGTGCTGAACGGTAGAATCTTAAAGTAGAAGACGGAGAAAGCTTAACGACCAGAGAGGCGGTAAATTTAGTCGGATGCGTTTCACGCTTTGAACGGGTGGGCGATATCCGCCGGAGCGCGAGACCGCCCGCCGCGTGCCGGGCCATTTGACCGAGGTCTAAATCCTCCGGTTTTTCGCTATTCAGGCGAACCATGGTCGACCATAAGCGCCCCGCCTCGGCCGATCTTTAGCGTTCTTTTCCGCGTTTAAAAATCAGAGCTTCGCCAACGCTTCACCCGCGCGCTTTTTCGCGTCGTCGTCGTATTTTTGACGCGACGGGAGCGAGAGACTTTTCTCGAACTGGGCCCGCGCTTTTTTATTTTGACCGTCGGCAACGAGCGCAAAACCGAGTTCGAGTTGGTGGGCGAGTTCACCCGGTTCAAGTTCGACCGCGAGGGAGATTTCTTTCACGGCCTCCGCGGTGGAGGCATCGGGCAGGCCGCCGTAGATGAGGCGCACGAACAGACGGGTGGCAGCCCCAAGCGTGGCGACTTCATAATTCCACCGGCCAAGGATATGGTGCGCCCAAGCGTAATTGGGATCGAGGGCCAAGGCCCGTTCGGCGGCCTCCTTCACGAGACGCGAGTATTTGATTTTCGTGCGCGTGTCGCTGTAGACGCCGAGTTTGCCGTAACAAACGGCGAGCGAGAGGACGTACTCGGCGTTTTTCGAGTCGAGAGCCACGGCCCGCTGCGAATACTCCAGCGCGATCTGCGCGTACTTTCTGCGATCCTCGTCGGTGGTCAGATCCACGATAAGGTCGGAATACTGCCGGCTGATTTTTTGGAGAATAAACGCGTCGTTGGGTTGGGCCTGATCGGCGGCAAGGTAGAGTTCCAGAGCGCGGCGGCAGTCGAGTTTCGTTTCCGCGATGCGCGCGGCGTCGATCAGTGCGCCGGCGTCGGCGGCTTGGAGTTGAGCCGTGGCCAAGAGCAGAAGGAAGGCGACCGGGAGAAGCTTCCTGAATGGGCCAGCTACGATCAACGCGTGTACCCCGATCAGGAAGTCACCCACGGCGTGACTCCGCTTTCCTGCGGCTTTGCAATACTGGCGCCAAGCGCGACCGGCTTGATCGGCAGCGTTCCGCCATATCGCGATTATTTTGATATCGAGCTCATCCAGCATGGAGTCGAAGGCGCGTTGGGCATCGAAGCGGACCGCTATGACAGCCTGTCCGTCCTCGATCAGGGCTTGCGGAACAGGTAATGACTCACGAGCCATTCCTGGCCGCCGCGGTAGCCCCAGAGTTCAGCGCAACTCATGTAGAAAACGCGCCAATACGCCCACCATTTCGTGGCCTGATCGGCGCCGTAGGTTTGGACGAAGATCGGCATGATTTCGGCGCGGTGGGCGTCCATGTTCTGGAGCCAGTGTTCCGCGGTTTGCTGGTAGTGGCGGCCATTCACTTTCCAGTCCTGGACGAGCTTCAGGTCGTCCTGAAACTGCATAAACAAATCATGCGCGGGAAACTGGCCCCCAGTGAAAAAATAGCGGCTCATCCAGTCGGTCGAATCGCGCGCGACGAGGTGATAGCTGAAGCGGCTGTGCGTGAAGATGTGCGTGAACAGTAAACCACCCGGCTTGAGCCAACGCGCGATGTTCGCGAATAGGCGCTGATAGTTTTTGAGATGCTCGAACATTTCAACGGACACCACGCGGTCGAACTGCCCGGGGGCCGGGTCGAAAACGTTGATGTCGCAGGTCACAATCGTGAGATTGGTTAAGCCCCGGCGCTTGGCTTCGGCGTCGATATATTCCTTCTGCGTGCGGGAATTCGAAATCGCCGTGATTTGAGAATGCGGAAATTTCTCGGCGTTATAGAGGCAGAGCGAACCCCACCCGCAGCCGAGTTCTAGGATCGTCTGTCCGTCGACGATTTGCGCGCGCTCAGCGTAAGCCGCGAGCATGAGCTCCTCGGCTTGATTGAGCGTTTCCCGGCCCGTGGGATAGAGGCAGCCGGAATACTTCAGGCGTTTGCCCAGACAAAATTGATAGAAGGGCGTGGGGACTTCGTAGTGTTGCTCGTTCGCCGCGGCCATCTGCTCCGCGAGCGGACGGGTTTTTAGGTCAGCGACGTAGAGCGCACGATCGTAGCGGGCCGTCTCGTCACGGATGCGCTGGGCGAGGAGACGGCGAATGCCAATGCGGATGAGCCAGTCCGGGAGAAGATTTTTTTCGAGCAGGCGGTCGATCATGAGCGGAAGTAGTGGGGCGCGGTTGGTGAGTAGTCGAAGGCTCGCTACCTGTTACTCATTCCTCGCTATCGCTTCGGAAACCAAGGGACAAACGCACTCGTGGTTTGCTGGTAGCGACGGTACGCGTCGCCGCGACTGCGGAGGCTTTGTTCTTCGGTCATCGGTATGCCTGTTACGCGCAGCAATAAATAAAGGATGCTGGCAGGTCCCACGATCGCGACCCAGCCCCAGGGAGAACCGAGGGCGAACAGGAAATATGCGACCCAGATGAGCCACTCGAAAAAATAATTCGGATGCCGGCTGAACCGCCAAAGTCCGACGGCGCACACCTGCCCCTTGTTCGCAGGACTACGTTTGAAGGCGGCGAGCTGGGCGTCGGCCGTGGCTTCGCCGCTGATCGCAACAACCCAGAGGATCGCACCCGCAATCTCGAACGGATGCAGGGCCGGCGCGGGGTTCAGACAGGCGATGAGGAATGCGGCTCCAAGGAACACGACGGACCCGGCCTGCATCTGGAAAAATCCGGCCATCTTAGCGGTGAAATTGGCCGCCCAGTCTTTGCGCAGCTGTTTATAACGGCCGTCTTCTTCCGGGTGGTGGCCGAGCACGCGGATGGCGAGGTACGTGCCGAGACGGGCACTCCACGTCAGGGCGAGCGCAGCAATCAGCGCCCGGCGGACCGGCCAGCCCGGGGCCAGCAACGCGTAAAGCAACGCCAGCAGGCCGAAGGCATACGACCACGCGATATCCACGATACCGTAGTTGTCCATGCGGCGCGCCACGAAATAAAGGATCCCAAACGACGCACAAAGACCGACAAGGGCGAGAGCAACGAGGCTGAGAGGACTCATGGCACAGGATGATCGGAAGGATCGGTATTTTTCACGGCCACGGCGGCCGCGGCGGCGATGACGGCCTTGGCCGCGGCTTCGGTCCGGACCCGAACAATTTCACGGAGCGTGGTTCTTGCGCTGTAATAGATGATCGTGATCCAGAGCGGTGCGATCGCGGCCCACACGACGGTGGCGTGGAACACCATCAGTCCGAAGCGGTGCGCGAAAAGTCCAGGGTCGTGCAGCAACATATTCCACATGAGTTCGACGGAATTTCGCATTCCCAGCCGGACTTGAGGTGCACCGAAGAGTTTGTTGCCCCAATAAAAATAGTTCGGGATCAGGAAAAGATGCAGCGGCGTGAAAAGCACATTTACCGCCTGGATGATCGGCTGGTTTAGTTTCAGTAAGATGCCGGCCAGCAGGCAGAGCCACATCGTGCCAACGAAGGGAAAGTTCGCGAGGGCGCTGCCGACGGCGATGGTGAGCGCGATTTTTTCCGGCGTGATACCCTGTTTTAGCTGAGCGACGACCGGACCTACCACCCGACGCTGCCAAAACGTCCCGGCCGGCGCGGGCGGGTTATCCACCGGCCCGGCGACGTTGGGATCGAGAGGGGGAATATCGGCCACGCGACAAAATTTGCTAAGCGAGAGCGAGGACCGCAATGCCCAACGCGGCTAGAATAAAGCCGAGCACGCCGGGCCCGTTGCGGCGGACCGTGAACAGCGTCGTCAACGGCACTTCGCGAGAAATCCCAAACAGCTCGGAGAGGCAGTAGGCGGACATCGCGATGTTGCCGAGCACCATGATCGCGACGAACCAAGCGAGACGGGCGAGCAACGTCGTTTGCTTGTAACAGACCCAGACAAAAAACGTGATGAAGCCCCAATAGGTGTCGAACAGCGTGGCGATGAACCACGGGTGAGCGTAAACTTCCCGCGGGATGGAAAACATCGGGCACTGCGTACTAGCCCAACTTGTGACGCAGAGCATCGAGCCGATGATGACGATAAAAAGCGCGCGAAGAAAAAGAAGCATGAGGGGCGGGGCGTGAGCAGGCGGGGGAAGGAAGAGTTGAAATCTTACCTGGCGAAGTTCGGGTGCTCGCTACTTCCTACCCACTGCTCGCACCTTTAAAAACTGAGATTATTCGCCCGCGTGTGCAGGGTGTGGACGACTGATATATTGCGCAGCGCGAAGGCAGCTTCGCAGTAGCCGAGATAGTAACTCCACTTGCGAATGAAGCGGTCGTCGAAACCGAGGGCGCGAACTTGCTCGACGCGCGCGCTGAAGTTGTCGTGCCAGATCCGCAGCGTGCGACTGTAGTCCTGCCCGAAATCGTCGACGCGATGCAAAACCAGCCCGCCGGCGCGCGCGAGTTGCTCGTTGACGCGATTGAGCGAGAGCAGGAGCGAGCCGGGAAAAATATGCTTTTGGATGAAATCGATGCCGCGACGAAACTGATCATAGCGATTGTCGGGGCACGTGATGAATTGAAGCGCGAGCAGGCCCTCGGGTTTCAAACACCGATTGAGCACCGCGGTGAACTCCGGGAGATAGCGGTGCCCGATGGCTTCCATCATTTCAATGGAGACGATCTTGTCGAATTGGCCGGTGAGGTCGCGATAATCTCGGAATTCCACGCTGACCCGATCGGAAAGGCCGGCGGCGGCGATTCGCTTCTGGGCAAACTCGAGTTGCTCCCGGGAAATAGTGACCGTCGTGACCCGACAACCGTAGGTGCGAGCGGCGTGGATCGACCAGCCGCCCCAGCCGGTGCCGATTTCGAGGACATGATCGGTCGGTTTGAGCCGGAGCTGGCGGCAAAGCGCATCGTTTTTCTCCTGCTGCGCCTCCTCGAGCGTAAAGTGGGGCTGCGTCCATTTCGCCGCGGAATACATCATCGACGGATCGAGAAAGAGCGCGAAGAAGTCGTTCGAGAGATCGTAATGCTCGCTGATGTTACGCTGCGCGGTCGCGCGGGAGTTTGGGCGCAGCAGATGGCCGACCCGGTTGATCCAGCGGAGGGAATTTAATGCGAACGTCTTGGCCTGGCGTGAGCCGGAGAGAGTGGGCGCGGTATCCGAGTTGAGAATGAAAAACGCGATGACCGCGGTCAGATCGGGCGTCTCCCAATCGCCGTCGATGTAGGATTCCGCAAATCCGATATCACCGGAGAGCGCGCATTTGGTGAAGAATTTTTCGCGTCGCACATGGATATAAGCGGCGGCCGGGATGGTCAGCGGCAGCGAGCGGCCAAGAGCGTCCGCGTGCGAACCGATGTCGCGCACCGCACCGCCTGGCAGCTCAACGCGAAGGTGGCCGCGGGTCATTTCTGCAAAAGCGCTAAAGACGGATTCCCTAAAAATGGAGCGTTTCGCATCGACGGGCAGCGCGGCGGAAGTGGTGGCGGATTCGCGGATCATACTGCTTCGGTGGAGTTGGAAATTTCGGCGGCGACGCGTTGAACGGGAGGAGTAATGGAAGAGTGGGGCCGATATAGATCGCGCTGATCGGAAGCCCGGGCGGACTTGGCGAACCAAGGCAGACGTCGTAGCCAGAGCAGCGACGCGTGCCAGTGGATTAGTGCGATGATGCGGAGGGTGATAAGCGGGTATTTGAGCGTGAACCAAGCTAAACGCATGCCGTTCAGCTCGCGCCGTGGGCCAGCCAAGGTGCTCGTCAACGTGCGTTGAGCGCCCACGTAGTCGTCGATCTGAATCGCGAGACGGTCGGCCGGAGCGCGCAGCGTGAAATCGAAGGCGACATCGACGTCGGAGAAGGGCGAGACGTAAAAATACTTGGGCGTGCGCAGGTGGAAGCAGGCGGCCGCGGAAGCTGACGAAGGAAGCGTATAATTCGGCCGATCCAGCTTCGGCCGGTCGAACTCCGGCGCAGGGCTTTTGGTCTCCGGCCCCAGAAAATACGGTTTCATTTCCTTGAACGTGTTAGTGACCTCCGCGAGGGAGGCGACGCAGACGCCCGACCGGTCGTAGCAGAAATAGAATGAGACCGGATTGAAGAGATAGCCAAAAACCCGGGGTAGCGTGACAAGAACTACACGGCCGCCATTGAGATCGACGCCGTGGTTCGCGAGCAAGGTCACAACCCGCTCCTTCAGCGAACTCGTTTTAGCGCCAAATCGGTTACCTGCTGGATTTTCGGGTGAAGGTTGGTGCAGCGGTTCAACCGTCGGGAGAAAATCGCTTTCGCAGAACGAGAACACATTGGCGCGGTTGAGCGAAAAAAGCGGCAGACGACGATGCAGGGCGGGAAGCTCGTCGAGATCGAAGGCGAAAAGAAAGATGCGATACACAAACCGGTGCACCTTGGGCACGAAACGGTGGTGCAGAACCGAACACTCGTAGAAGCAGGAGTTCAGAGGAGACACAATGACGTCGGCACGATGGCAACGTCTGGTGCAGCGATCAAGCGCAGGGAACAGATTCCCGGTTGCTTTCTGGCCAGGGATCGCGGGCCAGGATTTGGGCCGAGAGGCGATGGGCGCTCAGCAGACCGTCTTCATGGAAGCCGTAGCGTTGCCAGGCGCCGGCGAAGTACGTTTCGGTCGTGCCCGCAGCCGCCGCGTTGAGCCCGGGGATCTCCGCTTGCGCTTGGTTCGCACCGAGGCTGAAGAGCGGGTGTTCGTAGGGGATGCGCCGAAGCACTTTTTCGGGCGCGATGCTTTCAGGCCGGTTAATGGTGACGAAATAATTTTCGCGGTCGGAGACACCTTGAAGTTTATTCATCCAATAATGCGTGGCGGTGGAAACCTGATCGCCCGCTTCACGCGCGATCTCATAGTTCCATGCCGACCAAGCGAGACGGGTGCGCGGCATCACGGAGGCATCGGTATGCAGCGTCGCGATGTTGGGCTGATAGTGAAATTCAGAGAGCAGCCGGTGCTCATTGGCCGTGGGGTTTTGCAGGAGGCGGAGCGCCTGGTCGCCGTGACAAGCAAGGATCACTTTGTCGAAAGTCTGGGCGGTGCCCGCGGTGGTAGTGAT
The DNA here is from genome assembly GCA_903919985.1 of uncultured Opitutia bacterium. Classification (GTDB taxonomy): domain Bacteria; phylum Verrucomicrobiota; class Verrucomicrobiia; order Opitutales; family Opitutaceae; genus Tous-C4FEB. The sequence goes on along the minus strand of CAIXKG010000115.1, from coordinate 3,700 downwards.
TGTAACGCCGCGCGGGGTACGAACGACGGCCGCGGCACCCTGATTCAGGCGAATCCGTTCACGGAACGGCGCGGTGAGTGGCGCGAGATACTGTTTCGAGCCGCCATCGACGGTCCACCATTGGTGCTGCGTGCTGAGGCCCAGAAAACCGTGGTTGTAAAAAAAGCGCAGGAGCGCAGCGGCCGGAAAGGTCAGCATCTTCTCGGGCGGAGTGCTCCACACCGCCGAACTCATGGGCACGAGGTAGAGATCAAAAAAGTCGGAGCCGTATTGGCGCCGTTTCACGTAATCGCCGAGAGTTTCGTGGGCGATCGTCGAGGCGGGATCGTTCGACGAGCTCAGGGCCAGTCCGGCGATGGCTTCCTGATTAAAGCGATTGATCGCGGCAAGCATCCGGTAAAAACGCGGGCGAAACAGATTCCGGCGCTGCGCAAAGAGGTGATTAAGCGACGAGCCACAGAATTCGAGGCCGGTGTCGGCGTGGCGCACGCTGAACGACATGTCGGTTTTCTTCGTCCTGACGCCGAGTTCACGAAACAACCGCGTGAGCAAGGGGTAGGTGGCGTGGTTAAACACCATAAAGCCGGTGTCGATCGGCACGTCGCGACCGGTGCCGGGTTCGAGAGCGGTGACGGTATTCGTGTGCCCACCCACGTAGCCGGCTGATTCAAAAATCGTGAGATCGAAATCGCGTTGCAGAAAATGCGCGCAACCGAGGCCGGCGATCCCGGAGCCAACAATGGCAAGGCGAGGTGAAGGCATGGCGGAAAAGGCGAGGCGGTGACGACCGGCGCTCGCGGAGGCGAGTGCGATGGCCGCAAGCGTTACGTCTGATCCGTCGAGCTGGATGCGCCGATCACCGGCGGAGTGGTTTTCGCGGTGAGATTGTGCGCGAGTTCGCTGAGGTCTTTGTGCATCGCTGGACCGTCGGCTTTCTTCGGCAGATTGGCGGAAGAAGCCGTGGCGGTCGCTACGGCCATGGCGGTCGCTACCGGAATCGCGCGACGCAGCGCGGAATATTCGTGCTGGGGCTGCGCGGCGTGGCGCGCGGCCACGGCGGCCACCGTCATGTGGTGATCGGCGCGAACACCCTCTTCAAGGACGGATACCGGGACGGGCTTGAGTCCCCAAATGAGACCGGTCCACGAGAGTAATTTCAGGCCGTAGTAAGTCGGGTCGATTTCCCACCAGTAAAAACCGTTGCGGGTCGCGCTTTGGTAGCGGTGGTGGTTGTTGTGCCAACCTTCGCCGAGGCAGATGATAGAAAGGATGAAACTGTTGCGAGAGTCGTCCTCGGTTTTAAAACGACGTTTTCCCATCAGGTGCGCCATCGAGTTAATGCAAGCGGTCCCATGAAAAAGGAATGTGGTGCTGATGAAAAAGCCCCAAACGAGGAGCTGGCCGCCGGTAACGCCGAGGGCGGGGGCGTGAACGGAGAGAAGAGCTCCGGCAAAGTAGAGAGCAGTGGCAAACACCAGGGGAACGAGAAGGTCGAAACGATTAAGCCAGACGAGCTCGGGATATTTCACGAGATCCTTGATCTTTGAATAATCAGTCGGGAAATTGCGCCGGCTGGTGATCCAGCCGATGTGCGACCAAAGAAATCCATGCACATGTGGCGAGTGGGCATCTTCGGGGTCATCGGAGTGCTGGTGATGATGCCGATGATGATAAGCCCACCAGAGAGATCCGCGTTGCGTGGCGGTGGCAGCCCACAGGGCGAGAAAGAATTGGCCGACCCTGCTGGTGCTGTAAGTTTTATGGGAGAAGTACCGGTGGTGGATGCCGGTGACAGCGAACATGCGGATGAAATAAAGCGCGATCGCGGTGCCGACCGCAAAGGGACTCCAACCGGTCCAGATCACGGCAAAACATGCGAGGTGTAGAACGATGAATGGCATCACACGGACCAAGTCCACGCGATCAGGCTCGGCGCGCATTTTTTCCGCTCCATCCGGGCAGTGGTCGGAATCAATCCATTGGATAAGTGCCACGGTCGCGCGGCGAAAAAAATGAGGGATTTGCATCAGATACGGGGAACGAATGAAAAGCGGCCGCAAGGCTGCCGCAAGCTGCGTTTGTAGAAATCAAAGTAAATTTTCCGCGTCGAATTTCGGGGTGCGCGATGGTGAATATATGATCGAAAATAAAACGCGCCTCACCTGCAAAACGATCGCAGCCACCCGGAGCGCAATTATCGCAACTGGAGACTTACAGCAGAGCGATGCCGGTCGTGTCTTGATGCGCGGTCTCATGGTTTGAACAGGATTCCGACGGCCCACTTCCCGGGATATTAGCCGCGACCCTTCTCAGGATGATGCGTGCAACTTTTGTCCGCGGTTCTCCGTATTCCCGCTAGCTATAAATCCGGGCGCTCTCTACGTTCTTCCGTTCGTCTGACTACAACTACCACCACTGTGCTTGCTGCCGTAATCGTCATTTCTCTTTTAACCGTCCTCGTCGCGACAGACCCGGGTGCGCCCGGACGAGGGCATTCGCCTGACTAAACTTCGGTTCTCATTCTCTGGCCGGGTAAATTCCAGAGTGTAAATGAACCCTTTTTCGAGGAGGGTCTTTGCCGTCCGCAGTCCCGGCCTGAAAATTAGCAATGGCGCACCCGCAAAGCAGGCGCGCCATTGGTTGGTTACTTTTTAGTTAGCAGCTAGTCGCTGACCGACACCGTCCTCAACCGATGCGAATCGGCAGCACGACTTTCGTCGCGACCGGTACGCCGTTGCTGAGGGCCGGCTTGAACTGCCATTGTTTCAGCGCATCCACGACGGCGACCACAAGGGCGCTATCCGTGAATGATGGAGCAACGAAGGCAGACGCTTTGCCCGATGTTTCGACAACGAACTCGAACGCCACCGTTTGTCCGCCGAAGCCGGCCGGAATGTGGGGAGCTACCACCACGACCGGCACGGGAACCCCGGCATCTTTACGGCAGGTTTCGAGGTAGGTGTCTTCTGTGCTCTTCGCCCGGAGGGCGGGAGACAGCAGCGCGACCAGACTGAACAGTACGACGAGTTTATTTAGGTTTTTCATGACTTCTTTCCTTTTTAAACTCCGCACGCAGGGCGGAGAGTTTGGTTTCTATTTACTGGTTAAGCACCTTCGACCACACGGGCGCGATTGCACCCACGCGGTCGCAGGTGTTTCTGGCTCCCCGACTGAAAATTCAGTCGAAGGGCCAAAATTCCGTTTTGGGGCGGGACCAGTCTAAACCCGGAATCAGACGTGAACTCGCTCACATCTGAGACCCGAAATAAACGCCACTGCCGGGCACGCACGTCCGGTCAGGGGAAATCAAAGAACAGTTTGTGGGGTCCTTTGAAAGCAAGTGACGAATTATGCGTCAGAACCCGCTTAGCAAGTCCTGGACCGTAGCCGTCGCAGGAACGTAACCTTCGTCGCGAAATTCAGCCGCCCCTGTTCCGGGTGCCGGAGACGATCTTTTCCCTCTCATACAAAAACGGTTAGACCGAGGTTCTAAGAAGAATTCCAAGGTCGCGCGCTCAATCATGGAAACGCTGGGTTGCACCCTGATTTTTAGACCAATGGCGATCACGGCGCCGGACCACCATGGTTGGCGGACGATAAAACCGCGAACGCCGAGCATCGTTAAAAAATCTTTTCACTGAGATTGCCGCACCCCGCTGCGCCTGCCTTTTTTCCCAAATGAACCGCCGTAAATTCATCC
>CAIXKG010000114.1 GCA_903919985.1 uncultured Opitutia bacterium | reverse complement strand
TACTTAATTTCCAGATATTTACATAACCATAAAATCCGGTTTCAACTCCCACCACCTCCACCATTTTCAGGCCCCATCGTGCGCGTTCGCGCCGATGGGGTTACGCCGCGCGCCCGGCGAGTGACCAGCGATAAGTGCGCGCGCGGGTCGCGGACGTGTTCGCGCGATTGAACATGGCGGACGCCTATCGAGTCTGGGCTTGGCCCACCGACCGCACGGGGACGTGCACCTCATAACGCTTCAGAAATCCGGGCGTGAACGGCCCGTTCCAGAAAACCGCGTAGGGCGAGCCCGCCGCTTCGACGTCCTTCCGCTGACTCAGCCAGGCCAGAAGTTGATCGCGCGTTTTCGAGAAATTTTGCGCCGAATAACTGCCGCGGGCGCCTAGACTGGCCACCCATCGCTCCGGTATCTCGATCACTTCGACCGCGCCCGTGCTCCCGGCTACCTTCGCCTGCTGGCTCTTTGCCACCCAAAAAAACATCGCCGCGCCCTCGATCTTCGCCTCCACCGGTGTCGTCATGGCAATCTCGTGCGAGGAAATATAGCTGAACAGCGGGCCGAAGAGCCGGTTCGACTGTTCGAAGTAGTTTCCCGTCGCAGATGCTTTGAGGAGCAAGCCGGCGGGTAGTGTCTTCAACTCCGCAACACCAGTCGGTGAAGGTGGAAACGCTTGTTCAGTGGCCATGGTGGGGGAAACTAAGGCGATCAGGAGCAGAAGACGTTTCATGGGGAATGAAAGTGGAGCGGCAACGAGTTCTTCTAAAAAATAAAACCGGGGCAGCAACGTAATCCTACGGCTAGGCCGTCGAACCACCCCACTGCCCCGGGCGAAGAGTTGGAAATTGCTAAATGGAACCGCGCACCCGCCAGTTACGGGAGGATCACGGTGTCGACGACGTGGATCACTCCGTTACTGCCGACCAGATCGGTGGCGACGACCTTGGCGTTGTTGACCGTCACGCCCGTGGCGTCCGCTTTTACCGTCAGGGCCTTGCCGTTGACCGTGGGCACCTGGCCCGACTTGACCTCGGCGGCCATGACCTTGGCCGGAACGACGTGGTAGGTGAGAACCGCGACGAGCTTGGCTTTGTTTTCAGGCAGCAAAAGCGATTCCACCGTGCCGGCGGGCAGCTTGGCGAAAGCGGCGTTGGTCGGCGCGAAAACCGTGAAAGGGCCGGCTCCGCTCAAGGTTTCAACGAGGCCCGCAGCCTTGATGGCAGCCACGAGAGTGGTGTGATCAGGTGAACCGGCGGCGATTTCGACGATGGTCTTGGCGGGCGCCAGCGAGGCCAGGCCGGTGCTCAGAGCAATGATGGTGAAGAGTGCGCGAAGCTTCATGGGAACGATTTTAGGATTAGGATTAACGTTAGAAGCCGGACACCAAGATGGCGCCGGTCATTCGTGTAACGGGCGAGTGCTCGGGCGCGGATGCGTGACGCCGTTTTCATTAGCAATCTATTCGCCCGGATAATCGTGGCTACTGCGGCGTTTTATCGCCACGCGCCCGCCCAACTCGCTCGGCTATCTCTCGCCCCAGCACGCCCGGCGGGCGCCCGGCGATGAGTTCGCGGGCGAGTCGACGGACGCGGCGGAGAGGAGGCGGGGGTGAAAATACACCGGCGCGCGGCGGCTAGGGCCGGAAACACGCGGTCAAGTACCGGGGCGGGGCCGGCGTCGGTCAGTTGCTGATGGCGGCGCGAAATTCGAACGAGGCCAGCAGGCAATCCAGCAGGTAGTCGCGGGAGGCGCCGCCGGCGAGCTGGGCGACGTAGAAGGAAAGTCCATCCGGGTCGGGTTCGCGATCGAGCACGGCAAGGAAGGCGCGGCGCACGAAAACCTCCGGCGGCACGGCTTGCGTGGCGCGCAGGAAGCCGCGGGCTTGATGGCGAATCGTGCAGCGACCGTCGAGAATCCCGGCGACGGCGGCGGGATTGAGTTCCCGGATGCGGGAATTTACGAGGGCCGCGGGCTCCGAGGCGGCACCGAGCCGGACCGCGGTGATCCAGAAATATTGCGTGCCTTCGCCCCACGTATCAAGCACCACGAAGCCTTTGTTCGCCAGGGCCGCTCGGATTTCCCCGGCCGTATACCAGACGCCCAACCAGCTGTCGGTGCCGCGCCAAAACGCGCGGCGGCGGCCGTCGACCTGAAACTTGAAGATGCCGCCGCGCTTG
>CAIXKG010000113.1 GCA_903919985.1 uncultured Opitutia bacterium | reverse complement strand
TGCAAGCCGGCGCGACTGAAATCGTGGGCGACGTCGAGCCGGATTTGAGCGTCGCCGATAAACACATCCCCGCGGAGATAACGCGCCCACGCATCCAGCGGATCGAGCGCGAGCGTCGCCGCCAACCACGCATCCGCGTCAGAGGCGCGTCCGCTACGCCGCAGCACGATCACTTTCAGATTTCGCGCGCGCAGGTTGTCGGGGTTGAGCCGGAGCGCGGCATCAAGATGATCGAGCGCGGCGTTCCAATCGCCACGCCGACAATCGATCTCGGCCAGCGCATGAAACGCCGCGGGCTGCCACGCGTGATTCCACGTCGCCTTGTAGAAGGCGGCGTAGGCATCAGCGAATTTCGAATTTCGATCCTCGCTTTTCAATTCCGACCAGGCGCGGTGCAGCAGCGTTTCGCCGAGATTATAAAATGGTTCACCGTCGGCGGGATTAGGATTGCGCGACGTCAACCGCGCGATCGCCGCCCGGAAAAAGCGCTCCGCCTCCGCCCACTCGCCGCGGCGCAGATGCCAGAGGCCGAGCGCATTGTTCGAACGCGCATCGCCGGCGTCACGACGCAGCGCTTCCCGCCAGTAGTCGGCCGCGGAACGCGTCGCGTGGCGATATTGGTCGAGATGCAGGCCCGTGAGGTAGAGTTCGTCCGCGCTGGAAATTTCCGCCGGGATCGGCGGCTCGGTGGCTACCCCCGTCGTGGCATCCGAGATCGAAGCCGGCGGGGAAACACGCGGCGCGTAAGCGATGAGCTCGCGACCGTCGGTGGTGACGACCGCGACGCGCAATGCGGCCGGGCGGGTCCCGCGCGGCAACGCAATCGCTGCGGTGTGGGGCGCATCGGGGCCGAGATCGACGATCCGCTCGGAAACGATTTTGCCTCGATTGAACAACCGGACGATCGCGCCCGGAAAACGCGCGGTTACTGAAACACCGACCTGCGCCACCCCGGATTCGAGGCGCAGACAAAGTGCAGCTTCAACATTGGCCTCCTGCGCGGGACCGATGGCGCGAATGGGGTACCAGTGGTGGCTCCAGGTTTTCGTTTCGCCGGGCTCGAGGAAGGAGAAGTCCGGCTGGTTGTCGGTGAAAACGCCGGCCATGAGTTCGATATACGGCGCGTATTCGCCGGTGACATCGGGATCGGTGAGATTGCGATCCCACGCGTAGCCGAACGCATGATTGCCCCAGGTCCATTGTTTCTTGCCCGGCGCGATGTGGCGATTTGCCACGTGCACCAATCCGGCGTGTTGGGCGTGATCGTAGCCGCCGAAAAAATCACCGGCCGAGCCGGTGCACATGTAGGACGTCGGCACGGGAATATTCGCGTACCACGACAGGTCGTTCGCCGGATAACCTCCGCCCGGCCGAAACTGCGTGGGTGCCTCGGACGCCGGCACGCCATCGCGCGCGCGGGCGCCATAGTTCACGCCATAATACGAACCGTCGGCCCGCGGAAACGTGCTCATCGCGCGCTTGGCGTGGTCGGCGACGCACGTCACGTCGGGCGGAAAAAATGACTGATAGCGCTCGTGCACGCGCGCAGCGACGTTGGCCCACCACAGAAAAGTCTGGCGCAGCGGCGTGCGGTTGTAGGCGCGCACTTTCACCTCGAGCACCGAGCGGCCCGGATGCAGGCAAACGCCGTGCATGCCCTTCATGCGGGCCATTGGATCGTGTTCGCTGAGCCAGACCGTGACGGACCCATCGGCGTGATTTTCGATCGCCGCTTCGGCCGGCATGAACGTCGACGGCCGGTGATGTTGCGGCCAGTTGAATTCGATGCCGCCACTGATCCACGGACCGGCGAGGCCGACGAGCGCTGGCTTGATCACGGGCTGACGGTAAATGAAATCGTAGCCGTTGGTCTTGTCGCGCGCCACGTGAATGCGGCCGCCGAGTTGCGGCAGGATCATCACGTAGAGAAATTCGTTTTCGAGGTGGATGGCATCCCACGCGCGATCGACCGGCCGCTCGGCGATGCGATCGATGAAAGGCAGCGGATAAACTTGGCCGCTGCTGCCCTGATAAACCCGTTTCTCGAGGAACATCGGGTTGAGATCCGCCCGCTGCGGCTCGTACGTCGGAAAAATCACGGTGTCGCGCCAGCAGCGAACGGAGGGAAGCGTCGGGTTCATGCGCGCGGGAAAGATCAGGAGACAACCCACGCGGCCGACGTTGGCCAAGTGATAAGTACGTTCTTGTCCGTGCGCGTCCCACCGAGCGGACGAAGCCATCCCGCTGAATTTTTTGTGGGCGGGGTGCCCCCCACCCCGCTTTGACGTTGCGCGCAGGACCTCGCTCTACCTCTTGCGCACATCCTGAACTGACCCGAACACGAAAGCTGGAAACACGTCCACTTTGCCTCAAACCTTGTCGTCTTCTCGTTTCCCGTTCTGCTTTCTTCGATTCCTCCATGACCCCAACCCCCGCTCAATCCTGGTGGCGCATTCTCAATCGCGAACACTGGCTCGTCTTCGGCGTCGCCTCGCTCGCATGGCTTTTCGACTGCCTGGATCAGCAAATTTTTAACCTCGCCCGCGACGGTGCGATGGAAGCGCTCGTTCCGGACAAGAAACTCGCGACGGAATACGGCCCTTACACGACGTCGGTTTTCCTCGTGGGCTGGGCCTTCGGCGGACTGATCTTCGGCGCACTCGGCGACAAATACGGCCGGGCCAAAATGCTCACGTGGACGATCCTGCTCTATTCGGTCAGCACGGGACTGAGTTCATTTTCCACGGGCTTCGTCGATTTCAGCATCTATCGCTTGATCACCGGACTCGGCGTGGGCGGCGTGTTCGGTCTGGCCGTGGCCTTAGTGGCCGACACGGTGCCCGATCGCAGCCGCGCCCCTGCGCTGGGGCTGCTGCAGTCCTTATCCACATGGGGCAATCTCGCCGCGGGCCTCATCGGCATGGGCTTGAGCGCGCTCGCCGCCCGCAAACTGCTACCCCTCGGACTCGCGCATTGGCAGGTGATGTTTCTTGTCGGTGCGCTCCCGGCGTTTCTCTGCGTGTTCGTGATGAGTAAACTGAAAGAGCCGCAAAAATGGGTGGACGCCAAGGCGGCGGGCGAAAAACGCGGCGTAAAATTTGGTTCGTACCCGGCGCTCCTGGGCCATCCTCGTTGGAGGAAGCACGCGTGGCTCGGCCTCGTCGCTTGCAGCGCGGGTATCATCGGACTTTGGGGCATTGGCAATTTCCACCCGAAGATCGTGGGCGACATCGTGGAAAAAACGTTTGCCGCGATGCAGCTGTCTCCGGCCGAGATCGCTGACAAAAAGTCCTATTGGCGCTCGGCCGGGCTGCTGTTCCAGAATATCGGCGGTTTCCTCGGCATGCTCTCGCTCGCGAAGCTCGCCCAAGTCTGGGGCCGGCGCCCGGCCTTTGCCCTGGCGCTGTTGCTCTCGTTTCTATCCACGCTGCTCGTCTTCAAATTCATGCGCCAGCTGAGCGATCTGTATTGGATGCTCCCGATCATGGGTTTCGGGCAGCTTTCGGTTTTCGGCGTGTACGCGATTTATCTGCCGGAGCTTTTCCCCACGAGCCTGCGCAGTACGGGCACGAGTTTTTGTTACAACGTCGGGCGTTTTCTCGCGGCGACGGCGCCATTCACGATCAGCCAGATCACGAAACGCCTCGGCGGCGACATCGAGGGCTTCCGCACCGCCGGCATGTGGGTGAGTTTAGTGCTGCTGCTCGGCATCGCCGTGCTGCCGTTTCTGCCCGAGACGAAGGACCAGCCGCTGCCAGACGAGTGAAGCCTGAGCCGGCCGCCTGCGATTCAAGCCATCAGTTGCGGAGAGTCGGCCACGAAGCGGCATAAAATTTTTCCAAGGCTTTCGACGTTGGAGCGATCTAACCAAAATCGGAGCGGCTAACGATGGAGCGGCCGACGTCCTTGCCGGCGGAAACGCTGGCGCCGAACCCGGCAGGCAGAGACGCCTGCCGCTCCACCAAACGCCACGGAAAAACTTAACCGCTCCGGCGCCGCGCGTTCAACTCCGCGTTCTTTTCGTCGGGAAACTGGACGAGATATTTTGGGGAACAGGGGACCTTCGCCTCGATCGTTCCGCGAACCAGCCCTCAATGCACGTTCATCGAAACGCCGTCCTGCATGCCTAGGCGGAGCACGGCGGACAGCGGACCGGCTACATTCACGTCGAATGTCACCACGCCGACGGAGGAGTGTTCCTGCACGGGCTTCGCCACCACCCGGATTGAAGCCGACCGGCCGCGCGCGTCTCCTTCGGGCGTCACTTCCACCGTGAGCGATTGCACCCGCAGGGCCGTCCGGCCGAGTTCGATCGCGCTCAAATCGGCATAGGCAGGGTTCAACGGCGACAGCCACCGGGCCAGCGCGCCCGCCGACGCGGGCAGTAACGCGATCCGCTCCGGCACCCGTTTAGTCAGAAAGCCCGGCGACGGCTCCAAGTGCACGATCGCCGGCTCATCGTCGCGCAATCCGAGGCGACCCGCACCAAGCTCCAAACCGTCTTTCGGCGACCAGCCCAAACCCAACTCGCCGTCGATCCGGCCACGCGCATCCGCCAAACCGCCCGGAACCAACGCCACGATGTCCTGCAGACCGACGCGCTGCATATGCATCCTCACTTTAATCGACGGCGGCGAAAGCGGCACCTTGCTCGGGTCGATCCACAACTCGCCTCCGCCGGCCTCGAGCCGAGCCGACTCAAGGGCCACGACGAGTTTGTCGTCGACCGACGCGTTGAGCTTTAGATTTCGCGCGCCGAACCGCGCCGTGGTGATGGTTCGGACGGCGACTTCAACCGGACCAACGCTCGCCCAGTGCAGGCCGTCGGTTTCGAACGAAAACTCTCCGTGCAGCGAAACGCCTGCGAGTGACCAGCCTTGGTCCGCCTTGCGCACGATCGCGTCGTCCAACTCCACTTTGACCTTCCCCCGCGGTTTTCCCCGCCGGAGTTCACCGCCACCGGTCAGCTTCAATTTTCCGTCGGCGGTCACCCCGTTCCAACCGGAGCCCAGCCATGGCGCCAGGACCGCGAGCCACGGCCCGACCTCGACGACCGACTCATCGATTTGCCAGGTGCCATCGCCATTGGCCGCGAGGTGCGCCGTCCCGCGCACGTGAACGCCGTCGGCATCGGTCGCGATGGTGTAGTCGATGCGACCGTCGCGGCCCGCGGCGGCGGCAACGCGCCATTGCAGTGCCGGCGCGCCGGGCAAGGCGAAACGGGTGACCACTCCGTTTAACTCGCCGGTGAAGGGAGGAAGCCGCAGTTCCGCCGCGTCGACCGCCGCGAGCGCGAAGCCCAGCGCAGCGCCCAAAAAACGCGGCGAAAATTTCAGCATGCCCCGCGAAGGGAAGCGGTCTGCTTCATGAGGTCAAACGACGATCATCGTACGTTAAGCGCAAAGACGCAAAGGCGCTGAGGTCTGAGCAAAGAAAACCTGATTTCAGTCGTTTGATCGAACTTCGTTCCTTCGCGTCTTTGCGCTTAATCCGTTCCGATCCCTCATGCCACGGGCACGGCGGGCAATTGCCAGATTTGCTCGGCGTATTCGCGGATCGTGCGGTCACTGGAGAATTTCCCCACGCGAGCGGTGTTGAGGATCGCCGATTTGGCCCACGCGGCCCGGTTCCGATAAGCCGCATCGACGCGGGCTTGTGCGTCGCAGTAAGCGCGGAAATCGGCGAGCACGAGAAACGGATCCCCATGCTGGAGCAGGCTCGCGTGCGTGAGACCGAAGGCCCCGGATTCGCCGGGCGTCCAGTAGTCGCTGCCCAGCCAGTCGAGCACGGCGCGCAATTCTTCGTCGGTGTTGTAGTAATCCCATGGGTTGTAGCCCTTCGCCACCAAGGCGACGACTTCCTCCACGATGAGCCCGAAGATGAAAATATTATCCGCACCGACTTCCTCGCCGATCTCGACGTTGGCGCCGTCGAGCGTGCCGATGGTGAGCGCGCCGTTGAGGGCGAGCTTCATGTTGCCCGTGCCGGACGCTTCCTTGCCGGCCGTGGAAATCTGTTCGGAGAGATCGGCCGCGGGGATGATTTTCTCGGCCAGCGACACGCGGTAGTTCGGCAGAAAAACCACCTTGATTTTGCCGCCGATGCGCTCGTCGGCGTTGATGCGCGCGCCGATGATGTTAATCGCGCGGATGATATTCTTCGCCACGTCGTAGCCGGGCGCGGCCTTGGCGGCAAAAATGAAAACCCGCGGTACGACATCGAGCGCGGGGTTCTGCAACAGCCGGCGATAGAGCGCGAGGATGTGGAGCAAGTTCAGATGCTGGCGCTTGTACTCGTGGAGCCGCTTGATCTGGACGTCGAAGAGCGCATCCGGCGAGACATCGACGCCGCACTCGGCCTTGATGACCGCGGCGAGATCGACTTTGTTGGCGCGCTTCACCGCCATGAACTCGGCTTGGAATTTGGCGTCGTCCGCGAACTTTTCGAGTCCGCGGAGCAGGTCGAGATTGCGCGGCCAGTCGAGGTGACCGAGCGTGCGCGTGATGAGCGTGGAGAGTCGCAGGTTGCTCTTGAGCAGCCAGCGGCGCGGCGTGATGCCGTTGGTCTTGTTCTGGAATTTACCGGGAAAGAGCGCGTCGAATTCAGGAAAAAGATCCTTCTTCAAGAGCGCCGTGTGCAGCGCGGCGACGCCGTTGACGGCATGCGAGCCCACGACCGAGAGATGCGCCATGCGGATCATTTTTTCGCCGTGCTCCTCGATGATCGAGCACACGCGCTTCTTCTCGTTGTCGCCGGGCCAGCGGGCCTCAACGGCCAGCATGTGGTGGGAGTTGATCTCGAAGATGATCTGGAGATGGCGGGGCAGCACGCGTTCGAACAACGGCACACTCCAGCGCTCCAGCGCTTCCGGGAGCAGCGTGTGATTGGTGTACGCGAAGGTGGCGGAAACAATTTTCCACGCGCGGTCCCAGGCGAAATGTTCCTCGTCCATCAGAATCCGCATGAGCTCGACAACCGCGATCGCCGGATGCGTGTCGTTGAGCTGCACCGCGACCTTGGCGGAAAAATTATCCCACGAATTGCTCGGGGTGCGAAGATGACGGCGGATGATATCGCGCAACGAACACGCGACGAAAAAATACTGCTGCACCAGACGCAGCTCTTTGCCGTTTTCGGTCTTGTCGTTCGGATAAAGCACCTTTGAAACCGTTTCGCCGACGGCTTTTTCGCGCACGGCTTCGACGTAGCCGCCGCTATTGAACGCCGCCAGATCGAAGTCCTCGGTGGATTTCGAAGCCCAGAGCCGGAGCAAATTGACGGTCTTGGTGCCGTAGCCCGCAGTGGGAATGTCGTGCGGGACCCCGAGTACGGTCTTGAAGTCGACCCAGCGCGGACGGTAGTTGCCCCGATCGTCGAAAACATTTTCCACCCGGCCGAAAATACGAACCTCCTGGGTGTACTCAGGCCGCACGACCTCCCAGGGACTGCCGAAAATGATCCAGTTATCGGGTGCCTCGACCTGACTGCCGTGGTGGAACGACTGTTTAAACAGACCGAACTCGTAATAGATGCCGTAGCCGAGCGCGGGGTAGTCCATCGTCGCGAGCGAATCGAGGAAACACGCGGCGAGCCGGCCGAGACCGCCATTGCCCAAGCCCATGTCGACCTCGGATTCGCGGATTTTTTCGAAATCCTGGCCGAGCGCACTGAGCGCGCCTTTGGCCGCGTCGAGGAGACCGGTAGCGAGGAGGTTGTTGCCGAAAAGTCGGCCCATGAGGTACTCGAGGGAAAAATAGTAGACCCGGCGGACGTTGTTCGCGTTGTGCGTCGCCTGCGTTTCGATCATGCGCTCATGAATCGTGTCGCGCACCGCAAGCGCGGTGGCGACCCACCAGTCCCGCGGCGTGGCGGACGAGGCGTGGCGGGCGAGCGTCGAAGTCAAATGCCGAAGAATCAGCGCGCGCATAACCGCCTCGGAGGATTCCGGATCCGACGCCGCCCGCGCCGCGGCGCCCACCGGCTTAAGCGGCACGGTGCTCGAAAGCGCCGAACGGGGCGTGGGCACCGGAGATTTTGAAGTGGTGGGCGTGGGCTGCGAAGACTTGGGCATGCTAAAATTAGGTTTGTTTGTGCTTCCCCGGGTCTGACGGACACGCGTTGGGCGTGTTATGGTTTAGTTAGCTGAGGGAGGATTCGTAGTCGAGCGGGCTTTGATAGCCAAGTGAGGAGTGGCGACGGGAGCGGTTGTAGAAGGACTCGATGTAATCG
>CAIXKG010000112.1 GCA_903919985.1 uncultured Opitutia bacterium | reverse complement strand
TCCATTTCAGTGCGCACCCAACCCTCCCACCATGAAAACGCAACACTGGCTCGTGAAGTCCGAACCCGAAGCCTACAGCTGGGCCACCTTCCAAAAAGACGGCCGTACCGCTTGGACCGGTGTGCGCAATTATCAGGCTCGCCTCCACCTCAACGCCATGTGCCCGGGCGATCGGGTCCTGTTCTACGAAAGCGTCGGACCGAAAGCTGTGCTGGGTCTGGCGGAAGTTTCGCGCGCGGCGTTTCCCGACGAGACGGCCGATGAACCCGGCTGGGTCGCGGTCGAACTCGTCGCCAAAAAACCCCTGCCCGAGCCCGTCACGCTCGCGCAAATCAAAGCCGAGCCTTCGCTGGCAAAAATCGGCTTGGTCCGCCAAAGCCGACTTTCCGTGGTGCCGCTCACCGCCGCCGAATTTAAAAGTATCGTCGAACTAGGCGGATGAAATTTCCGAATTGGGTCACAACGCACACGGAGCGCGGACCCAAGTTTACCGGGCGAAGAAAGCCACGGCTTGCCCCCCGAGCTCGGTGACTAACCTCAATGCTTTTCGGCTTAATCCATCCGGACCATTTAGGGCTAAAGCGGATGAGCCAAAAGCGTCGCCGCGACCAAAAACGGTCACGGAAAAACTTTAACCACGCTGGCGCGGCGCCGCGCACCGTTCTCCCCGCTCGACACCCCCGCCCTTTCTCTCGTTTGGTTTCCCGATGCTCGCGCAGCTTTCCATTCTCGCCCCCGGCTTGCTCGGCGCGTCCGTCGCCCGCGCCGCCCGCGCGCGAAACGTCGCGAGTCGGATTGTGATCTGGACTCGCCGGCCCGAGACCCGCGCCGAACTCGCCGGCCAGCCCTGGTGCGACGAGGCCTCGGACGATCCCGGACGCGCCGTGACCGGGGCCACGCTCGTCGTCATCGCCGCGCCGGTGGACCAAATACCGGCGCTCACCCGTCAGATCGCTCCATGCCTTCGGTCGGACGCGATCGTCACCGATGTCGGCAGCGTGAAAGGCGAAATCAGCCGGCTTTGCGCTGCCGCCCTCGGCTCGTCAGCCCATTTCGTCGGCTCTCACCCCATGGCCGGTTCGGAAAAAACCGGCTGGATGCACGGCACGGAAAAACTTTTTGAAGGCCGCACCTGCTTCGTCACGCCGCTGGCCGCAACGGATGCGCGCGCCACGGAGACCGTTGTGCAATTCTGGCGCGACCTCGGAGGCAAACCCGCGGTCGTCGATCCTGACCGTCACGACGAAATCGTCGCTCACATCAGTCACCTGCCCCAAGTCATCGCGTCGACGCTCTGCGCTTTTCTCGCCACGAAGGATGCAACGTGGGGCAGCTATGCCGGCGGAGGTCTGCGCGACACCACGCGTATCGCCGGCAGCGATCCCGAACTCTGGCGGACGATCCTCGAACAAAACCGCGACGAAATCCTGCGAGCCCTCGACGAGTACGAGAACACGTTGCACCGTTTTCGCGCTGCGCTGGCCAACAAGGACTACGCCGCGATCACTCACGAAATGAAACGCGCTCAGGATTACCGCCGGGGACTTCAACCGCCGGCTTGAGGGTCGGGGCGGGTTTAACAATCGAGCCTTTGTCCCTCAGGTCCGGAACGATCACACTGCTGCAAAACGTCGTTCAACCAGCGACCTCCGAGCGGGATGAGGGCATCCCGCCCCCGACAATCAGCACTTAACCCCGCCCTCACCGTCGGGCGGCGGCCAAGAATCGAGTATTCCCGGTCCTCAATTAAGCCGCGAGACAGACAGACGGCCGCGAAAAACCCCTTGGCGCGGCGGACGGATTCGCTGACGCTCGCGATTCATGCCGTTGCCCGAGCTGCTTCCGATTCCACCGTTCACCCACCCGGTCCAGGGTGAAGTCATTGTGCCAGGCTCGAAGAGTCTCACCAATCGCGCCTTGCTGCTAGCCGCGTTGAGCGATGCCCCCGTGACGCTCACGGGCGCGCTGTTCAGTGACGACACCCGGTTGATGGCCGATGCGCTGCGCGCTTTGGGGTGCAACGTCATGGCCGACGAAGCCGGCTTCAGCCTACGCGTGGCCGATCAAGAAAAAGCCTTCAAGGCCAGCGCGCCCGTCGAACTTTTTGTGGGGCTCGCCGGCACCGCCGCCCGTTTTTTAACCGCGCTCTGCGCCGCTGCGCCGGGTGGCGTCTACCGGATCGATGGCGTCCCGCAGATGCGAAAACGACCGATGCTGGGGCTGATCTCAACGCTGCGCGCGCTCGGCGCCGATATTCGCTGCACCGGCGAGGAGGGATTTTTTCCACTCGAAATTCATGCCCGCGGTTTGAATGGCGGGCCCACCAGCATCGACGCCAGCGAAAGCAGCCAGCTCCTTTCTGCCTTGTTGATGGTCGCCCCGCTGGCGCGCACACCGGTCGAAATCGCGCTCACCACCGAGGTGCGCCGGCCGTTCGTGGAAATGACCGCTCGGCTCATGACCGCGTTTGGTCTCCCGCTCGGCGAACAAAAATCCGAGGACACGTTTACGGTGCCCACCGGCCGATACCGCTCGCCGGGCGTTTATGCGATCGAACCCGACGCGACCGCCGCGAGTTACTTTCTTGCGCTGCCCCTGGTCACCGGTGGCGCGCTTCACTTGCCGCATTTGCGTGGGCCCGGCGTGGGTTTACAGGGTGACACGCGTTTCGCCGTGGTGCTGAGCCGCGTCGGCATGACCGTTCGCACCGGCTCGCGCGGGCTCGACGTGAGCTTCGCGCAAACGACCATGCAGCGCGGCGTCGACCAGAACTTCAGCGAATTCTCGGACACGTTCCTCACGCTCGCGGCGCTTTCCCCTCTCCTCGCCGGACCCACTCGCATCACCGGCATCGCGCACACGCGCAAACAGGAAACCGATCGCGTGGCCGGCATGGCGCGCGAATTGAAGAAGCTCGGCCAGCAAGTCACCGAAACGGAGGACTCGCTCGAAATTCATCCGCGTTTCCTGCGCGGCGGAGAAACCATCGAGACCTATGGCGATCATCGTTTCGCAATGAGCTTTGCCATTCTCGGCTGCCTGGATTTTCACGGCGACGGCCGCCCGTGGCTCACGATTCGCGATCCGGCGTGCTGCGCTAAAACCTTTCCGCATTTTTTCGAGTTGCTCGAAATTCTCCGCCAAAAATCGTTGGACCTCTGATGGACCGCCCCCCCTTTCTCATCGTTGCCATCGACGGCGGCGCCGCGTCCGGCAAGTCGTCCTCGTCGCGCACCCTCAGCGCGCGTTTCAATCTGCTGCACGCCGACACGGGCTCCTACTACCGCGCGCTCACCGCCGAGCTGCTGCGGCGAGCTGTGACGCCGTCCGATCTCACGGGCGTTAAAGCGGCGCTCGGCGCCGTGACGCTCACCACACGCGTGACCGGTCGCAACGCAGAGATCGAATTGAGCGGGCACACGATCCCGGATGCGGAAATTCGCAGCCCGGAAGTCACCGCCAACGTCGCACTTTTCGCCGCGATTCCGGAACTGCGCACCGCGTTGCTCGACTACCAACGTGGTCAGGCGGACACCGCGCGGCAGCATGGATTTGATGGTCTGGTGATGGAAGGACGCGACATCGGCTCAAAGATTTTCCCCGACGCCGATTTTCGTTTTTTCCTTTTCGCTGATCCAGTGGAGCGCGCCCGACGCCGCGAACAGCAGGGACTGCAAGATCAGGTGGCGCGGCGTGACACGCTCGACGGCCAGCGCCTGCACGAAAGTTTGCAGGGCGCAGTGATGATCGACAGCACCCATCTCACCCTGGCGCAGGTGGTCGATCTCCTCGCCGCGCCGATCGTCGCCCGTCTCACCGCCGTATGAGTCACCCCTTTCCCCAAGTCGAGATGGCGCCGGTCTACGGTTTCTCGCACTACCTTTCCAGTGTCGCGTTTAACCTCAGTTTTCGCGGCGAAGTAACCGGCTTCGAAAACCTCCCGAAGACCGGTGGCTTCATCGTCGCGGCCAACCACGCGAGCCACCTCGACCCGTTCATCGTAGGGCAGCATTTGCCGCGACAGGTAACATTTTTCGCGCGCAAAACGCTTTGGACACCCGGCTTCCCCTCGTGGTGGCTGGATGCGGTCGGCGTAATTCCCGTCGATCGCGACGGCGGTTCCGATGTCACCGCGATCAAACGCGTGCTCGGCGCGCTAAAAGACGAAAAAATTATCATCCTCTTTCCCGAAGGCACGCGTTCACCGGACGGCGAACTGCAAGCGGCCAAGCCGGGGGTCGGACTTTTTGCGTGTCGCTCCCACGTGCCGGTGGTGCCCGCGCGGGTGTTCGACTCGTTCAAGGCTTTTGGTCGCGGGAGCAAGCCACGCCTCGGCACGCCGGTGTCAGTGGTTTTTGGCGCGCCCATGGCTCCCGCGGATTACGACGACCCGAGCGATGGCAAAGAACGCTACCCGCGCGCCGCCGCCCGCATCATGGCGCGGATCGCAAAGCTGAAGTTACCTCCGCCAGCGATTGTCTGAAAAAAATGGGGGCGGGGTGCCCCGCTGGCCGTGGCCAAACCCGATTAGGGCGGTGCTTCAGCCCGCGTCGTGCATCCCGGAACGCGGGCTGAAGCGTCGCGCTACTTCGGACATCGCCGCTCGGTCAAAAGAAAGCGGAGTGAGGGCAACCCGCCCACACCCAGACCAAAATTTTTCGGCCACCCGATCCTACACCAACCCGCAAGCCTTGCGGGCGCGTTGGCTGACAACCGTTGCCACCGCGCGGGCCCGGTCAGCACCGTCGCGCAGCACCGTCTCGACGTAGCCCAGATCCGCCGCAAGTTCAGCCCGGCGTGCGCGCGCCACGGCAAAATAATTCCAATAGTGCTCAAATAGCGCTTTCTTCAAGTCGCCGTAACCGAGTCCGCCCGCCCGCAGCCGTTGCTCAAAATCGGCGGCGACTTCGGCCGACGCGAATAGCTTGAGCAACTGGATCGCGAGATTTTTGTCCGCGTCCGGCTTGGGTTCAGCCGGAGAACGCGAATCCATGACGATACCCATGATTTTTTTTCGCAGCACCTTCTCGTCGCCGAAAATGTCGATCGTGTTCCCGTAGCTCTTGCTCATTTTCTGGCCGTCGAGGCCCGGGATGACGGCGACCTCTTCGCGAATCTCAGATTCCGGCACGACGAGGGTTTCACCGTAGGTCTCGTTGAACTTGATCGCCATGTCGCGCGTCATCTCGACGTGCTGTTTCTGGTCGCGCCCGACGGGCACGCGATTCGTATCGAAGAGTAAAATGTCCGCGGCCATCAGCACAGGATACGCGAACAGCCCGAAATTAGCGGAGATGCCTTTCGCCGTTTTGTCCTTATAACTGTGCGCCCGCTCCATCAGGCCCATCGGCGCGAGCGAACCGAGCATCCACATGAGTTCGCACACCTCCGGGACGTCGCTCTGACGCCAAAAAACGCTCGTCTTCGGATCGAGCCCGCAGGCGAGCCAGTCGAGCGCGATGCCGAGCGTATTTTTGCGGCGCTCGGCGGCGTCGGTGACGGTCGTCATCGAGTGATAGTCCGCGATGAAATAGAAACAGTTGCCCCGGGTCTGGGCATCGATGGCCGGCCGCATCGCGCCGAAATAATTGCCGATGTGAAGCGTGCCGGAAGGAGTGATGCCAGTGAGCGTACGAAGCATGGATGATTTACGATTTACGATTTTTGATACGGCAAGCCGCGATTCAGGCGACGGCCCGATCAGTCGCGCCGCGGCAGGAGAGTCACACCGCCACGCGATTTCGCGATGGTCGCCGGCGGAAGATAACCCGAAAACGCCATCGCGGGCATCACCAACGCCCGCGGCCCGAGCACGGTGCCGGGATTCAGCACGGCGTTGCAGCCCACTTCCGCACCATCGCCCACGATCGCGCCAAATTTCCGCAGGCCGGTTTCGAACGTCTGCGTGTCGGTTCGCACGGTCACGGTTTTCTGGTCGAGCCGCAGATTCGAGCAGATCACGCCCGCGCCGAAATGCGCTCCGTTACCCAGGATCGAGTCACCGACGTAGCTGAAGTGCGGCACTTGAGCGCCGTCCAGCAGCAGGCAGTTTTTAAACTCACAGGCGTTCCCAAGCACACAATTCGACCCGACGATCACGTTGCCGCGGATAAAAGCGCCCGGCCTGATCTCGGTGCCGGCGCCAATCCAGGCGGGCCCGATGATCGTCGCATACGTCGGAAGTTTCACGGTCGGGTGCAAATACACCGAACCTTCGACGCTCACGCCGGGCGGACGCACGGCCCCCGTCCCTTCAAATGGATGCGCCGCCAGCGCCGGGCCGATGCGTTTGAGCCATTCCCACGGCGGGATATTCGCGGGGAAATGCGCGGCAAACGATGCAAGCGATTCGGGCAGGGCGAAGAAATCGGCGGCAATCACGCCGCAACCTTGCAACAAATCATCGCGCAGGGACAGCGACATTTTTCACCGGAACTCGGACCGGCCGGTTTCGGCGCGTCGGCCCGCACTTGTCATGCGCCACGTGACAACCACGCTTTCCGCGATGGTTTTCTCCCGCCACGCGTCATCACTCGTCACCCTTGCCTGCGCCTTGGCGCTCGGCACCCGCGGCGCTCAACTCCAGGCGCAATCCGCCACGGCGCTCCCCTCGTTGGTGGTGACGGCCGCGCGCACGCCGCAACCCGCGGAGACGATCTCGGTGTCGGTGCGGGAATTCGATGGCGACGCGTTGCGCGCGTCTCCGACCGTGACGCTCGACGGGGCCCTGCGTGCGGTGCCGGGGTTCAGTCTCTTTCGGCGCAGCGACAGCCTCTCTGCTAATCCGACGGCGCAAGGCGTGTCGTTGCGCGGTCTCGGTCCGAGCGGCGCGAGCCGGTCGCTCGTGTTGCTCGACGGCGTGCCGCTCAACGATCCATTCGGCGGCTGGGTCACGTGGAGCCAGCTGCCGCGCGAATCGCTTGGCGCGGTCGAATTGGTCCGCGGCGGTGGCGCGACCGCGTGGGGCAACGCCGCACTCGGCGGAGTGATCCAGTTACTCGGCACGCCGGTAACCGGCACGAGCGCCCGATTTGCCGCCAGCGTCGGAACCTTTGGCACGCATAGCGCTGAATTCGGCGTCACCCACGCGATCGGGAACGGCACGTTGCAAATCTTGGGCCGGGCGTTTGAGACCGATGGCTTTTCGCTGGTGGCCACACAACGGCGCGGTGCGATCGACGTCCCGGCGGCCAGCGATCACCGCTGGCTCACGGCGCGGTGGCGGATGCCGTTGGGCGAAAATCTTGAGGCGACGTTCACAGGGCGGACGTTTCAGGAAACGCGCGGCAACGGCACGCCCTACCAACGCAACGCGTCGCGCGCAAATTTCGGCGCGGTGTCAGTGAACGGACAACCGTCGAAAAACTTTGCGTGGACCGCGTCGGGCTACGGCCAAGGTCAGATGTTCTCGAGCACCTTCAGCGCGGTGAACGCCGCGCGTACGGTGGAAACTCCGGCGAGCGATCAGTTCGCCGTGCCCTCGACCGCGGTCGGCGCGGCGTGGACCGGAGCCTGGACTCACGCGCACGGCGGCCGGACGAGTGCGGGCGCAGACGCGCGCGACGTTCGCGGCGAGACGCGGGAAAATTTCACTTACACCGCCGGCGCCTATGCTCGCCAGCGTTTCGCCGGGGGCCGACAAACGCTCGGCGGACTTTTCGCGCTGCATGAACAGCCATTGGGCGCCGGGCTCACCGCGACGCTGGGCGGAAGGCTCGACGACTGGAGCGAAACCGACGGACACCGACGCGAAGCCGACCGCGTTACGGGAGCGGTATTGCGCGACGATCGTTACGATGATCGCCGGCATCTAGAATTCAGCCCGAGCGCCGGCTTGGTGTGGCGCGCGAACGATGCGCTGCGATTGCGTGCGACCGCCCAGCAGGCGTTTCGCCGCCCTACCCTGAACGAACTTTATCGCCCGTTCCGCCAAGGCACGACGGTGACCGAGGCTAATCCCGCGCTCGGCACTGAGCACGTCACGAGCGCCGAATTAGGCGCCGATTGGAAACGAGGTTCGTTCACGCTCGGCGCCACCGTTTTTTGGAATGAGCTGCGCGATGCCGTGGGCAACGTGACCATCGCGCGCGGGCCCGGCACGTTTCCCGTCGTGGGCACGCTCGCCGCCGGCGGACTTGGGCGCCAACGGTTGAACCTCGATCGCAGCCGCGTTCGCGGCGGAGAAATCTCCGCGACCTGGCGAGCCCACGAAAATCTCACGCTGAGCGCCGAGGCCCTTTTTGACGACGCGACCGTGCAGCGCGCGAAAGTGGCGCCGGCCCTGGTGGGCAAACGCCTCGCCCAAGTGCCGCGGCACAGCGCCACCTTCGGCGCGACGTGGCACGCGCCGCTCGGCATTACGGTGACACCGCGCGTCCGCTGGGTCGGCGCGCAGTTCGAAGACGACGAAAATTTACTGCGGCTCGGCGAGGTGGTGATCGCCGACCTCGGCGTGAGTCGCCCGCTCGGTCATGGTCTCGAACTTTTCCTTAACGTGGAAAACGCCGGGAATGCGCGGGTCGAAACAGGCCGGAGTGCAGACGGCGTGGTCAACGTCGGCACGCCACGGCTATGGATCGGCGGCGTGCGCGGACGTTGGTGAGCGTCAGGTCGCGCAAAGCTCCGCGCTACTCCGGAAAACCGTCGGTCGATTCAAGAGCGCAGGACGCGGCATTCCCGGCGGCGTTGGTTGTGCGATCGCTGAGAGCGATCGGGTTACGCACACCCCATTTTCCCCAAGATCCTGGCTCCGGCAAAACGCGCGGCGGAGCGATCGCGAACGCGTAGCCGTGGCGGGTGTGATGACGATCGACGGCGTGGCGATGTTTGGCGGCTGGGTGACGTTTAGGCCCGGCCACGACGCGAATCTGCGCCGCGCCCAGATTTTTTATAACGACAAGTCCCGCAAGATCGGGAAACCCGGACGCTACTTCATCGAGCAGAAATTTGGTCCGGCGCCCGGCCGCTATCGCGTGGAAGTGCGGCACGTCTCGAAGGACTTCATCGTGGTGCCGTCGATGGACGCGGCGCGGCTCTACACGCGACTCGCTTCGAACGTAGCGGCAGGCGTGCCGGCCTGCCTGCCACGACGTCGCCAACCCGGCAGGCAGGGACGCCTGCCGCTACGCAAAACGGCCACGGAGAAAGCTAAGCCGCTCCAATCCACGACGCAGTTTTTCAGACCATCGAGTTGCCCAATCGCAGATTCGTGAAAATGATGAGCCTCGTATGACAAGCCGTCCTTCGGAGCGCGTAATTCTGCTGGTATTAGCCGCGATTCAATTCACCCACATCATGGACTTCATGGTGATGATGCCGCTCGCGCCTCAATTGATGCGCGAGTTGAATCTGGGCGCCGGGCAATTCAGCGCGTTGGTCGCCGCTTACTCGATCGCGGCGGGTGTGGTCGGATTGTTGAGCGCACCCTTCATCGATCGTTTTGATCGGCGCACCCTGCTCCTGTTCGTTTACGCCGGATTCACCGTCGCAACGCTGCTCTGTGGTTTTGCGCCGGACGCCCACACCTTGCTCATCGCCCGCGCCATCGGTGGTGCTTTTGGCGGCATCTCCGGATCGCTTTGCCTGGCGATCGTCAGCGACCTGGTTCCGCCGGAGCGCCGCGCCGGCGGGATCGGCATTGTCATGACCGCGTTTGCCGTCGCCGCCGCGATCGGGGTGCCGGTCGGTCTGCAACTCGCCCACTTTTTCGGCTGGCGTTCGCCGTTCACCTTTATCGCTGCCTTCGCGGTCGTGGTGTGGGGCGTGATGTTCCGATTTATTCCTCCGGTCCGGGGTCACCTCCAAAGCGGCGTGAACAAGGGCCGCGCGTTTAAAGAATTGCTGCGCGACCAAAACGCCGGCCGCGCCATCCTTTTTATGGCGGTCATGGTGCTCGGCCATTTCAGCATCATCCCGTTGCTTTCCCCGCATCTGGTCGGAGACATCGCCCTACCCGAGAAGTACCTGTTTTTGGTTTACCTGATCGGCGGGGCCTTGAGCGTGGTGACGGCGCCCTATGTGGGCCGTTTGGCCGATCGCCTTGGCCGCCAGCGGGTCTTCACCTACATGGTCGCAGCGGCATCGATCATTATCCTCGCGATCGCGAATGCCGGACCGTTGCCGGTGTGGGTGACGTTGATGTTGGCCGGATGTTTTTTTGTGTTCGCGAGCGGGCGCTTCATTCCCGGGCAGGCCATCGTGACGCTGGCGGTGCCGTCGTCGCGGCGGGGAGCTTTCCTGAGTCTGACGAGTTGCGCCCGTGACTTGGCGTCCGGAATCAGTTCCACCTTGGGAGGCTGGATTGTATCGAAACAGCCGAACGGGCAGCTGATCCATTTCAACTGGCTCGGCACGATCGCGGTCGCCACCGGGCTCGTGAGCATCCTGCTCGCACGCACGGTTCGCGTGAATGATACGGGGAGCCCGCAGCCCGCCGGGCGCAGTTGAGGTGGAAGCGCCCGCGGCGAACCGGTATTCTGGATCGAACGCTGCGCGGAGAGTTTGTTTTTTGCCCCCGGCAAACCGGCCAGCCACGGCCAGGCCGGTGCGCGGATAAAGTGAGAGCAACTCGCCATTTGACAGCCGGCCGGCGGAACCTTGGCTGGCCGCTTTAACCGCGAAAAATAAGTCTGATTTTTCCTATTTAGGGCGGTGAACTCGCCGGGCTGATGAACCGAAATCTTTTTTATGCACCCCAAAATCACCCCACTCGCACTCATCGCCGCGTGCTGCGCGTTGTCCACGCCCGCTCTGTTCGCCCAACCCGCGGCCCCCGCCGTCCCCTCGCCCGCTGCCGCACTCAGTGACTCCGGGGCGGTGGAACCGAAATACGGGAACGGGACTAATATCGTCAACGCCCGCAACCGTGACGACAAACCGATCTCCTATCGCGTCCCCACCTCCGCGGGCTGGCGCACAGACTGGCCCGAACGCCTGGAGTGGGATCTCGCCGACCTGAAAGTCTACGCCGAGGCTAACGCCAAGCTCGGCCCGCCCGCGCTCGGTGAGAACCGCGTCGTCTTCATCGGCGACTCCATCACTGAGAACTGGCAGCGCTCCTTCGCCACGCTTTATCCCGGCAAGAAAAACTACATCGGCCGCGGCCGCTCCTCGGAAACCACGCAGCAGATGCTCCTCCGCTTCCGCCAGGACGTGATCGACCTCAAGCCCAAGGTTCTGGTTCTCCTCGCCGGCACCAACGACATTGCCGGCAATCTCGGCCGTTCGACCGACAAGATGATTGAGGATAACTACGTTTCGATGATCGATCTCGCCGAGCTGAACAAGATCAAGGTCGTCTTCTGCACCATCATGCCGACCACGCGTTACAGCTGGCAGCCCTCAGTCACCGACGGTGCGGCGCGCGTCGTTGTCATCAACCAATGGATCAAAAAATACTCCGCGACCCGCCCCGGACAGGTCTTTTACGTGGACGTCCACAGCCCGATGGTCGGCGAAAATAATAACATGAATCCGAAGTTCAGCAGCGACGGCACCCACCCCAACGCCACCGGCTACGCGCTCATCTCTCCGCTCGTTGAACAGAGGATCAACGAGGCGCTCGCCGCGAAGTGAGGACCCCGGCCCTACTGCTCGCTGCCAACCTCCGCCAAAATCTCCCCATGAAATTCCTCCCCGCCCTCCGCTCGCTGCTCGCGCTTGCCGGCTTGTTCGTCGCGCAGTTTTCGTTGCTCGCGCAACGCGGCGCCCCGGCCCCGACGTTCGTCGCCGCACCCTATCACGCCTCCGGCATCTACGCGGCCGGAGAAAAAGCCGGCTGGACCATCACGCCCGTGCCCGGCGTGACACCGCCCACCGGCGACTTCACCTACACGGTGAAGACGAACAACTCCGCCACGATCAAGACCGGCACGTTTAATCTCTCCTCTGGCCCCGCCACCATCGAAGTGGTGCAAAACGATCCCGCGATGCTCTACGTGCAGATCACGCCGCCACCCACGGCGCCCACGCCGGCACCCGAAGGGCCCGCGGCTGGACCCGCAGCTGCCGCCACCGTCGCGCCCAACGCCACGCTTCCCGCCGCTGCCCGCGGCAATGGCGGTCGCGGCGGTCGTGGGGGCGCAGGTGGCCCGCGCCTCGCCGCCGCCATCGCACCCACGAAAATCAAGCCGTCCGTCCCGCGTCCCGCCGACTTCGACGCGTTCTGGGACGGTAAACTCGCCGAGCTCGCGAACATTCCCGTCAACCCCTCGCTCACGCCGGTGCCCGCGAACAAGGACGGCATCGCATTGTTCACCGTGAAGCTCGATTGTGCTTCCCCGGGTCTGACGGACACGCGTTGGGCGTGTTATGGTTTAGTTAGCTGAGGGAGGATTCGTAGTCGAGCGGGCTTTGATAGCCAAGTGAGGAGTGGCGACGGGAGCGGTTGTAGAAGGACTCGATGTAATCG
>CAIXKG010000111.1 GCA_903919985.1 uncultured Opitutia bacterium | reverse complement strand
CTCGATGAAATCACGAAAATCCGCCGCGACGTCGAGGCGGCCGGCCTGAAGCTCGAGGCTATCGAAAATTTCGACCCGGCGCAGTGGCATGACATTTTGTTGGATGGTCCGCAGCGCGCGAAACACATCGAAAATGTGAAAACAATCATCCGCCGGCTCGGCGAAGCCGGCGTGCCGATCATGGGCTACAATTTTTCCATCGCGGGTGTTGCTGGCCGCACCAAGGGCAACTACGCCCGCGGCGGCGCGCCGTCCGTTGGGATGGAAGGCCCCTACGATTTGCCGATGCCCAACGGCCTCGCGTGGAACATGGTCGTCGACCCCACCGCACCCACGCGCGCCACCGGTACGATTGCCGCGGCGACGCATGAGCAGCTCTGGTCGCGACTCCAGCGTTTCCTTGATGAGGTTCTGCCCGTCGCGGAAAAGGCGGGCGTGCGCCTCGCGCTCCACCCCGACGATCCTCCGATGCCGACCATCCGCGGACAACCGCGGCTCGTCTACCAGCCGTCGATGTATCAGCGCGTGCTCGATCTCAACTCGAGCCCTTCCAACGCACTCGAGTTTTGCGTGGGTTCGCTCGCCGAGATGACCGAGGGAAACATCTACGATGTCGTCGACGACTACTCGCGCCAAAACCGGCTTGGGTATGTCCACCTCCGTAACGTCCGGGACAAGGTGCCCTACTACAAAGAGACGTTTATCGATGACGGCGAAGTCGACGTGCTGCGCGTGCTCGCGATTCTCCACAAAAATAAATTTGAAGGCGTGATCATTCCTGATCACGCGCCACAAATGTCGTGCGCCGCGCCCTGGCACGCGGGCATGGCCTTCGCGATGGGCTTCATCAAGGCCGGTCTCCAAACGCTCCAAACGAAATGAATTTTCCCGACGCGTTCTCACTTTCAGGCGAAGTCGTCCTTATCACCGGTGGCGGCACTGGGATCGGACTCGCGATGGCGCAGGCGATGCACGCCGCAGGTGCGCGCGTCGTGCTCGTCGGCCGCCGCGAGCCGGAGCTCACCGCTGCCGCGAAATCCCTCGGCGATCGCGCGAGTTTTGTCGTCCACGATATCACGCAACTCGACGCCGCGGCTGCGCTCATCGAGCGCGTTACGCGTGAAGTCGGCGCCATCACCTGTCTCGTCAACAACGCCGGCATTCACCTGAAAAAGCCCGCGGTCGAAACGACGCCCGCGGAATTCCAGATGGTGCTCAACACCCATATCGTGGGCGCGCATGCGCTCGTTCGCGCCGTCGCGCCTGGGATGATCGCGCGGAAGCACGGCACGATTTTGTTCACGGCCTCGATGGCCTCGCTGTTTGGCATCCCGCTGGTCATCGCCTACACTGCGGCAAAGACCGCGATGGTTGGGATGGTGAAGGGCTACGCGACGGAACTTTCCCCTCACGGCGTGCGCGTCAACGCCATCGCCCCCGGCTGGATCGAGACCGAGATGTCCCGCAAGGCGCTCGATGGCGACCCCGGCCGCAAAGCGAAAATTCTCGGACGCACCCCCGCCGCCAAGCTCGGAGCGCCGAGCGACGTCGGCTGGGCCGCCGTCTACCTCGCATCACCCGCCGCGAAATTCGTCACCGGCGTGACGCTTCCCGTCGACGGCGGCGCGAGCATCGGTTTTTGATCGGTCGCCGCTAACATCGCGCATCGGTAATCCAGTCCTCAGCGTTCTCCCGGAAATTTCGTCCAATGTCATTCACCCCTTCACCCATGATTCGTTTCCTCTTCGCACTTTTTAT
>CAIXKG010000110.1 GCA_903919985.1 uncultured Opitutia bacterium | reverse complement strand
GCCAGAGGCTGTAGTTCAGTTCGCCGAAGGCGACGGGGATGCGCAAGGCCTTCGCGACCGCCTGCGTCTCGGACAACTCCTCGAAGGGACACGGCTCCTCGAAGAAGTCGTAGTTCAATTCTTCCATCAGCCGGCCGATGCGGATGCCGTTAGGCACGTCGTAGGAACCGTTGGCATCGGCG
This sequence comes from uncultured Opitutia bacterium, assembly GCA_903919985.1. Lineage (GTDB taxonomy): Bacteria > Verrucomicrobiota > Verrucomicrobiia > Opitutales > Opitutaceae > Tous-C4FEB. The sequence goes on along the minus strand of CAIXKG010000110.1, from coordinate 2,559 downwards.
CGAAGGATAATTTTGTCGCCGAGTTTTTCACGCGCGCGCTTGAGCAGGGTTTCGGTGCGGCCCGGGTAGGTGTCGAGATTGCGGCTCATCCGTCCGCCGATTTTGAATTTAACGGCTTTCGCGCCTGTGGCCGGGACGCCGCGTTCGTACACGGCCACTTCTTCCTCGGCCGAAAGGATGCGATCGGAGCCGGAGAGATATACCGGAATTTCTTTGCGGATAACGCCGCCGAGCAGGGCACCAACCGGCTTGTTCGCGATTTTTCCGAGCAGATCGAGAATGCTTTGCTCGGCGTAGGCGACTGGCGCCCAAAACGGAATACCGGCGAGTTTGTAGTTTTCGCGATAGACGACGTCGATGAGCGTCTCGATCTCGCGGGCATCTTTGCCGATGAAATGAGGCGCGACCAAGTGCTGGAAAATCGCCACGAAATCCTCGACCTGTTTCGTGCCGGTGATGCCTACCGCGCCGTCTTTCGAGCGCGTACGGACGAAGAAGTTGTTTCCGTTTTTCAGCATCTCCATCGACTCGATGATGACCGGTGTGCTGATCTGCCCGGGCAAATTGAACATCGGCTGCTCCCAATCGCGGATCAACGGCTGCAAGTCGGACGCCGGCTTGGCGCCCGCGGGAGCAACCGCCGCAAAGGAACGGGAGAACGAGGCCGCGAGAGCAGCGCTCCCAGTATATTTTAACCAGTTACGACGAGTGAGGGACATGGGGTGGTGGTGGGTTTAAGAGTTTCGGCTTCATCAGACGATTCAGCTGCGCCGGCTTTTAGCGAGCCTTGGACGGATCTGCGGTGTGACGACGGGTAGCGCTCGTATCGACAGGTCGGACACGGTCATGCGCAAATCGAAGAACACGTTCGCGGCCGAGAGCTTCGCGGCCGAGAGAGGGTTGCGGCGGACGACCTGACTTGGCCGTCAGATTTCGTTCAGCCGCACACAGGCGACTTCGCGGGTCGGGCCATCCGCGACGAGCGGGGGCACCGCAAGTTTGCATTTTTCCTGCGCGTAGAGGCAACGGGGGTGAAACGCGCAGCCAGCCGGCGGGTTGATGGGCGACGGAGGATCGCCGGCCAGGACGATGCGCTGGCGGGTCCGCTCGATTTCGGGATCGGGCACCGGAATCGCGCTCACGAGGGCGCGGGTGTACGGATGCCGCGGGCGGTCGATGACATCGGCGGCCGGCCCGAACTCGACGATTTTCCCGAGGTACATCACGGCTACGCGGTCCGAGATGTGTTTCACCACCGAGAGATCGTGCGCGATGAAGATCAGCGTGAGGTTCATCTTGCGCGTGAGGTGCGCGAGGAGATTCAGGATTTGCGCCTGAATCGAAACATCGAGGGCGGAAACGGGCTCGTCCGCGACGATCACCTTGGGCTCGAGCGCAAGCGCCCGGGCGATGGCGATGCGCTGGCGTTGTCCGCCGGAAAATTCATGCGGATATTTTTGCATGAACCGCGGGGCGAGTCCGACGAGCCGCATGAGTTCGGCCACGCGCGCGGGAATCTCTGCGGTCGGGCATACGTGGTGCACCGCCAGCGGCTCAGCGAGCGTGGCGAAAACGGTCATGCGCGGATTGAGCGACGCGTAGGGATCTTGAAAAACCATCTGCAGGTCGCGGCGGGCCGCGAGGAGTTCGCGGGCGGAACTCGTGGCGAGGTTGCGGCCGTTGAGCACGACCGTGCCGCCGGTGGTTGGCACAAGTTGAAGGATGGTGCGCGCGAGCGTGGATTTGCCGCACCCGGATTCGCCGACCAAACCGAGCACCTCGCCGCGACGAAGGCTGAGACTCACGCCGTCGACCGCCTTGACGGTGCCGACGTTACGCTTGAACAGAAATCCCTGTTGGATGGGGAAGTGGGTTTTGACGTCGGTGAGCTGGAGAATGGGGTCGGACATTGTTTTGAAAGGCAGGAACGCTAATCTTCGCTGATAAACGCTAGTTTCAGGAATGATCGGAAAGATGAGCGGCGAGCAGTGAAGATTAGCGTTCCAAGGTTCAGATTTCTCCGGCTTGAACGCGGAGACACGCGTGAAGGTGGCCGGGCGCGATCGCGGCGAGTTCGGGGCGAACCAAAGTGCAGCGGTCGGCCGCGAATTCGCATCGGGGCGCGAAGGCGCAGCCCGGGATGGGTTTCGAAACATCGGGCGGCAGGCCGGGAATCGTGTAGAGTTCGGCGCCCTTGGACTGCAGGGCCGGAATGGAACGCTGGAGGGCGCGCGTGTACGGATGGCGCGGGTTGCGGAACAACGTGCGGGTGTCCGCCGTCTCCACGATGCGACCGGCGTACATCACTTGCACGCGATCGCACAGGCCCGAGACCACGCCGAGATCGTGCGTGATGAACACCACCGCCATGCCGATATCGCGCTGCATTTTTTTAATCAGCTCGAGGATTTGCGCCTGGACGGTGACGTCGAGCGCGGTGGTGGGCTCGTCCGCGATAAGCAGTTCGGGTTTGGTGATGAGCGCCATCGCGATCATCACGCGCTGGCGCATGCCGCCGGAAAATTCGTGCGGATAATAATGCATGCGTTTGGCCGCGTC
>CAIXKG010000109.1 GCA_903919985.1 uncultured Opitutia bacterium | reverse complement strand
CCCCGAAATGAAGGAGGCAATAAAGCAGGCCCAGGACGGCGAACGCGGCCAGCACGCACAGGCTGAAACCGATCACGTCCTCCCGCTTCCATTTTAAAAACTCAAGTTGCGAATGCGGCAGCAGCAAGCACGCGCGGGTCGCTTCCGGATTCGCATATGCCGCCTGCACGGCGCGCTCATCATCGGCGCGATCCCCCCCTCACCTTCGTCCGCATGCGGAGAAAAAAACGTCGGACTGATTCTGACTCGTCGGGCGCGGTCAACAGGGACACGGCTATCAGGACAAAAAAGGGCAGGAGTATCTTGTAGGCATAACGCATGGTCTCATTGAGCGCGTGCGGGTTGGCCGACAGATCGAAGACGTGGTCGAGCAGCCAGGTCTCGACGTAAAACATGCCCTCGCCACGTTTCACGCCATTGGCTTCCACGATGCCCTGCGCCCAATAAATTGACTTCGGCGGGACGATGACCGGGCGGCTGAACTTTTCGCCGATCTGGAGCGGCGCCGGCGGGGAACCCGCTCCGGACCAGTTCGCGATCTGCCGGTTGCGCTCGTCCGTGTCCCGTGACGTGGCGGCCAAGGTCTGCGGGATTACCCGCTGCTGCGTGGTGCGCATGAGCCCCTCGCTGGTCCGCATCTGGGGGAAAATCGTCGGCAGGGTGAGCGGGAGCACGACAAACATCGCCATCGCGGTTAGCATCGAGGCCCAAGCTCCCTGCCGAGTTGCCCGGCGCCACTTCAGCCCGCACCAGAACGAGGCTGCGATGATCGCGTTGAATTCCCAGATGAACTTCAGCATGTCCAGGATCGAGTCGAACGCGGTACTCAGCAGCGCCGCCGCCAACAGCACAAGCGTGCCGGCGACCCGGCCAACCAGTACGTAGTGCCGCTCACTGCGCCCAGGTCGCAGCGGCCCGTAGACGTTTTTCGTGAACAGGCTCGAGCAAGAAATCATCAATGTGCTCGCCGTGGACTGGAGCGCCGCCAGCAGACACGCGATCATCAGGCCGACCAGCCCGAGCCCGAGTCCGCCGAGCAGGTCGCGCGTGGCGTGGCCCCACACGAGGTCGGAGTTCTGGATTTCCCGGCCATAAAGCGCGAAGCAGAGCATGCCGAGGAATCCCCACATCACCGAGCAGTAACGCTTCATCATCGTGCCGGTGGTAAAGCCGATGCTCGCCGTCAGTTCGTCCTTTGCCGAAGCGTTGGCCGTGAGTTGGTTGGACTGGGCGGCGACGTTGAGCGTCGTCATCACCGAGAGCGCGACGACGAAATACCAGGTGAAATCGGCATTGGCGGCGGAACCGAGCAGGGAGAAAAACCGGCCCGGAAGTTCCTCGTGCAACGTGTGGCCCGCCGCCAGCAGGCCGCTCACCCCGTGCGCGGCGTTGAGCTTCGCGATGGCAAAGGGCACCAGCAGGATCGAGAGCACCAAAATCAGCGTGCCCTGCACGGTGTCCGTCCACACCGCGGCCTCCAAGCCGCCGGCGATCCCATACACGAAAACGATCAGCACGATGAACCAGATGAGCGCGACCTCGCTGACGGAGGAAAATTCACGATGCGGCCGCTGCAAACGCAATGACTGCAGTTCCGCCGTGTCGGCGGCGTTGAGGGATTCCGCCGCGCTTTGTTGGTTCAGCGCCTCGAGCCGAAGCGCCTGGGCGCGCTCGACCCGTTCGGTCGAGGTCAACGCGGCCTCGGGCTTCAGCGTGATCCCGATCACGGTCGAGCTCACCGCTTTCAGGCCGAGTCCAATGACGAGGATTAGATAGACGCTGGCCACGAGTGAATAAACCATCGCCATCGCACGCGACCGGAACCGCTCATGAAAAAAATCGCCCAGCGTCAGCAATCTCATGCGCCGATACCACGGCGCCATGAACCAGTAGAGTGGCGTGGCCCAGAGCCCCACCAACTGGCTCCAGATGCCACCGGCGCCGTCCCGATAGGCGGTGGTGACCGCGCCCACGGCGCTATCTGAGCTGGTCGCCTGGCCGAATGCCGAAAAGATCTGGAGGAACTTCCCGAAGCGCCGGCCGCCCAGGAAAAAATCCTCCTGGTTCTTGACGCGCAACATGGCCACCAAGCCGATCACGATCATGAGCCCCGCGTAAACGGCGATGACAATCAGGTCGACGGTCGGGAGGCCAAACATGGGGACAAATCAAGGATACGCCAAGGTGGCAAGGCGGAGGGGTGGCTCAATTGCGTTGGAGGCGCGCAGGGCCGTCAACGGCATTAAGCGTCAGGGGCGCTCGGCGTTCGACGCGGATGAGAGAACGGCGGAAATGTCGGTGCGCAGCCACCGAGATTAGCCAACCGTTGTTACGGCGACAAAAATAATTCGTGACGGTGTATGTTTGCCGGCTCATTACGGTGGCTGGGAAATGTGGGCCGAGTGGTGGGCGCATTTCAGCTGGCAGGTAATTGAACAACGCATGAAAAAAACCTCGATTAGCTTACCCCAATCCATGGCGGCCGTGGTGGCACATGGTCCTGGTGATTATCGATTGGAGGAGCGCCCTGTGCCCGTGCCGGGTCCGCGAGAGGTCGTCATCAAGGTGAAGAGCACCGGGATCTGCGCGAGCGACATCAAGTGTTACACGGGCGCCCCCATGTTCTGGGGGGATAAGGATCGAGAGGGCTATTGCCAGCCGCCCGTCACCCCGGGCCATGAATTTGTCGGCGAAGTGGTCGCGCTGGGCGAAGGCGCCGGCGATTTGTATGGCCTGGCCATCGGCGATCATGCGGTCAGCGAGCAGATCGTGCCCTGCGGCGAATGCCGCTACTGCCGGCGCGGCCAGTATTGGATGTGCGCGGTGCACGACATCTACGGTTTCCGGCGGAAGACGTTCGGCTCCTGGGCCGAATACATGCTCTTTCCCGCCGGGGCGCGGAATTACAAAGTGCCGAAATCCATTCCGCTGCACCACGCCGTCTTCATCGAGCCTCTCGCCTGCTCCATCCACGCGGTCGAGCGCGGGGAAATCCAGTATCAGGACACGGTGGTCATCGCCGGCTGCGGCCCGCT
>CAIXKG010000108.1 GCA_903919985.1 uncultured Opitutia bacterium | reverse complement strand
GTGGTAAGGGATAACTTAGTCGATATAACCTTCTTCGCCATGGTCGTTGATGTCGAGGCCTTGAGATTCGACTTCGGACGACGGGCGGAGACCGATGGTGAGTTTTACGAGATAGGCCAGTACAACCGTGCCGACGAGCGACAGCACGAGTGTGATCGCCATCGCCTTGCTCTGTTCGAGCCAGAGACCGCCGTCACTCACGAGTTTCGCAAGCCCGTTCTTCGTGGCGGGAGTACCCGAGAGGTTGCTGTTCACCGAGGCGGTGGCCAGAAAGCCCGTGACCAAAGCACCGAGCGTACCACCGACGGCGTGCACGCCGAAGGTGTCGAGCGCATCGTCGTAGCCGAAGATCGCTTTGATCTTGGTGACAAAGATGTAGGGTACAACCGCCGCGAGCACACCGATGATTACGGCGCCAGTGGAATCGACGAAGCCGGCGGCCGGCGTGATGACGACGAGACCAGCAACCGCACCCGAGCAGAAGCCCAGGATGGAAGCGTGACCACGGAAGATTTTCTCGATCAGGCCCCACACGAACGCTGCGACCGCGGCCGCGAGCGTGGTGGTCATGAAGGCGTTAGCGGCAACGCCGTCGGCGGCGACCGCGCTACCGGCATTAAAGCCATACCAACCCACCCAGAGCATGCCGGTGCCGACCATACACAGCACCATGCTGTGCGGAGCCATCTTGTCTTTGCCGAAGCCGAGGCGGGGCCCGAGGATCAAACACAGGATCAGGGCGGACCAGCCGGATGACATGTGCACCACGGTACCGCCTGCGAAATCAATCGCCTTGATTTTTGCGTCGGCATTCCAAACGCCGTTCATCAGGCCGTCCGAGCCCCAGACCATGTGCGCCAGCGGGAAATAAACCACCAGCATCCAGAGCCCGACGAAGGTCATGATGGCCGTGAATTTCATGCGCTCGGCAATGGCGCCGACGATCAGCGCCGGGGTGATGATCGCGAACATCATCTGGTACATCGAAAATACGTTCTGACTAACCCAGTACGCGTAGTCGGTGTTGGGCGCGGATGTCACACCCTTCAGGAAGAAGTACTCCGAGCCTCCGAAGTACGGGCTGTTGAAACTTTTACCGAAGACCAGGCTGTAGCCGAAGGACCACCACATCAGGCTAACCAGACCGGTGATCCCGAGACATTGGGCCAGCACGGACAACACGTTCTTCTTGCGCACCAGACCGCCGTAGAAAAGCGCCAGGCCCGGCAGCGTCATGAAAAGAACCAGCGCCGAGCTGGTCATCATCCACGCGTTGTGACCGGGGCCCGAAGCGCCGACCAGCGGCCCTTTGACCGGATCGGCGTTATTGATGTAGGCTTCCAGAGCGGCAATGCGCTCGTCAGAAGTCGGCGGTGCCGCGGGCGCCGGGGCAGCCGGGGCGGCCGGGGCTTGGGCCAAAGCAGAGACGGCTGACAAAAGCAGCAGTCCCGCGATTACGAAACGGTGTCGGATAACATGGAGGAGGGTTTTCATAGCAACGACACCGTCCCTAGCAGAATGGATGCCATGAACAAATTTCATTTATGTCATAAATGTTCGGGGGATTGATCATGCGGATGCAGACGCGAACGGGGCCCACCCGCCTAGGAACGCCAGCTTCCGCTCGGGGCATGAATCCACCCAGAGCCGCCGGCACATCCGACTTTCGATTACACAAACTCGGCGTCGATCAGCTCACAAAAATAGTGAATCAGGAAAAGATGGGACTCCTGCGTCGCGGGTCCAGATTGGCCGGGAACGATCAAATCGACCGTCGCGAGTCCCTTCGCGGGACCGCCGCCGCGGCCGAGAAATGCGACGCTCTCAAGGTTCAATTTTTTCGCTTCCGCCAGCGCGGCGAGAATGTTGGGCGACTTCCCGCTCGTGGTCAGGACGACCAGCAGGTCGCCCGATTTGGCGAGTCCGGCCAGCTGCCGGGAAAAAATCTGGTCGGCGCCGTAATCGTTCGCGATGCAGCTGAGGAGCGAACCGTCGGCCGACAGGGCGATCGCCGGCAGCGCCCGCCGGTTTTTGGCATAACGACCGACCAGCTCCGTCGAGAAATGCGCGGCCTCAGCCGCGCTCCCGCCGTTGCCACAGATCAGCAGCTTCCCCCCGCGACGGAGCGTCGCCAGCAAGAGATCCCCGGCGGCGTCGATTGACGGCCGGATCGTCGGGAGGGCTTGGAGCGTACGGGTGGTCTCGGCCAGCGCGGCGTCGAACGTCATGGTGCGCTGAGCAAAAGAGGGAGGGAGCTTGCCCGCGACAGAAAATTTCCAGCTACTGGAAAACCGATGCGTTTGCGCACCCTGACCCTCCGCCATTTCCGCAACGTGGCGTTTGCCCGGCTGGAGTTCGCGGGCCGGCAGCAATTTTTCGCGGGACCGAATGCGCAGGGAAAAACCAATCTCCTCGAGGCCGCGGGCTTTCTCACCGCCGTGCGTTCCTTTCGGGCGACCGACAACCAGCTTTTGATCATGCACACCCAGCAGACCGCAGGCGTGGGCTGCGGTCTGGAACACGAACGCTTCGGCGCGACCCAAGTCAGCATCAAGCTCCATCGCGACAGCAAGGAGCTGTGGTGTGATCAGACCAAGGTGACGCGGCTGGCGGACTATCTCGGAAAATTTCCGACCGTGGCGTTCACCGCGCAGGATCTCCAGTTGATCCGGGGCGCGCCGGCCGGGCGGCGCCGCTGGCTTGACCTCACCTTGGCCGCGATGGACGCGAATTACCTCACGGCCCTGCAAACCTACACGCGCGCCCTCGCCGGTCGAAATGCACTCCTGAAAAAGGGCGGTGGTGCCGCGCGCGAGTTGAGCGCATTCGAACAGACCCTGGCGCCCGCAGCCGCCACGTTAATCGGCTTGCGCACCGCAGGTATCGGCACGCTCGCGACGGCTCTGACCGCAGCATATGCGCTGGTCTGCGATGGCGCGGAGCAAGCAGCGCTCGTCTACACCCCTGATTTTGCCGATGCGTCGGCCGAAGCGCTCCTCGCGCGACTGGAAGCCAGCCGCGGCCGTGACATCATGCTGCGCACCACGCTCAACGGCCCGCATCGGGATGATCTGGAACTGAAGATCGAGGGGAAACTCGCGAAAGACTTCAGTTCGGAAGGACAACAACGTTCCCTCGTGCTCGCATTGCGTCTCGCCCAGGCCGCGTGGTTTCAGGAAAAAAGCGGGGTGCGGCCCGTGCTGCTGTGCGACGACGTGCTGGGCGAACTCGATCCCGCGCGGCGCCGGCGTTTTTGGGCGGCGATCGATCCCGAATCACAGGTCCTGGCAACTGGCACGAGTCTGCCCGACGCGGAGCTCGGCGCTTGGCAGGTGTTCAACGTCCAAGACGGGAATTTCGCGGAGGCCGCGTCATGAATTTTACTCCGTGGCAGTGGAGCATCGCAATTCTTGCGGCGTTGCTCGTGGGTTTTTCCAAGACGGGCATCAGCGGGCTCGGCATGCTCTTCGTCGTGATGTTTGCGCAGTTGATGCCGGCGAAGCAGGCGACGGGCGTCGTCCTGCCCCTGCTCTGTTTTGGCGATCTCATCGCGGTGTTGTCGTACCGGCAGCATGCCCAGTGGCGCCATGTTTGGCGGCTGTTTCCGTGGACGGCGGCGGGGGTGATCGCCGGCTGGCTCGCCATGAATCACATCGACGAACGTCAGGCGCGCTACCTCATCGGCGGCATCGTGCTTTCACTCGTCGGGGTGCATCTTTTCCGGCGTGCGCGGGGCGGTGGCCATGAGGCTGAGCACGGTGTCTGGTTTCCTCCGATCATCGGAATTCTGGCCGGCTTCACGACGCTCGTGGCCAACGCCGCCGGCCCGTTGATGGCGATCTATCTGCTGGCCATGCGCCTTCCTAAAATGGAATACGTCGGCACCGCCGCGGTATTTTTCTTTCTGATGAATCTGTTCAAGGTGCCGTTCATGGTCGAACTCGGTTTGATCAACCGCAGCAGTTTCGGACTGAATCTGGCCCTCGCTCCGGCGGTTTTCGTCGGCGCCATGGCGGGTCGGAAACTGCTGCCGAAAATCAACCAGCGTATCTTCGAGAATCTGGCGCTGACGCTCGCCGTCATCGCGGCGATCGACCTCGTTTTTAAACTTTCCTCGCTGCTGGCCGCGAAATTATTCAGCTAGCTTGCGGCGAAACACCGGATTCGCAATCAAGCCCAATTCAGTATGGCACGCATGAACGTTCGACAAATGTGGGCGGCGAAACTCGCCGGTCAGCCCGTGCCGGCCGCGCCGCAATCCAAGAGAGAAGCAGCCGCGAACCAAGCCGCGTTGAGCTTGGGACGGCGCACGCCGTTTGTTGGAATTGTCCTCGGCATCGATCCCTCACTCCGCGGCACCGGGCTCGCCTTGGTCGAATTTGCGGCCGGGCGCGGGCCGCTGCTGCTGCGCTGCCAAACGGTAAAAGTGCCGGCGAGCCGGCCCATGGCGGTGGCGTTGGCCGAGATTCACCGGGCCGTGACCGCTTTTCTCGACGGCGGCCAGGTCCGGCACGTCGCGATGGAG
>CAIXKG010000107.1 GCA_903919985.1 uncultured Opitutia bacterium | reverse complement strand
TTGCGATCCTGCTTTGCACGTTGGAGTCCCGGGCCGAAACCGCATCGGCCCCCGATGCGACGCCCGCCGGCCAAACCGGCGACACTCCCTCGTCGAAGGAACGCACCATCGCCGACCTCAAGCTCACGCTCCGGTGGGTCGAGGCCGGCACGTTCACGATGGGCAGCGATAACGAGGAGCCCTCGCGCAACAAGGCGGAGGGCCCGCGCATGCAGGTCACGTTGACCAAAGGATTCTGGCTCGGCCGGACCGAAGTGACGCAAGCGCAGTACGAAGCCATCGTGGGGACGAACCCCAGTACCTTCAAAACCCTTGGGCCCGATGCGCCGGTCGAATGCGTTTCGTGGCTGGATGCGATGGCGTTTTGCGCAAAATTAAACGAACGCGAGCGCGCCGCCGGCCGTTTGCCGGCGGGCTACGCCTACACGCTGCCCACGGAAGCAGAGTGGGAGTATGCGCACCGCTCGGGCACAACCGGAAATTATCCAGGCGAACCGAATGCCATGGCGTGGACCAAGGAAAATAGCGGTGAGACCACGCACGTCGTCGCTACAAAGCAGCCGAACGCATGGGGCTTTTACGACCTGGCCGGAAATGTTCTGGAATGGTGCTACGACTGGTACGGCGACTATCCGGGCGGCGCGGTGACCGATCCCAAAGGACCGGGCCGCGGTTTTTATCGGATGGCCCGTGGCGGGAGTTGGCGGATGGACGTCGAGGTGGGCCGGTCCGCCGCCAGAGCCGGAGGATCGGAGGGCCGCGTCGACTACACGATCGGGTTCCGGCTCGCGCTTTGCGCGGCGAGATAAGCGGCGCGCGACCTGAGGGCTCGCTCGCCCGCAGACGCCCCAAAATAGCCAGCGGCGGCGACGGCGTCACCGGGCGCTTAGGGGCACCCCAAAAACGGACGAAGCCAGGAAAATTTTCCTGATTTTTCTGGCCAACCTGACGGACTCCGGCGCCCCTATCATAGCTCTAGGAGATTTTGATTTAATTATGAACACTGCCCCCACGCTTCATAGCCGTCTCGCCGCGCTTGCAGTTCTAATCTCAGCCCTCGCACTCCCGGCCCAACCGGCCGCCGATCCGATGGCCGACAGCTTCAAAAATCCCCCCGATGCCGCCAAGCCGCGCGCGTGGTGGCATTGGACCGCGAGCAACGTCACCAAGGAAGGCATCACGAAGGATCTCGAGTGGATGAAACGCGTCGGCATCGCGGGCTTCATGCTCGCCGACGTGAGCTCGTCGGGTCCCAGCCGCCAGCTCGTCGAAACGAAGATTCCTTTCGGCACGCCGGAGTGGTTCGACGCGGTCCGCCACGCTGCGGCCGAAGCCGACCGGCTCGGCTTGGAGATGACCATTTTTAGTTCGCCCGGCTGGAGCGAAACGGGCGGACCCTGGGTCAAGCCCGAGCAGGCGATGAAGAAATTCGTGTGGAGTGAAACCGCCGTAAAGGGCCCGACAAAATTTTCCGGCAAACTCGCCGCCCCGCCGAACAACATCGGCCAAATCCGCAACACGGGCGCGAGCTACTACACCAGCGATTCGACCGACCAACCGTACTACGCCGACAGCTCCGTCGTGGCCTACCGCACGCCCGCCGCCGAAGGCGACGCGACCGCCGCGCAGCCGATCGTGACGACCCACAACGGTCCCATCGACGGCTCGGCGCTCCTCGACGACCAGCTCAATACCTTGCTCACGATTCCCGCGCCCAAGGATGGCAGCCCGGCGTGGGTGCAATTCGAGTTTCCGCAGCCATTCCTCTCGCGCGCGATCACGCTCGGCGGCCGCGGCGGCAGTGCCAACGGCATTCCCGTCGGCCGCGTGCTCGCGAGCGATGACGGAAAAACGTTTCGCACGCTCGTGACGTTGCCCGGCACCCAACTCTACCGCCAAGGCATGGTGCGCACGTATGCGTTTCCCGCGACCACCGCGAAATTCTACCGCATCGAAATGACCGGCGCGCCCATCGGGCCCGCGCCTACCATGAGCCAGGCGCCAACCGCACCTGCCGCGCAATACGTCCTGAGCGAAGCAATCCTGCACCGCGGCGCGCGCGTGCAACGTTGGGAGGAAAAGGCCGGATTCAGTTTCCTCTTCGAATACGATTCAGTGCCGACCCTCGATGCGCCGGTCGATGCGACCGTGCCCGCGCGCGAGGTCGTCGATCTCACGGCGAAAATGAAACCCGACGGCTCGCTCGACTGGGATGTGCCATCCGGCAACTGGACGATTCTTCGTCTGGGCTTTTCGCTGACTGGCGCAAAAAACCGCCCCACCACGCCCGCCGGCTCCGGCTACGAAGCCGACAAACTCAGCCGCGCCCACATGGAGGCATACGTTCGCGGTTACTTCGATCCGCTCGCAAAAGCGCTGGGGCCGCTGTTCGGAAAAAGTCTGCGCTACGTGATGATGGATAGCTGGGAGGCCGGTACGAACAACTGGACCGATGAGATGACCGCGCAGTTTCGTGCGCGGCGCGGTTACGATCCCACGCCGTACGTGCCCGCGCTGACGGGGCGCATCGTCGAGAACGGCGATGTCAGCGACCGTTTCTTGTGGGATTTTCGCCGCACGCTGGCCGATCTGTGGGCCGACGCGCACTACGGCGTCATGGCCGAGAAATTGCGCGAACGCGGCGTCGGCATTTATGCGGAGGCAGCCGGCGTCTCGCTCGAAATGCCCGAGGACACGCTGCTCAACAAAAGCAAAGTCGAAATCCCCATGGGCGAATTTTGGGTGCGCGATCTGCATCCGCGGCTGATGTACGTGCAGGACGTGCGCGGCGCGGCGTCGGCCTCGCACGTTTACGGCAAACCGCTGGTCGCCTCGGAAGCGTTCACCGGCGGCGGTTACGAATCGCCCTACACGTTGAAAAAGGTCGCCGACTACTGGCTCGCGCAGGGCATCAACCGCCTCGTCCTCCACACCTCCGCGCACCAACCGCTCGATACCAAACCCGGCAACACGATGGTCGGCACGCATCTCAACCGAAACATCACGTGGGCCGAGCAGGCCGCGCCGTTCTTCACGTACCTCGCGCGCGAATGTCACATGCTGCAGCAAGGCAAGTTCGTCGCCGACCTCGCATACCTGCTGG
>CAIXKG010000106.1 GCA_903919985.1 uncultured Opitutia bacterium | reverse complement strand
GTAAAGCAGTTCTTCCGCCGCCAGTGTGGTCAGCCCGAAAGCGCGGACGACGCCACGCCGCAGGACTTTCGGACAAAGTTCGCCGAGCCGCTCACGCGCCGGCCGGTCACGCCCGGCGAAACCGAACTGGCCATCAATCCCCGCAGCAGGTCCGCGAAACTCCGCGCCCTGCGTAAACTTTAACCCCCCGCGATCCATGCGCTCTACCAATCACGCCTTCGTCAACCAGCTGCTGCTTTGCACGCTGTTCACGATCTGCTTTAGCGGCACCATCGGCTTGGGCACCGTGTGGATGCGCCACCAGATTTCCGTCACGGCCAACGCTAGCCGCGTACTCGAGGCTCGTCTCGCGGAACTCGACCGGCATCTGCGCGAGGGCATGGCGTCGATCGAAACCCAGCAGTATCCAGGGCTGCTTAAGCAGCGCAACCAGGAGCTAAGTCTGAACCTCGCGCCGCCCGCCGCAGGGAAGACGGTACGAGTCACCGATGATCCAGGCCTGCGTCTGGCCGCGAAGCATAATATCGGGCTCTTCGGAGATGTACCGCTGTCCGTGAATTTTAACGACGGTCCTGTCCGTCCCACACGTCAACCGTCGGTCACGGCGGCCGTTTCGGGGAAGTTTAAAATACGCTTTGCGGCGAAAGATTAATCATGCCGAAAAACTTCGCCGCCAACTCCCGCCAGATTCTGCTCGCGAGCGCGGTATTGCTAAGCTTTTCGGCGTTGGGTGCGCGTCTCGTTTGGCTGCACGTGCTGAATCGTGACGAATTGCTGCGCGTGGTGGCCCAGGCTCGCAGCAAGACGGTCGAGATTCCGGCGCGTCGGGGGGATATTCTCGATGCTCGCGGCCAGGTCCTTGCGACCAGTCGATCGCTCCTTGTGCTGGGCGTGGACCCGCAGGTCCTTCGCGAAGCCGATCAAAAGAAATGGCCGCGTCTTGCGGAACTGTTGGGCATTTCGCTGCCGGAACTAACCGCAAAGTTTACGACCAAGTTTTTCACTCCGTCTCTGGCCAAGCCGGTGGAACATTCCTCCCGTCCAGCGCCCGCTCCCGGCCAGGCGCTGGTGTTTGATTTCGCGCCGTCTTCGGACACGGCCGTTTCTGCGCCAGCGGACGATGCCGAAACCGAACTCGACGAAAAACTAGATGCCGCCGGTCAGCGTCTGATCCGCTACGCTAAGCTGAGCGAAAGTGTGACCGAATCGGCTTTCGCCGAAATCAACGCCTTGGGCATAGCGGGGCTCACTTCAAAGCGTATTTATCGCCGCGTTTATCCGCAGAAAGCCCGTGCAGCGCACGTGATCGGCTACGTTGACCGCGAGGAAAAACCCGTCACCGGAATCGAGCGCTATGCGGACCTCTATCTCCACGGCCAGAATGGCTGGCTCGAGTCCGAGAAGGACGGCAAGCGCCAGGAACTCGCGCAATTTCGCTCTCGCACCGTCGCCGCCGCGAACGGCTACAGCGTGCAACTTTCGATCGATTCAGCGGTGCAGCAGATGGTGGAGGACGAACTCACGGCGATCGCTGAAAAATACCAGCCGCTGAAAGCCACCGTGATCGTGAGTGATCCTCACACCGGGTTTATTCTCGCGATGGGGAACTACCCGACGTTTGACCTCAACACGTACAACAAACTCTCGAAGGAAGAGCAGGGGCGGATGCGCAACATCGCCGTGGCAGATCAGTACGAGCCTGGGTCCGTTTTTAAAATTGTCGCGGCGGCGGGCGCCTTGAACGAGGGGCTCGTCACGCCCACGACGGCCTTCGACTGCGCGATCGAATCGATCGAGTATCAGGGAGCGCCGAATACAGATAAGATACTCGTGCGAAAACTTCCGGGCGAAGATCACCACTTCGATCACCCGCTAACGGTGGCAGAAATCATTGCGCACTCCTCGAATCGTGGCGCGGCGCAGCTCGCGATGCGGCTCGGCGACGAACGTTTTTTGGGCTACGCCCGAGCCTTTGGCTTTGGCCGGGTCACAGGATTCCCCGTGGGCGCCGAGATCGGTGGCACCCTGCCGGCGGTCAAAAATTGGGACAGCCTGACGATCACCCGCATGCCGATGGGCCAATCCGTCGCCTCGACGCCGCTCCAAATGCATCAGGCCATGAGTGCCATCGCGAGCGGGGGCATGTTATACCGACCCGCGATCATCAAACAAATCCGCGATGCCTCGGGCGACGTGGTCTCTCGCTTCGCTGGCCAGCAGGGCGAGCGCATCATTAAGGAAAGCACGGCGCAAACGATGGCCTATCTGCTGATGGGCGTCGCGTCGAAAGAAGGTACGGCCCCCGGCGCGGCAATTGAAAACTACCAGGTCGCCGGCAAAACCGGCACCGCGCAAAAATTAATTCCCGTCACCAATGCCCGCGGCGTGACGAAGCTGGAATACTCGAAGAAAAACCACGTGGTCTCATTCGTCGGCTTTCTCCCCGCGAGCCGGCCGCAAGTGGCGATCTCGGTCATTATCGATGACGCCGATGCCCGTTGTCCCGGCGGCGTGGCCTACGGTGCGGCGGTCGCCGCGCCGTCGTTCAAACATCTCGCGCAGCAACTCATTCCCTATCTCGACATCAAGCCCGTCCAAAACAACGCGCCGTCCGGTCCGATGGTCGCGCTTCAGGGAGGCCTTCGATGATCGGCTACTTGTCGGCCAATCACGCTCTCATCGCTGCCTTCGCCCCACGTCCCGTCCGCCGGACTCGGGGTGAAACACTCGCTCTCAATCGCGTCTTCAAAATGGCTCCCAAACTCTCCGACTACTTCGGTGATGGCGAAATCCTCGCCACCAAAGGCAGCCTCGACCGTCCGATCTCCGGCCTCGCGATCGACAGCCGGCGCGTCATGCCCGGGAATCTTTTCTTTGCACTACCTGGCCTGCGCGCGGACGGCAGCACGTTCATCGACGAGGCGATGAGCCGCGGCGCCGTGGCGATCGTCACGCAAAAAATGCCGGCCCATCCTCCGGCGAAGGTCACCATCATCCAAGTCGCCGATGCCCGCGCCACGCTCGCGCGCGTTTCGCAGCGCTATTTCAAATTTCCCGATCGCGACCTGGCGGTGGTCGGCGTGACCGGCACCAATGGCAAGACGACGGTCTCTTACCTCATCAAACATCTGCTCAACGGCGACCAGCGCGTGGGCTTGCTCGGCACGATCAGCTACGATCTCGGAGCGCGCAGCGTGCCGTCGTTTCGGACCACGCCGGAGTCGCTGGATATCTACGGCATGATGGCGCAGATGCGCGACGCCGGTTGTCGGCAGGCCGTGATGGAGGTCAGCTCGCACGGTATCGACCAGCAGCGGGTGTTGGGATTAAATTTTAGTGCGGCGGTTTTCACCAACCTCACGCGAGATCACCTCGATTATCACAAAAATATCGGGGCTTACTTCGACGTTAAAACCCGCCTGTTTTCCGGTGAAACGGGAGCCGCGCCCAAAGTCGCGGTGGTTAATCTAGACGATCCCTACGGCGCGCAACTCCTCGCGAAAATTCCGTCGACGGTTCGCGTCGTGACGTTTGGCGAAAATCCGGCCGCGCTCGTTCGCGCTGAACAGGTCACGCTCGGTTTCAAGCATTCTACTTTCAAGCTGGTTTGGCCCCAAGGTGAGCTATTCGTGGATTCACCGCTCATCGGACGATACAATGTCAGCAATCTGCTCGCGGCCATCGCGACCGCGTGGTCGCTCGGCCGCGATCCCTCGGTGATTCTCGCGCGGCTTCGCGCTTTCAAGGGCGTTCCCGGTCGCATGGAGCGCATCGAGGAAGGTCAGACATTCAACGTGCTCGTCGACTACGCGCACACCGACGATGCACTGCGCAACGCTCTCGGCATGCTGCGCGCCATCACCCCGGGCCGGGTGTTAGTCGTCTTCGGTTGCGGTGGAAATCGCGACCGCTCGAAACGTCCGCTCATGGTGGAGGCCGTGCAGGAGTTCGCCGACTTTGCCTTTGCGACGGCCGACAACCCGCGTAACGAGCCGCTGGCGCAGATCTTCGCCGATATGCAGCAAGGGGTTTCTGTGCCGGAGAAAATCGCCTGGGTCGACGATCGGCGCCGCGCAATCAGCTTGGCACTCGATGCGTGTAAACCCGGCGATTGTCTCCTCGTAGCCGGCAAAGGTCATGAGAGTTATCAGGAATTTGCCGATACGGTCAGCCCGTTCGACGATCGTTTGGTCGTGCGTGAGCTGATCGCGATTAAAACGCTGAAACCGGCGGCCCAATCGTAGCTGGTCTGACGCATCGGACGCCGCCACCATGCCCTCGTTTTCTTCCGCTCAACTCGCCCGCTGGACGGGCGGTCGCTGGACGACACCGCCGACCACGGCCCTTACGGGCTTCACGATCGACTCGCGACACGTGCATGAAGGCCAGGTTTTTGTCGCGCTGAAGACCGCTAAGCGCGACGGCCATGATTTCCTCTTGGCTGCGCAAAATTCTAAGGCCAGCGCAGCGCTCGTTTCGAAGCCGAACCTCGCGCTGAATCTGCCGCAGTTGATCGTGGTGGATCCGTCAATCGCGTTTCAAGCGATAGCCCGTGAGCATCGGCGCACATTTGCCGGTCCGGTCATTGGCATCACGGGAAGCGCGGGCAAGACTTCGACGAAAAACCTGCTCGCGCTCCTGTTGGGGCGCGAAGCCGGCGGCGTGCTCGCGACCGAGGGTAATCTCAACAATCATCTCGGCGTTCCTTTGACCCTCACGCGCCTAGACCCGGCGAAACACAAGTTCGCGGTAATCGAGGCTGGCATCAGCGCGCCGGGCGACATGGGGGTGCTCGCCGCCATGATCGAACCCGATCTCGCGCTGACCACGCTCGTCGCGGCCGCTCATACCCAGGAACTCGGTTCGGTGGACGGCGTGGCGCGGGAAAAATCCCGGCTCTCTGCGGCCCTGCGGCCGGCGGGTGTCGCGATCTTTCCGACCCACTGCACCCGCTTCAGCGCGTTTTGCGTGCTCAATGTACAGCGAATGTTGGTCGAGCGCACCGAGGTCATGCGCCCGGGCGAAGCGGCGAAGGATAAAATATTTTATGCGCTCACCCAGCGCGGCGATTCAACGGCCATCACCCTCGCGTACGGTCTGCCGCCGCCTCTGACGTTCAACATGTGGCGCGTGACTGACGGTATGGCCCAGAATGCCGTGATCGCGATTTGCGCAGCTCTGTCGCTCGGCGTCGCGCCGGAAACGGTGCAGGAGCGCCTGGCCGAGTGGGCGCCGTCACCGTTGCGGGGCGAGTGGCGCCGTCAGGACGGACGGCTGCTTTATTTGGATTGCTACAACGCGAACCCCGCGTCGATGGCGGATGCGCTCAATACGTTTTGCGCCGTTACGTCGGGCGCTGAACCGCGGCTCTTTATCCTGGGCGGAATGGAAGAACTCGGCGCCGATGCGCCTCAGCTGCATCGCGATCTGGGACGTTCGCTGCCGTTGCGCTCGCAAGATTTTCTCACGGTTGTTGCCGAGCACGCCGCGGACGTAAAGGCGGGGGCAATCGAAGGCGGGGCGTTGGAAACGCAGATCGCGATTGAGGACACGACGGTACCGATCGCGGCGCGGCTCGCCGAGTTTCAGGGTTCGGTTTTCGTCAAAGGCAGCCGGCGCTACGCGCTGGAGAAAACGCTCCCACCTTCAGGCGCGGAGAAACCCGAGACCGCCGATCTGTTCCGTTCGTCCGCTTCCGCCCATGCTTAGCCTGCTGGCCGATTACGAACATCTCTTCGGTCCGCTGCGGGTGCTGCGCTACATCACGGTGCGCACGCTCGGGGCGACCAGCACCGCGGCGCTGATCGGATTTGTGATTGGGCCGTGGCTCATCCGTCAGCTGCGTCGATTGAAGTTTGGTCAGCACTACGATGACGATCGCACCGGCGACCTCGCCACGCGTTTTGACAAAAAAAACACGCCGACGATGGGCGGACTGCTGATCTTTGCCTCCGTATTCCTCAGCGCATTTCTGTGGGCGGCGCCCAACGTATGGGTGGTCGTTGCGCTGTTTGTTTATGCTTCGCTCACGGCCGTGGGTTACCGCGACGACTACCTGAAGGTTATAAGAAAAAACCGGGCGGGCCTTTCGTCGCGCGAGAAAATCATCTGGCAAAGCCTGATCACGGTCGTGGCCCTCGCGGCGTTGCTCTACCATCCGCTGAGCAGCGACAAGATCCGGGAACTCTGGGTGCCTTTCGTGAAATATCCCGTGGTGGCTCGGCTCAACATCGCGGCGCTGCTGGTTCTTATTTATTTGTGGGTCGTCGGTTTTTCCAACGCGATCAATCTGACCGACGGTCTCGATGGACTCGCGATTGGCTGCACGATTCCGGTGGCGCTGGTGTTCGGAATTATGGCGTATGTCGCCGATCACATTTTTCTCTCGGAATATCTCCTGACGAGCCACGTGCCCGGCACGGGTGAACTCGCGGTCGTATGCGGCGCGTTGATCGGCGGCTGCATGGCGTTTCTGTGGTTCAATTCGCATCCGGCGGAAGTTTTCATGGGCGACACGGGTTCGCTCGCTCTCGGTGGGCTGATCGGCGTGATGGCCTTCATGATTCACCAGCCGCTC
>CAIXKG010000105.1 GCA_903919985.1 uncultured Opitutia bacterium | reverse complement strand
GCCAGCGCGAGCGATTGCTCGGCCACCGGGGAGTTGGCGAACAGGTCGCGCAGGCTGACGACCTCCCTCAGCGCGAGCTTCAACCAGAGCTCGTCGATCTGGTGCACCACGATGAACATGACCTCGTCGTTCGTGGGCTCGCCTCCCGCGTCGGCGAGCCCGCGCTGAAGCGAGAGGAGTTCTTCGATCTTGATGCCGTTGATCTTTGTGATCCGGTCGCCGACGCGCACGCCGCCTTTCTCCAACTTCGGCGATACCCAGGTGAGCTGAAAATCTTTTAGCCGGTTCGTCTTCCGGTCGAACGTGATGCGGTAATCGAAATCTCCGCCGTTCACCTTGAGCGGCTGCATCGTCACCACCGTGTCCGCTGGTGATATTTCCGCCGCACCCGCAGGGATCAGTCCGAACGCGAGTGCGACCCACAGCAAAACCTTACGGAGGGAGTTCATGTCACTTCGCCGGCACTTTGTTCAACGAGTAGGCAATCGCCGGATTCAACGGCGACTCGCCCTGCGCGGATGTGAGTCCTTTGAGGTTGAAGTCGTAAATGAAGCCGGGCTTCAAGTCGGCGAACGCGACGTCGGCGCTGAGTCCATCGGCGCTCACGGTGACTTTTGACGGCGTGATCTGGGTCAACTCGGTCTGCGGCGAGCCGTAGGGCTCGTGGTATTTGTAGTAATAACGGCGCACCGGCCACCGCGTGGGCTCGGCCGCACCCGCAGCCAGCGGAGCGGTAAACGTGAAACGGAAGCCGTGCGGCGTCGCGTGCATCGTGAGCGCTTCGAATGGCGTCTGCGTGAGATTCACCGTACCGATGCCTTCACCGCCGGCCCAGATAAGATGGGTGCGGCCGACATAAAGCGTGTCGCCGACAAACAGCAGGCGATGGATGCCGCCGCGCAGCGCTTGGCTATCAACGAAACTCACGCACGCGCCCTGCCACACGCCGTCAACTTGCTCGGGCAGGAGCCGCAGCACGCGCCCGGAATTCATCTCGCCCACAATCATCTGTCCGCCAAATGGACCCCACGCCGCCGTCTGTGGGATGAGAATCATCGCGGTCGGCGAGCTCGCGTAGAAACTGTGCGGTAGGTTGATCGCCGCCACCGTGCGCAGGGCATTGAGTTTCTCGATCGGGAGCTTGAGCGGCTCGGAGCCAACCCAGTCGGGCCGCCAGACGAGACTCGCCGGATGGCCGTAAAAACCACCGCGCTGGACCACGTGCACGGGACTCGTACCGCGCCAGTCGCCTTGGTTGTCATTGACGAAAAAATTGCCCGCCGCATCGAAGCCCATGCCGTCGGGCGAACGAAAACCCGTCGCAAACAACTCCGCCGCGCCCGTGGCTTCGTCGATCTCCATGATACAGCCGCGCCACTTCACGCGGCCATACATGCGGCCTGCCGCGGTGGAGTTTTTCTTCCAGTCCGCGATGTCGTAAAATTTTTCGCGCGACAAACCGATCGGGCTCCACTCGCCCCGGATTTCCTCGCGGATGGTGTCGCCCGCGGAAGCGAGGTTGAGGCTCACGTAGAGTTTACCGTTGGGCCCGCGCACGGGGCCGAAGGCGAACTCGTGGTAGTTGCCCGTCATGCCGAAGTCGTCCCACAGCGCTTCGTAGCGGTCGGCCACGCCGTCGCCGTCGGTGTCGCGCAAGCGGGTGAGCTCGGGGCGCTGCATCACGAGCAAGCTGCCGTCTTGGCCGAGCAATAAGCCGAGCGGCTCGTGCAGACCTTCGGCGAAGATTTTCCAGCTCAGCGTCTTGAAATCATAAAACGCGACTTGGCCGTGGTGAAACGCCGCGGCGAGTCGACCGTCGGGCAACAACGCGAGGCCGCCGAGCTGCGGGTCGACCCCGGGAGGCGTGGAGATTTTGCCGATGGCGTAGTGTTGAGCAACGCGTGCATCGGCCGGCGGCGTAGTCTCGGCGGCGCTGGCAAACGCAGTCACCGCGAAGAGCGCGAGCATGTGGGAGGAAAGTTTCACGGGATTCATGGCGTGCAGAGCGCGGAGGTGAGCGTGAGGGTGACGTCGGCGGCTTGAGCGGGCGTGAGCGTGAGCACGCCGTCGCGCCACGTGCCGGCCGAACTGGTCCACTGGGCGTTGGGATCAGCCGCGGCGCGGTAGAAAACCAGGCCAGGCGCGCGCGGGATTTGCAGGCGCAGCGCGATGCCAGGGCGGCCGGCGGCGGGAAGCACGTGTTCGTAAACCTCGGTTTCGCCGGCGCGATAGTGAAACACCGGTCCGGTGGTCGTGGCGGCGTAGCCGAGGAATTTAACCTTAGGCGCAGCGGAATCCACGGCGCCGAAGCGCAACGGGAAATCGTCTTTGGGCGCGCGCCACCATGGCTTGGTCGGAACGATCGGCAGAATCTTGCCGTTGCCCGCCCAGTTTTCCGAAGCGTCGATGAAGCTGCCCTGCCACGCGTAACGGAGGCGACACTGGCCGGCGTCCCAGCACACGTTTTGACTGCCGACCAGTGCGATCGCGACGGCGGCCGGACCGGCGTCGGGCATAAAAATACGTTGGGCAAAGGGGCGTTGTCCGCCACCAGCCACCGCGCCCTGTGCGACCATCGGCGGAATATTGGGGTCCTTCTCGATGGGCGGGGGCGTCACGCCGGCGTAGAGCGCGCCATACATGATCATGCCGTGGCCGGGAAACGTGCAGACGTAGGGATAAATTCCTGGCGTCGTCGGCACGGTAAACGCGATCGAGCCGGAGCCTTCCGCGGCGAGGAGCCGGCTGTGCACCAGCACGTCGGCGCTCGGCGGCACGTATTCGAGCGCAGGGCCTTTTTCGGCCAACGCGAGGCCCGCCTGCACGACGGCATCGCGAGTGCCGGGACGAAGCAGCACGAAATTATGCGTCTGATCCGTCGAGTCGTTGTTTTCGATTTCAACCACGATCTGCTCGCCGGGCTCGGCGACCAAACGCGGCGGCTCAAAGCGGAGCCCGTCGCGCATGAACATCTTCACGATGCGCGGCTTCTTGGCGGGTGCGGCCTTGGCTTTCGAGGCTGGAGCCGGCTGGGCCAAAAGGCCGGACGACGTCAGCGTCACAGCCAGAACAAGGAGGTGAAAAAATCTCATGAGGAAACGCTGAAGCGTTCGCACAACCGTCAGGCCGGCAAGCCGAGGCTCACGAAATTTGATCGTGGGTGCTCGACTGGAACAAATCGGAGGCCTGAACGCGTTTGCCGCGCGGCCCGCCCGAACTCACTTGATCGGCGAAAAATCGGTCGGCGAGAGGAAAACGGATTTTACGCCGTCGGCGATCGTGAGCGGACCGCCCGCGGCTTTTTCGGAGGCGGCTTTGGCGGCGACCCAAACGGGATCGGCGCGGAAGGCAGCCCAAGATTGGGTCGCGGCTGCGCGGTTCGCGTGGGCGAGGAAATAGATCAGGGTCTGGCCGGCGCCTTTGTCGGCGTCGGTGGGGTGATAATAACCGAGGTTGGTCATCCCGTGTTTCGCGAAGAGCCCCATCGTGTGATCGCGGAAGCGCGCATCGAGGGCGGCGATTTTTCCGGCGGGGGTCGTGTAAGTGCGCAATTCGAAGAGCCGCGGCGCGCCTTGGTACTTGGCGACGGTCGGAGAAAAATCGGTAGTGGTGAGGAAAACGGACTCTACTTTGGCCACGATTTTACCGCCGACCTGGCTTTTCGCGCTCACGTCTTTCCACTCGGGATCCGCGCTGAAATTTTTCCAGGATTGCTTCGCGGCCTCGCGACTGGCGTGCGCGATGAGGTAAACGAGTTTCTCGCCCGCGCCATCGACTTTGTCGGTGGGGACAGAGTAACCGATATTTTTCATGCCGTGTTTCTCGAAGATGCGCAGCGTGTGGTCGCGGAAGCGCGCGAGCAATTTGTCGAGGTTGCCGGGCGTAGCCGTGTAGGTGCGGAGCTCGTAAACGGTCGTGTCGGCCGCGGGCTGCGCGACAGCGAGACTGCCGAGAAGACCGAAGCAGGCGACCAAGCGGAGGAGGGTACTTTTCATGGGGAAGTAAAAGCAGGCGCGGAGCGGGCGCGATTTGCGCTCAGTTCGACCAGAAACCGCCTTGGTGTTTTTCCGCGCCGGCGCCGGCGAGTTCGCCGGTTTCAGCGGAGGCTTCTTCGGGCGGAAGTTCTTCCATCGGGGCAAAGCGTTCCGACGTGAAACCGAGCTCTTGTTGGCCTTGGTGAAAAGGATCGGGCGGGTTAGTGAGTTCGGTGAGCAAGAGGCCGACGGTGGCGCTCTCGCCGCCTTTCACGATTTTCTCGCGACCGAGGAAGACCTCGCGGATCGTGTACGTGTTACCTTTGACCGGAAGCTGTTTGTAGAGCGCGCGGATGAAGCTGGGAAACGTGTCGTTGATGCAGACGACTTTCTGACCTTTGACCATGGTGAAGGAGGAACGAGAGGCAGGCGGGGACGCGAGGAAATCCGCAAAGAAGCTCGCGGCTTATTCGATCCGACCTTCGTCGAAATCCATCAAGTCGGCGACGCAGATGATCTGTTCGGTGCGGTCGGCGCAGCCCATGTTGGTGAGCGCGGTTTTAAGAAAATCGCGGCCGGACGGCGTCATGCCTTTCTGCACGTATTCGCGGTTCCACTTGGCCACGCGCAGATCGGCGGGGAAAAGTGCCAGCAAGCGGCGGTCACGCTCCGTATCGGGCAAGCCGGCCTCGAGGCATTCGTGCACGATGGTTTCCACGGCAACCGGATCGACTCCGAGATGCAGGCACAGAAATTTATCCATGCCGCGCTTGTAGTTTTTCGCGTAACTGGCGGGCAGCGCGCCGTGCTCCTTCACGTAACGGCATTTCGCGAGAAACCGCGGAAGATGAAGCAGGCCCGTGGCCGCATGCGGCACGTAGGGCGAAGGCAGGCTCGTAAGAATTTCGCCGGAGGAACCGGGGATAGGTTTCGAAGACACGACGGAAAACAAACGCAGTCGAAGCGTACGCGCCAGCAAAAGCGCGGCTTGCGACCTGCGCGCGCAACCCCTGACATCGTCCTTCACCATGGACAAAGCCGCGCTGCGCCGGGCCATTCTCGCCCAACTCGAGGCCGAACTCGCCACCCTCACCGCCGCGGCGCACGACGCCCACGCCGAGGCCACCGACGAGGAAAACCGCGCCGAGGATAAATACGATATGCGCAGCCAGTCCGCCGCTTATCTTGCGGCCGGTCAGGCGAAACTCGCCACCGAGCTCGGGGCCGCCATCGGCGCGTATCAATCGCTGGCGCTGCCGGCGTTTGGGCCCGAGGATGCGATCGCCACCGGCGCGCTCGTGACGCTCGAGGTGCGCGGGCAACCGACGCTCTATTTTCTCGGCCCGCAACGCGGCGGACTCGAAATCACGGTCGATGGCGTGACGGTGCTCGTCGTGACCGCCGCCTCGCCGCTCGGTCGCCAACTGACGGGGCGGCGGCAGGGTGAGAGCGTGATGCGTCCCGGCCGCGGCGGCCCGGCGTTGCAGACGATCAGCGCGGTGGCGTGATCACTCACCGCGCGGCGCCGCGTTGGAAACGATTTACGGCAGATCGGTCGAACCCATCAGGTAGCGGTCGCACTCGCGCGCGGCGCCGCGGCCTTCGTTGATCGCCCAGACGACGAGGCTCTGACCACGGCGGCAATCCCCAGCGGCGAAGACGCCCTTGATGCTCGTCGTGTAGTTTTCGTGCTCCGCTTTGATGTTGGAGCGCGCGTCGGTCTCGAGGCCGATTTCTTTGACGAGCGCTTGTTCGGGCCCGAGGAAACCCATCGCGAGCAACACGAGTTGCGCGGGGCGGACTTTTTCGGTGCCAGGCTGTTCTTTCGGAATGAACTGACCTTTTTCGTTTTTCTCCCACTTGATCTCGACGGTGACGATCGACTGGAGATTGCCGGCGGCGTCGCCGTTGAATTTTTTTACCGTCGTGAGATAGACGCGGGGATCGGCGCCGAACTTGGCGGCGGCTTCTTCCTGGCCGTAGTCCATCTTGTAAGTCTTGGGCCATTCGGGCCAGGGATTGTCGGCGGTGCGCTCGAGCGGGGGCTTGGGTAGGATTTCGATTTGGACGATGCTCTTGCAGCCGTGGCGCATGGAGGTGCCGACGCAATCGGTGCCGGTATCGCCGCCGCCGATGACGATGACGTCTTTGTCTTTAGCGTGGATCGGGCAATGCTCGGCGCCGCCGTTGAGGACGGCTTTGGTGTTGGCGGTGAGCAGCTCCATCGCGAAGTGGACGCCCTTGAGGTTGCGGCCCTCGATCGGCAGATCGCGCGGTTGCGTGGCGCCGGTGCAGAAAACGGTGGCGTCGTATTCTTTGAGGAAAATCTGCGGCTCGACGTTGTCGCCGACGTTGGCGTTGCAGATGAATTTGATGCCGGAGTCTTCCATCAACTTGATGCGACGGAGAACGACTTCTTTTTTGTCCAACTTCATGTTGGGGATGCCGTACATGAGGAGCCCGCCGGGACGGTCGGCGCGCTCGAAGACGGTCACGGTGTGGCCGGCTTTGTTGAGTTGTTCAGCGCAGGAAAGGCCGGCGGGGCCGGAGCCGATGACGGCGACTTTCTTACCGGTGCGCACCTTGGGTTGGTCGGCGAAGACCCAACCTTCTTCCCAACCGCGATCGGTGATGGCGGCCTCGATGTTCTTAATGGTGACGGGCGGG
>CAIXKG010000104.1 GCA_903919985.1 uncultured Opitutia bacterium | reverse complement strand
CCCGAGGAGCTCGAAATCGATATCCGCGACATCCCGGTGCGCGTGGCCGCCGACGAAAGCGCGCACACCGACCGCGATGCGCTCCAGCGAATCCAGATGGGTTATACGGCGATCGCGCTGAAGCCGATCGCGAAGACCTTCAGTATGTCGCTCAAGATCGCGCAGGTCGCCCACGAGCACGGCGTCCCCTGTTTCTGCGCGGATCTCACAGTGAGCCCCCTGCTGATCGAGTGGAACAAAAACGTCGCCGCGCGCCTCGCACCGTTTCCGGGCTTGGGTATCGGCTTGGTGGAGACGAACGGACACCAGAATTATCGGAATTGGGAGATGATGCGTGGCTATCACCCACGCGCCGAAGCCCCGTGGGCGCGGACGCAGCGCGGCGTGTTTGAACTCGATGCGGACTACTACGCGCAGAGCGGCGCGGTGCTGCAGCCCTCGGCCCACTATGCAGCAATGTTTCCAAAAGCGTAGGGCGCGTGACTCGTTTCGGAACGACCTGCCCAAAAAACGGCGATGCCGACGACCCCTGAAGAATTCTCCCGGCTGCTCGCCGCTCCCGAAGGCAACCGGATCGAATTTAAGTCAGCGACCGGCCAATATCATTTTGATAAGCTGGTGGAGTATTGCGTGGCGCTGGCGAACGAAGGCGGCGGCAGGATCGTTCTCGGAGTTTCCGACCGTCGTCCACGGGAAGTCGTCGGCACAGCCGCTTTCGCCGAGCCTGGTCGCACCGAAGCCGGCCTCTCCCAGCGACTCCATCACCGTATTCCCATTGAAGAGTTCCTTCATGGGAACAAACGCGTGCGGATTGTCCATGTGCCGTCGCGCCTGCCGGGCACGGCGTGGCAGATCGACGGACGCTATCTCAAGCGGGCCGGTGACGATCTCGCGGCGCTCAGCGATGTGGAGCTACGGGCGATCTTTGCGGAGACGGGGCCCGATTTTTCGGCCGAATTGAGTTCTGCACCAGTCTCTGCACTTTCTCCGACGCTGCTCGCGGATTTTCGCCGGCGCTGGGCGCGCAAGACACGCCAGCCGCGGATCGAGCTGCGCAGCGACATCGAATTACTGACGGACGCCGAACTCCTGGTGGAGGGCCGCCTGTGCTACGCCGCGCTCATTCTTTTTGGCACCCGGGAGGGGCTGGGCCGCTATCTCGCCCAGGCTGAAATCGTCTTCGAGTATCGCTCGTCGGAGGCGTCGGGTCCCGCGCAGGATCGTGAGGAATATCGGGAGGGGTTTTTCGGACTCCACGATGCACTCTGGAAAAAGATCAACCTCCGGAACGATCGGCAGAGTTATCAGGAAGATTTTTTTCGCTACGACATCGCCACCTTCGACGAGGTGGTCATTCGCGAGGCGCTCCTCAACGCCGTCGCCCATCGCGATTATCGGCTCGGCGGTTCGGTCTTCGTGCGCCAATACGCCCGTCGGCTCGAAGTCGTGAGTCCCGGCGGATTCCCACCGGGAATCACCACCGAGAATATCGCAGAACGGCAAAACCCCCGCAATCGTCGTCTCGCGGAGTCCCTCGCGAAAGCCGGCTTGGTCGAGCGCTCCGGGCAAGGTGTGAATCTCATGATTGAGACGGCCATCAGACAAACCAAGCCTTTGCCCGACTTCGCGGGTTCGAATGCGCACGAGGTTCGCTTGGTGCTCGCGGGCACCGTCCAGAATCCGAATTTCATTCGTTTTCTCGGGCGCCTCGGCGATGAACGGCTGGCTCAGTTTTCCACAGCAGATTTTGTGGCTCTGGATGCAGTGCAGCGAGACCTCCCGTTGAGTCCGATCCTTTTGAGCCGTTTACCCGGTCTAGTCGAAGCCGGTGCCGTCGAGTGCCAAGGACGGGGCAAGGGCGCGCGCTATTTCCTGTCGCGGGAAATGCATGCCGCCATCGGAGCGACCGGTGTCTACACTCGCCGCAAGGGGCTCGATCATGAGACGAACAAGGCGCTGCTGGAAAAACACCTGCGCGATGCAGGCTTGGCTGGCGCTCCCATGGGTGAGCTGGTGCAGGTCTTGCCGGCGGTATCGCGGGCGCAGATCAAACGGCTGATGGAGCAGTTGGTGCAGGAGCAACGCGTCCATTTGCGTGGCGTTACCCGGGGCGGGCGGTGGCTTGCCGGACCGGCCATGGGATTGGCTCAATTGGCTCAAAAGTCTGGTGCAGCTGAGCCAAATCAAAGTGAGCCAAACAGGCCTGAACTTTAGTATTTCAGAGGAGCGCAGCCATTCAATCGACCCCCTCCCCATTCAAGCTCTGAGCCAATATTGCCCAAAGTGTCCGCCGGATCCTGTGCCGCCATCATGATCACCCTGAAACACGCCGAACTCTTCCGCTGCGATTTGCGCGCGCGTATGCCGTTTCGCTACGGCATCGCAACCATGACGTGGGTGCCACACGTGATCTTACGCGTTACGTTCGAGATCGATGGCACGACGCACACGGGGCTCGCGGCGGACAACCTTCCCCCGAAGTGGTTCACCAAGGACCCGACACGCCTGCTCGAGGATGAGGTCGAGGAAATGCTCGGAGTCATTCGGGCGGCGGTGAGCCAGGCACGCGCGATCCGCGGGGCGACGGCCTTTGCGTTTTGGCAGGAGCTTTACGAAGCGCAGGCGGCCTGGGCGAGAGCGGAGAAACTGCCGCCGCTGTTGTCGAATTTCGGCACGTCGTTTGTCGAGCGGGCGCTGATCGACGCCGTGTGCCGGGCGCGGGGCGCGACGCTGGCATCGGCGTTACGGGAAAATCTCTTCGGGGTAGATTTGGGCGCCCTGCAGCCCGATCTGGCGGGATCGACGCCGCGCGACTGGCTGCCGGCAAATCCACCAACGGAATTATTTGCGCGTCACACGGTGGGATTGTCGGACCCGCTGCGAGCAGCGGAGATCACACCCGAGGACCGCGTCGACGATGGACTACCCCAGTCGCTCGACGCCTGTATCCGGTTTTACGGGCTGAAGCATTTCAAAATCAAAATTAACGGAGAGGCAGCGCGGGACCGGGACCGGCTCGGGCGGATGGCGGAGATCTTAACGGAAGGATGTGGCGACGCGTTTGCGTTCTCCCTCGATGGCAACGAGAGCTTCCGCGACGTCGCGTCATTCGAAGGCTATTTTCGGGACCTGCTCGCGACACCGGCGCTCCGCCACCTGTGGCCGCGCCTGCTCTACGTCGAGCAACCGTGGCATCGGAGCGTGGCGTTGAGCCCGGCGATCGGGGAACTCGTGCGCACG
The DNA here is from genome assembly GCA_903919985.1 of uncultured Opitutia bacterium. Lineage (GTDB taxonomy): Bacteria > Verrucomicrobiota > Verrucomicrobiia > Opitutales > Opitutaceae > Tous-C4FEB. The sequence continues at coordinate 1,987 of CAIXKG010000104.1, read as the reverse complement.
TGGCCGGACCGGCCGCCGATCATCATCGATGAAAGTGATGCGGAGCTCGCGAGTTTGCCGACCGCGCTCGCGCTGGGCTACGCGGGTACGAGCCACAAAAACTGCAAGGGCGTTTTCAAGAGCGTGGTGAACGCGTGCATCCTCGCGCAACTGCGCTGCGATGGTCAGGCGACCGTGTTGAGCGGAGAAGATCTGGCGAATGTGGGCCCGATCGGTCTCCTCCAGGATCTGGCCGCGCAGGCCGCTCTCGGCGTGACGAGCGTGGAGCGCAACGGACATCACTATTTCGCGGGGTTGGGGCAGTTTCCCGAGGCGTTGCAACGGCACGCTCTCACGCACCACGCCGATCTTTACGTGCGGGCGTCCGCGGGCTGGCCTCGCCTCAATATCCGCCACGGAAAAATCGCTCTCGGCTCGGTCAATGCCGCGCCCTTCGGCGTGCCTGGTGACATCGATTTTTCCGCGTGCGACCGGGTGGAACTCGAGTGAGCAGTCCTCACGGCACCAACCAGAGATAAGCCAGATAGCTCGCGATCGAACCAAGCACGACCATCGCAACGCCGCTGACAAATCGCCGCTTCACAAAATAAATCAGCACCAGCCCGCTGAGCGAAACGAGGATCATCAGCAGGGCGGATAAATCAACGACGAGCGACCAACCGGGGCCGGTGTCGCGACCCTTGTGAAGATCGTTGATAACGGCGACAAATCCCATGCGGATCTCCGAGAGCTCATAGTCGCCGGTCGCACGTTCGATCACCGCGTCGGCCGTATAGCCGGCTCCCTTGAACGCAACCGCGCACTGCGTCTCTTCAATTCGGAATTCGGCGAGGACTCCCTTCACAGCGTGGGCACGCCGGAGGTGTTCAACAACTTCGAGTTTAGCGACAGCGCCATCGCTACCCGGGGCGACCCATTTTTTGTCGAGGGTGCCACTTCGTTTCACGGCAGTCAGGCGGTCGCCAAAAAACCAATCGGCGTGGTTTAGCGTGAGACCGGTGACCGCGAAAAAAAACAAAATGCCGAAGCTCACCAGCGACAGATAGGTGTGCAGCCAGCGGAAGAGCGAGGCACTGCGGCGCTTCCAATAGCCGGGAGCGTGCGCGGAATCGGGGTCCATCGCGATCAGTGCGCGCTCGTCCTACGCCGGTAGTCGAACGACGCGGTCGTAAGTTCTGGATTAGCGGGGAATTCGTTGCGCGCGGGCCCCGCCGCCAAATCCAGCTCCCATTTGAGCACGTGGTGCGTGCCGTGCTCCCGTGCAATCTCGAGGAAGACCGTGTATTTTCCCCGAGGCACCGGGCGTCCGGTGGCGTCCAATCCGTCCCACTTCACGGAGTATTTTCCAGGGGAGCGCGTGGCGCTGGAAACCGTAGTGGTGAGGTGCGCGCCGTCGGCCTTTTCGCGGACTTGGTCGGCATGGGTCCATGAACGGAGTTCAGGCAGCCAGCGCTCGCCGTGATACCAGAGAGCCACCGTGCGGACCGGAAAATGAGCTTGGTCCTCAATCCAAATTGCGACGAACGGCCGTTTGGCGCCGCCGCGCCCGCCTCTCCCTCCCTTGCCGCCCTTGCCGCCCTTGCCGCTTTCGCCGCCGCCCGGGCCGGGAGCGCCCATCGCCTGCGTGGCAATTTCGAAATTAACCGCGAGCTCATAGGTCGAGTCCCAGCGCTCGGCCGCGTTCTCAGCACCCGCTACCGATGGATTAATCGGCGCGAGGGCGGCCCGGACGTCGAAGCGGGGCACTTCATTTTTCTGCCAGCCAGGACTGGAAACGCGGCTGCCGTCGGCGAGCAGGAGGAAACATTCTGTGTCGGGCACGGTGGCGGCGAGGCGCAGGCCCTCCTCGGGCGCCATCACGCAAAGTGCGGTGGCCAGCGCGCCTGCATCCGTGCCGCGCGGCGACACGACGGTCGCACTTCTGACGTGATCGACCGGCCGGCCCGTGCGCGGATCGACGAGGTGGGAATACCAACGGCCGGCGATT
>CAIXKG010000103.1 GCA_903919985.1 uncultured Opitutia bacterium | reverse complement strand
TTATTTCCGGATTTGCTGTCTACGAAAACAGTGACGGTACGCCATCACCCGCTGAAACTGAATCGGCCGGGAGAGAATTGGGCGATGCGACGCGTGCGCAGTCGGACCTTAAGTGCGCGGCGCGGCGGGCAGCGCGCGAAAATCCCGTACCAGTTTCTGGACGCCCAGAGCGCCGAGGAACAGCCAGGTGGCGAGGGCAAGGTAGTAGGTGCTGCGCAGGATCCACGGACCGCGGTAACTGAGCGTCACGGCGTTCTGACCGGGTTGAAGTCCGACCATCACTAATCCACCGGCCGATTTCTCCACCGCAGCGGGCTGGCCGTTGACCGTGGCGACATATCCGGGCAGGAAAAGCCGCGGCGTTTCCAGCCACGCTCCGCTGGCGCTAAGCGTCGTGACCAGGGGGCGTGCTGGCGGTTTCATAAAAGCGTCGAACGAGTTTCCGCAGACCGATGACGCCGAGAATGAACCAAGTGGTGAGTGAAACAAAATAACTCGTGCGGAGAATCCATGGCCCCTGATAGCGCAGTGTGACGGAATTTTCTCCTGGCTCGAGGCCCACCAGCACGAGGCCGCCGGGTGACTTGGTGACAGCCGCGGGACGGCCATTCACTTCCGCGACATAGCCTGGCAGGTAGAGCCGTGGAGTTTCGAGCCACGCGCCCGTTACGTTCACCGTGGTTTGCGCGCGGTAGGGAGCCCACGACGTGATTTTCACCGGCAGTTGGTCTACACTATAGGTTTGTAGATAAATCTGGGCGAAATCGATCGGAACGCTGGATGCAGATACGGGTTGGTTGAAAGTATAACGAAGATCGATGACATCAGCGGTGGGATGTGACGTCCAAACCGAGAAATAATCTCGGCTGGTTGGCATGAATCCAAATGCGGTTGTTGGCTCGCCCGACGCCATGCCCACGGCGGAGTTGGGCAGGTAGAATACACGGCGGACATGTTCTCCGTAAGCAGTGAGCGTTCCCGGAGCGGGGATGGACTTCGGCTCGAAGCGCAAGGCGTAGCGGACGTTGGGAGCGATCGGAATCAGCGGCCGGAGTACGGCCGTGGCGACGCCATCGTGCTCGGCGACGAGAGGGATGTGCGTGGCCTGATCGCCGGGTCGCGCGGCCGCGACATTGCTGGCGAGTTCGGTGCGGCGATCGCCCGCCAGAACGCGGTTTTCTAAATACGGATCGGTGTAGCTGTGAGAAAAATAGGGCGGCGGCGAGGCAAAGGTATTGAACGCGTAGCGCGTCAGGATCTGATTGTTTCGCGCGAGAAAAACCCCGGCTTCGGACGGCGAGCCGGTGATGGCGGAACCTCGAACCACAAACTTCGAGGCTTCCCGGTAGGTCCACGCAGTGCAACCGAACAGGATCAGCGAAAGCGCCAAGGCGGTCCGGCGACGATCAGTGAATTTGGCGAGAACACCCGCCATACAGACGACTATCAGGCCAGCCAAAATTACGTAGAAACGCTGCATCGGCCAGGTGTAGGTGACGTCGCGAATGACAGAAGGAATGAGATGCCACAGCGCGGAGTTCAGCTTTGGAATTGGCAGTAGCAACACTATCAGACCGAACCCACCGGCCAGCAGCATCAGTTCGGCCCGGCCCTTTCGCCAAAGGGAACCCGCCACGGCCAGCGCGAAAGTCAGCCATAGTCCAAAACCGAGCTGATAGTCGGAGAGCTGGCTCGCTGATTCGCTCACCGGGAAAAACATCTTTGGAAAGACCATCTGAATGCTTTGGAGGGTGACTTCGACTTCACTGTGAGTGGATTCGGCCCCGAGTGTGATCACCGATACAAATGTATAGCCACCGGCGAGAAGGAACAACGTCGCGCCGCCGGCCCAGTCCCGATAAAGTTTTCGATCCCTGAGGCGGCGGATTCCAATCATCAGCTGGGCGAGGATCGCGATCAAAGTTAGCCAGAGTGCAATCGGCGGATGACAGTACCAAAGCACTGCCAGCGGCAGCACCGTCCAGAGAATTGACGTGCGATCGTCCTTCAGTGCGCGCCAAATACCGTAGGCGGCCAGCGGCGCGTACGGCAGCGTCGTCATACTCATGAAGAGATCGCCTTGGTAACCGAGTGAAAGAACGCCCGGGCAACCCGCGTAGAGCGAAGCGAGCGCGAGCGCCGTCCATCGGCGTTGAGGCATAATCGCCGCGCAGCACAGGTACGCGGAGAAAATCCCTCCGATGCCCGAGAGCAGCAGCGCGAGATTTTGCAGCGCGTAAAACGGCAGCCAGCACCCGCTCAAAAGATCGAGCACACCGGTGAAGTGTTGTAGGTAAGGCGCAAATCGCAGCGGGCTCACGGCACCGTTAAAGGCAAATTCAGTCTGGCCGGCGAAGACCGGGAAAATTCCCAAACGCCATTGCGAAACAAAGTCGGCGTTCATGACGCAGTACCAATACGCGTCGCCCGAGCCGACCGAACCACTGGTGGCGAAGACTCCGAAGAAAAAAAATCCCGCGCCGGCCAGCAGTGCGAAACGGCTCGTCTCGAGCGGCGCACCCGGCCGCGATCGGCGACCCCACAAATAGATGCCGCGAATCAGCGCATGCAGTGGAAGATGGAGGGCGAAGAATTTAATCACCTGCCGTCCGCTCAGGTTCATTCCTAAGTGGATAAAAACATAATGCAGCACGGCGGCGGCCAGCGCTTCGCCGACAACCAGCTTGCCAACCATCCACCAGACCGATCGGTCCCTTCTCAAACCGTATTGCAACGTGGTAATATAACACAGCAGTGTGACACAGATGATCGTCGAGGCATCTTCCTTATCGAGCGGCCGGAGAAAAATAAAACGGTTTAAAGAAAACAGCCATATTCCGAGCGCCACGGCGTCGACCGCGAGCAGCGACCAAACCACCCGGCCGCTCGTTTCTAGGGCGTGAAATTTCTGGAAGGGCTTAGCTAGAAGGGGAAAAGATTTGAAAGACACAGCTTGGCGAATGGGGGAGTAAATATTGCTTGCTGGTGCCTTCGGGCCACAATACAAATCTACCCCCTAATCTATGATATCTCCTTCTCGCGGCTGGCGTACTTACATGGCGTTTCTTTCGGCCCTTTTGGGTTTGGTCGCGTTCAGCGGCTGCTCCCGGTTGCTCCCCATGCGGAAGGGCACTGCGCATTCGTTGCAAATCCCCATCGACACCCGGCGCGCCCCGGTGGAGACGCTCTCCGGATGTTTCATCCCGGCCGTGTTTCCTGCTGTGACCAAAATCCCGGTCATCACCGCGCAATCGATTCCGCCGGGTGCAAAAATAACCGCTGCCACCCACGAGGTGGTGGTGAAAAACGGTGACGAATTGGCTCTGCTGGAAACTGTGATCGAAAAAAATCAAGTCTACCTGAAATTCGCCGTGCCGAAGGTCGAATCGTTTACCCAGGTTACCGTAATGGTGACTGTGAAATACGAGTATCGCTGACCGGTGCGGGCCGTCGTCCGCCGCCGGCTCCGCGAGGTTACGATTGACTGTGCTTGGTCAGACCGCGCGCTCGACCGTTCGTAACCGATGATGTGCAGCCAATTCCCGTGAACCGCACTTTCGATCCGCGGCGGCTCGCGTGGGCGGTCTTTGATGCCTCGATCTTGGCCGGCGTGATCGTGACGATAAACGGGTTGCTGGGCTTGGGCCTGCGCCCGGCGGGTGCGTTGGCCATGGTGGGTGCTGGAGGCGTCGCGTTTGCGCTCGCCCGGTTACCCGGTTGCTGGCGATCGACGAGCCGGGCGCGGAACCTGATTTTTTTTCCGCTCGCGATGTTGCTGCTAGCCCTAGGTGTATGGCTGGCGATTCATCGCGGGGTACCTGGGCTGACGTGGAGCCGGGCGATTTATGCGGGCGCAGTCACGCTCGGGCTCGGGGCGGGCTTCCATTTGATCCGTCAGGTCGCCTTTCACCTTGAAACGGATGGAGCGGAGCCGGTGCGGCTGGCTTCGCTCGTCCTTGGGGCGGTCTGGGTGTTTCATCCCTTTCTCACGGCGCAAATGTTGGGTGGACTCGATGCGCACTGGTACGGGCACATCATGGTCGATGCGTTGCAGCAGGCGCACGCGGGCGTGTGGCCGGTTTTTGTCGGACAAGGGGAAATGATGTTCAACGGCGCGGTGCACCCGTTTCGCACGGCACCCTATCATCACCATTTCGGCATCGTCCTCGATGCCCTCACGCTGCGCACGCTCACGCCGCTGGCCGTGCAGCATCTCACCGTCATCGCGACCGCCGTGTGGGGTGCGACGCTGACTTACCTTTGTCTCACGGCACTGGCGCCCACGCGGCGCTGGCTGGCGTGGGCGCTGGCGTTGGGCTACATCAGCGGCCCGGCCATCGCGGGGGCGATTTACGCGCAGGAAATGTACATGACTTTCATGGCCTACGGGTGGCTGCCGCTGGTGGTTTACGCCAACATCCGGCTCACGCGAAACAACGACCGTGCAGGGTGGCTCCTGCTCGCGACGGGCCTTGCGTTGGTCTGGATCTGCCACGCGCCGGTGGGTGCGTGGGCAAGTTTGGTCACGCTGGGCATGCAGGGCGTGCGTTTGTTGGCGCGCGATTTTGATTTACGCTCATGGAGCTTGGCCGCGGGTGGGGTGGCGGGGTTCGGACTTTTGACGGCGTACTATTTTTTCTCGATCGGGGAGCTCGCGCCCGCGAACGCACATGGCACCGGCGCGCTGCTCACGTACGGCGCGGGCGCGCTGTTGGCGTTGATGGCGTTGGTCCGTTTGCTCGTCACGGGAAACTGGCGGTGGCTCGCGCTCGGCGGCGTGGCGCTCGCGATTTTGTGGCCCACGCACCGCATGTATTTCGGCTGGCTCGGAGCCTCGCTCGCGTTGGGAGCGGCGTTGGTGTTGATCGAAAAATGGCGTCCGCGGTTTAAGCTGTCGACCCGCGTGCCGGAGGCGCTGGTCTTCGTCCTGTTGACCGGAGGCTTGCTGGCCGCGCTGGTATTTCCGGAGCGGGACGGAGCGCGGCTGATCCGAAGCGGACAGGCGTATTTGTTGATGACGCAGCTGTTCCCGAAAAATCTGCAATCGGTGTCGTGGCTCGCGCAGGAACTGGGTGATTTGCAGCCGGGCTATGCGATGCTCGCGGCTTTGGGCGCGGGGCTGTTGGCGATGCTCGTCCGACCGACGTGGGAGGGGAAACTGGTGACGCTGGCAGGCTGCGGCCTGGCGCTGATGATTTTTCCCGTCCCGCGGATCACGCTCTTGTTTTACCAGGCCGTGCCGGATCCGCTCTACGGCATCTGCACCGTGAGTCTTTGGCTGCGGCTGATGCCGGTACTGGTTACTCTGGCGATTTTTGCCGGATTTTTGGCGATGGCGGCAATGCCACGCGGATTTTGGCCGCGCCTGGCCATCGCGGTGGGCGCGGCCGAATTGCTATTCGCCCATTGGGCCGAGACCTCGAAATTCATCCGGCTCGGCGCTCGGGCCGTTAATACCTCCGAGCGAACGGCGATGTTTTACCGGACGGAAAATGTGCAGCTCTTTTCGTACGCGTATAACGGTCTGCCGCATCCGGCTTACATGCTGAATGGCGTGGTGGACTATCATCTCGAAAGTCGGTTGCTCGACGTGGCGAAGCGCGAATGGCGCAAGGACCCGGTGCTGGAAAATGGCTTCTCGGCTCCTGTCGCTCTGACCGCAGAACCCGGCAATGAAGGCGTGGCGTGGTCTTGGTTTTCGCCTCGGTTGACGGTCGCCGCGGGGGAGCGCCGGCTGGTGAAATTCGATTTCTTCGATCGCGCTTTCAGCGGGACGCTCGTGATGAAAGCCCCCGGAATTTATCGCGACTACTATTTGCCGGACGCGGGATTTTACGCGAAAAGCTTCGGCAGCGCGCCGGAGAAACCGAAGCTACTGTCCGTCTGGAACACGAGCGAAGCCGAGCGCCAGGTGCTTTTGGCGTTCGTGACGGCTAATCCCGAAGAAATTGGAAAACCGTTGGGAGATTTTGCCCGCGTCAGCATGAGACCCTATCGCACGGAAGAGCTCCAAATCCAGACCCGGCGCCTGACGCCTTATCGGGCTGACGTGGAACTGACTGAGCCGATGTACCTGGAAACTCCGCGGGTATTTATTCCCGGATATCGGGCGAGGGTAGACGGGATTTCGCGGAAGGTGGAGGTCTCGCCCGATCATCTCGCGATGGTGCGCGTCGAGCCGGGTCACCACACCGTGGATCTTTTCTACACCGGCACGTTTGCCGCGCGAATGATGCTGCGGGTGAGTGCGCTCGGTTGGGTTTTGCTTGCGGCTTTTGGAATCTGGCAGTTGCGCGGGCGGCTGAAGGCATGGCCTGAAGGTAGGGCGGGTTATCCCTAACCCGCCGCTGCGACTCGGCTCACAGAGAGAGCGGCGCAGAACCGGCGCGTTAGGGATAACGCGCCCTACCTTTTCCAAGCTCCCAAATCCTCCGATGGATTTTGGGATGGCACGCTCGCAGGGAATTCCCACCGTGGTTGCAGTGCCTAGCCCCGCCTTGAGTTTTGTCATTCCGCTCTACAACAGCGCCGCGACTATCGGCGCGTTGGTGAAGACGATCGAAAGCCTTCAGGTCGAAGGCGGGCATGAGATTGTTTTGGTCAACGATGGCAGTGCGGACGCGACGGCGGACGTTTGCCGTCAACTGGTGCGCGAGGTCCGCGTCCCGATCCTCTATATCGAACACGCGCGGAATTACGGCGAACACAACGCGGTCCTTTCCGGCTGGCGGCAGTCGCGCGGGGCTCACGTGGTGAATCTGGATGACGACGGCCAGAATCCGCCGGAGGAAGCGGTGCGGATGTGGGCGCATGCGAAAGCCACCGGACTGGATGTGGTCTTCGGTCATTACACGGTGAAGCAGCACTCGTTCTGGCGGAACGCGGGCAGTTGGTTCACGAACCGCATGACGGACTGGGCGCTGGACAAGCCGAAGGGATTTTATCTTTCGAGCTTTCGCTGTGTGTCCGCGTTTGTGGCGAGCGAGGTATCGGCCCATACGGGCCCGCTGCCTTACATCGACGGTTTGATTTTGCAGGTGACGCAGCGCCTTGGGTCGATCGAGGTGCGGCACGAGCAACGGCGGGCGGGCGCGAGCGGTTACACGCTGCGCCGGTTGATGCAGTTGTGGATGAGCGCATGGGTTAATTTCTCCGTGTTGCCGCTGCGGCTGGCGACCGGCCTCGGCTTCGTGATGGCGTTTGCGGGGTTCGTGAGTTTTGGCGTGGTGCTGTATTTGCGCTACGTGGATCGCGGGCCGCAGTTTGGCTGGGGCTCCCTGATGGCGGCCCTGCTTTTATTTTCCGGCGCGCAACTTGTGATGCTCGGATTGATTGGCGAATACGTTGGGCGAATGTTTTTTGCGGTGAAGCGTCGGCCACAATCAGTGGTGCGTGAAATCGTGCGCGGCGGCGCGTGAGCGAGAGCGCTGGCCGGGACCGGAAGAGCGGCCGTCGTTTGACATTTTCGCGTTTCTTCCGACCAATGCGGGTCCCATGCCCAAACGCGCCGTACTCCTCGCCAACCTCGGATCGCCCGATTCCACGGCCGTGCCGGACGTCAAGCGCTACCTCCGCGAGTTTCTCGGCGACGAACGTGTGATCGACCGGCCAGGCCAGCCGTTTCGCTCGCTCCTGGTCAATCAGATCATCATTCCGTTCCGCTCCAAAAAATCCGCGAAGGCTTATAAGAAGGTTTGGCTGCCGGAAGGTTCCCCTCTTGTCGTGATCTCAAAATCCGTGCGCGAGAAGCTCGCCCGCACGATCGGGGCCGGGACGCCGGTCTATCTCGCCATGCGGTACGGCAATCCCTCGATCGAAAGCGTCATGCGCCAGATCGTGGCGGATGGCATCGAGGAAATCCTGCTCTTCCCGCAGTATCCGCATTACGCGATGGCTTCGTGGGAAACGGGCACGGTGAAGGTTTTCGAAGAGCGCGACCGGCTCGCGCCACGACTGCGCATCGTTACCGTGCAGCCGTTCTACAAGGACGACGACTACATCGAGGCGCTTTACTCCGTGACGCGCCCGTATCTCGAACAGCCGCACGACCACGTGCTTTTCAGCTACCACGGATTGCCGGCGCGCCATATGCGCAAGGCTGATACGTCCCGCGCGCACTGCATGACGGTCGCTGATTGTTGCGAGACTTGTTCGCCGGTGCACGCGACGTGTTATCGGGCGCAGATCTTCGCCACCACGCGTGCGCTCGTGACGCGCGCGGGCATTCCTGCAGACAAATACTCCGTGTCTTTTCAATCCCGCCTCGCTGGCGAACCGTGGCTGACTCCTTTCACCGACCATGAATTGGAACGGCTGCCCAAGGCCGGAAAAAAACGCCTGCTGGTGCTGTGTCCCGCCTTCGTCGCCGACTGTCTGGAAACGCTCGAGGAAATCGAGCAAGAGGGATCCAGTGAATTCATGGCGGCGGGTGGGGAATCTTTCCAACAGGTTCCCTGCCTCAACGATCACCCCGTCTATATCGATTTTCTGGCCAAGCGCGTTTATGAGTGGCTGGATGGGCCGGCGTGAGCGCGCCCAACCGCACCGCCGTCTCGTCGGATAATGCGGCCACCCCCGCGCCCACCGCGGCCGTCTTGCTCCTTGACGCCTCGGGCCGGGTCACGTCCGCGAATGCCAGCGCGCGCACCCTTTGGCAGGTCGACGAGGCCGGACTCGTGGGTGAACCATTCGCCAGTTTGTTTCTATTCGATATTGTTTCAGAAGGCCCCGAGTGGCTCGAAGCGCAGTGGGACGTCGTGCGTGGCGCCGCTCTCGAGCGGACGGCCCTGCTAACGGTTCAACCCCGCGAATCCGGTCCGGTTAACTCGGGGGTGCGGATCGAGCCTGCGGTTGGTGGCGCCGGCGGCTACATCGCCGTGGTGCAGCCACTGGCGGCGGCGCCAACGCCGAACGGGGACGACGGCCTGACGTTGCTCGTTGAGCAGAGCGCGGCGGGTTACTTCGATCTTAATTTCAAAGCAGGTCAGGTGATTTACTCGCCGGTTTGGAAAACATTACTCGGCTACTCATTCGGCGAACTCGCGGACACGCATGAGACCTGGCTCACGCATATTCACCCGGAGGATTCGGAGGCCGCACCGTATTTTATCGGCAAGAAATATACGACGGATGTCCGACGCATCTCGGTGGAATTTCGCATGCGACACCGCCAGGGACACTACGTCTGGTTGCACTGCACCGGGCTCCAGCAGGTGAGTGCGAAGGGCGAACTCGATCGAGTCGTCGGTTTCTGCGTCGATGTGACTGAGCGACGAGAGGTCGAGGAAGCGAGTCTCGCGAACGATGTGCGCTTGCAGGATCTCAGTACGAGCGGACCACTCGGCGCCTTCGAATTAAATTTCGCCCGCCGGCAATACTGGGTATCGCCGGTGTGGAGCCAGATGCTCGGTCTGGGTGAAGTCTCCGCGGCGGACGCGTTGGCGGCGTTCTCCCGGACGCTGCCCGACGCCGAACCCGCGCCGGAACCCGCGGCCTGGCTGGCCGCGCGCGCGCCAGGGCAAAGTTCATTTTTTGAATCGGTGGAGCTGCGCGACGCCAATGACCGGCCGATGTCGGTTTTCCTCGGCGCGCATCGGACGTTCACGCGCAAACGTGAACTCGCGCGTGTCGTTGGTTTCATTTGTCCGCTGCCGACTTCGCTGGCGGCCCTCGCGCTGGACGAGGGTCCGGCGTTGTCACCGCAGTTGTTGTCTGCGGCGTTCACCACGCTCACGGAGGCCGTGCTCATCACGGACGCGATGGGGCAGGTTATTTTCGTGAATCATGCCGCCGCCCGGTTGTTGCAGCGCGTGCCAGCGGACGTCATTGGCCGGCCGGTCGACCGCGTTTTTCGGCTCGCGAACCGACTGACTGGGCGCCCCGGTGACAACCCGGTCGAGGCGGCGCTGGCGGTGGAAGGCATCCTACCGCTCAACAACGAGCAGGCGCTTTTGCCCGGGCATCTTTTCGAGCAGACATCTTTGCCTGTGGCGGTGACCGAGTCACCTTCCGCGCTGGACGCATCGCCCCGACCGATTGTTTGGGCGGCCCGAGCGGTGCGTGGTCCGGACCGCGAGCCGCGAGGCGTAGTGATCGTTTTCCGCGACCCGAATGAGGTAACGCTCACGCCCGACGAACTCGTGAGAGCGAATCGGTTCGAGAGGCTCGGCCAGCTCGCGGGTGGGATCGCTCATGATTTCAACAACCTTCTGACGAAGATCATGGGCAACATCGCACTCGCGTTGAAAAACCAGGATCTTGGATCGCTGGGCGACGCGGAGAAAGCCTGCATGGCTGCGAAGGGGCTCACCCAACAGCTTTTGCTCGTGGCGAAAGGTGGCGGGGCCACGCTCTCCGTCGTTGCAGCGCAGGAGATTCTTGACGACGCGATGCATCTCGCTGCGGCCGGCACGACCGCGGCGGTCAGCGTTACCGTCGATCCCGGTACGGATCCGGTGGCGGTGGACCGCGCGGAAATTCTCCAGGTTTTCCAAAATCTTATCCTCAACGCCATCCAAGCGATGCCGCCCGGGCCGCACGTCGGACGGGTCCAGTTGTGCGCGCGTAATTTCACGGTGCACGAGCAACAGATCTCCGGTCTGCCGGCGGGCGAGTATGTTGAGTTCCAGTTCCGCGACAACGGCGCCGGCATCCCGCCGGAAATCCAGGAAAAAATCTGGGACCCATTTTTCACGACGAAAAAACACGGCACTGGCCTCGGCCTCTCGACTGTGTTGTCGATCGTGCGCAAGCACGGTGGACAAATTGGCCTCAGCTCGACGGTGGGCGAGGGCAGTGTTTTCACCGTTTACCTGCCGAGCACTGGCCGACCCGCGGAGGTGCAGGCGCGCAAAGCGCCGTCGCTGCGTTTTGGCACGGGCCGCATCCTGTTCATGGATGATGACGAGAAGATTTCCACGCTCACGGGCGGCATGCTCGCCAGTCTCGATTACAAGTACGACCTCGCGAAAAACGGCGACGAAGCGATCGCGCTTTATACGCGCTATCTCAATATCGGCCGCCCGTACGATGTTGTGATCATGGACCTGACGGTCGTTGCAGGAATGGGCGGGGAGGACTGTTTCAAGCAATTGCGGGGGCTCGATCCCGATGTACGGGCGATCATTTCCAGCGGCTACGACCACGACGACATCGCCCGGCGTTACCTCGACATGGGCTTCTGTGGCTATCTCGCCAAGCCCTATCGCGTGGCGGACCTCGGGAAGATTCTAAAAGGAATTCTGAGCTGATTCGAGGTGGGCTAGCTCGACCGCGAGCGGACCGGCCCAAGCATTTAATCGCGGCATCATTCCCGCCACGTGAACGCGTGGCAAAGGGCCACGCCGGCCGCGTCGGCTTCGTCGGATGCGAGCGGGCGGCCATGGCCCATCAGGGCCATCACGGTGCGCGCCATCTGCTCTTTGCTCGCACGGCCCGCGCCGACGACCGCCTGTTTTACGCGTAGGGGGGCATATTCGAAAATCGGCCGGTCGAAGAGCGCGGCCGCCGCCATCGCCGCGCCGCGGGCCGCGCCGAGAATTTGGGCCGTCTGAAAATTTTGCACGAAGATCGTCTGCTCCATCGCGACGTGCCGGACCTGGCCGCCGTCGAGAAAAGCGGTCACGGCCCGGTGAATCTCGGCCAACGCCACCGCCATGGGCCGGCTCGCCGGCACTTTTACCGTTTGGCAGCGCAGCAGCAGCGGCCCGCGCCCGGC
>CAIXKG010000102.1 GCA_903919985.1 uncultured Opitutia bacterium | reverse complement strand
GGTGCTCATCACCGCCCACATGCTGATGGAGATGCTGATCGAGAGCGGTTGGATCAAGAAAATGACCATGCGGCACCTGCTGAAGAACATCAACGTGGACTTCATCAAGTACGGCAAACCGGCCTTCATCGGCTCCTGGCTCGTCGTTCTGCTCGGTCTCGGCGTGGTCGCTTACAAGGGTAGCCACATCTACGGCATCGATTTCGCCGGCGGCGACGTGGTTAGCATCGAGTTCAAGGATCGCCTCGACGTCGCCAAGATCCACGAACTCGCGAAAGCGAATGGCATCACCGAGGTGAATCCCGCCTACGTGAGCCCGCTCGGCGGCGGCAAGGAAACGCTCAAGATTGAAACGCCCGAAGGCAAATCCGCGGTCCTATTCGCGGCACTCCAGAAAGCCTATCCCTCGGCTGGTTTGGTCAGTGTCGGCGAGGAACACATCGGTGCCGCCATCGGCAAGGAAATCGAGCTCAACGCCCTCCTCGCCATCGGCGTGTCGATGCTGACGATTCTCGTCTACATCGCATTCCGCTTCGAGTTTGGCTTCGGCCTCGGAGCGATGTTCTCCACCTTCCACGATATTCTGATGACCATCGGCATTTTCGTGCTCTTCGGTCACCAGTTCTCGGCGCCCATGGTGGCCGCGATCCTGTGTATCGCGGGTTACTCGATCAACGAGACCGTGGTCGTCTTTGACCGCATTCGGGAGGAGCTGAAACTCAATCCGACCGGCTCGTTACGCGACGTGGTCAACACCGCCATCAACAAAGTTTTTGCCCGCACGATCATGACCTCTTCGACGACGTTTCTCGCGGCGCTGTCGTTGTTCGTCTTCGGCAGCGGTACGTTGAGCGACATTTCGTTCACGTTCTTGGTCGGTATCGTGACCTCGACCTTCTCGGCCATCTTCGTCGCTTCCCAAGTCTTCTACTGGTGGCACAAGGGCGACCGGAAGCATGTCGAGGCCCACGAAGATATCGCCCCGAAATACGAGTGGACCGGCGCCAGCAAGGCTTCGGAATAATTTTCAAAAGTAGGGCGGATTATCCCTAATCCGCCGCTGTGACTCGGCCCACCGGAGCGCTGAGCCCAACCGGCGCGTTAAGGTCACGCGCCCTACCTCGGAAATGCCACCCATGCGCTGGACTCACACGCCGCGCCCGCCGCAGGACATCGACGGCGTCAGTAAACGCGCCGGGGTCAGCCCTGTGCTCGCCGAGCTGTTGCTGCGCGCGGGGCAGGGCGAAAATCCGCTGGAGTTTCTGGAAGCGGCTCTCGCCGGTTTGGGCGATCCCTTTTTACTGCGTAATCTAGAAGCCGCGGCGCGCCGGATTTGCGGCGCGATCGAGCGCGCCGAAGCCGTCGTCGTGCTCGGTGACTACGACGTCGATGGCGTGAGCAGCACCGCGCTGCTCGTCTCGATTCTGCGCCGCTTCGGACTCAAACCGCATTTCGTCGTGCCGCGCCGCTCCGAAGACGGCTACGGGCTTTCGCGCAGCGCGATCGACCGCGCGTTGGAGAATGGGAAGCCCCATCTTTTCATCGCGCTCGATTGCGGCACGAACTCCCACGCCGAGGTCGCGCATCTGCGCGCGCAGGGGATTGATGTCATCGTCGTCGATCATCATCGCTCGAAGGAACAGCCGCTGGTGGACGGGCTGCTGATCAATCCGCACGTCGATGCCGATGTCACCAACGCCGACGCGGCGTGGCGCAACCTTTGTACGGTCGGACTGGTGTTCAAGCTCGCGCACGGGCTGCTAAAGATGCTCCGCGCGGAGAATCATCCGGTCGCGCATCGCATCAAGTTGCGCGATCATCTCGACCTCGTGGCGCTGGGCACGATCGCCGATCTCGTACCCTTGCTGGGCGAGAATCGCATCATGGCGCGGCACGGACTCCGTATTTTGCAGGACACGACGCGGCCCGGACTGCGTGCCCTCATGGACATCGCGGGGGTGCGGCCGGGCCAGACGATCATGCCGGTGGATATTTCATTTCGCCTCGGACCGCGCATCAACGCCTCGGGGCGGCTGGCGGACGCGGCGCTGTCGGTCGAGTTGTTGTTGAGCGAGGATGCGGGCTTTTGTGCCGAGACGGCGTTGCAACTGGAAGCGTTCAACCGCGAGCGTCAGGACATTGAGCGCGGGATCACGGACGAGGCGGAGCAGATGATCGAGACGCAGTTTTCGCATTTGCCGGGCATTGTGCTTTTCAGTGAGAACTGGCACCCGGGCGTCGTCGGCATCGTGGCGGGCCGCGTCACGCGCAAATACAACCGCCCGTGTGTCGTGCTGGGCAACGAAGGGGAGCTGGCCAAAGGTTCCGGTCGCAGCGTCGATGGAATCAATCTGGTCGAGGTTCTGGGGACCTGCGCGGAGCACCTCACAAGTTGGGGCGGGCACCCGATGGCGGTGGGCGTCGCGTTGACGAAGACGAAGCTCGAAGAATTTCGGGCGAGCTTTGCCGCCGCGGTGCGCGCGCATGTGGGCGGGGAGATTGCCGAGGCCGAGTTGAAGATTGCCGCGTGGCTCACGCCGGAGCAAATCCGCGAACGGTTGATGGAGGAGGTGGAGGCGTTGCATCCCTTCGGGCAGGGCAACCCGGAGCCGGTGTATGGGGTGCGCGGGGTCGTACTGCGGCAGCGGCCAATCGTGTTTAAGGAGCATCATTTCCGGTTCACGTTCGACGACGCGTCCGGCCGGCGCCTGCATGGCGTGGCCTGGAAGATGGCGCACCGTTTGCCGCCGCTGGGCGTACCGTTGGATTTTGCCGTCGAGATGGCGTGGAATCATTTCAACGACCGCAAATTGCTCCAACTTGAGCTGATTGACTGGAGACTGGCCGCCGGGTGAACCGGCGGCGGTTTTGGGTTTTCAGTTGGGAATCAGAAAACGAGAGCGGTTGAGGTTTTTCCGTCGTCGTTGGGTGTAGCGGCTGGCGTCTCTGGTTGCCGGGTACCGCGTGCTCGTTTCGGCGGGCCGGGATGCCTGCCGCTACGTCGTGGGGCGCCTCTTTCTCATCGTGAGGCGAGCGAAGCGCGCAGTGGCTAAACCGTCAGGTGCGACGCCTGATCGGAAGCCGAGGAAAAGCAGAGCTACGCGAAGCATCAAATTACGATGCGCGATTTGTCCGGAACTCGAAGCCCGAAACGCAAAACTCGAAACCGCGCGTCTCGCGCAAACTTCAAACCGCGGTAATTTCGGCGCGCAGCGCGGCGAAATTACCGCTTGCACTGCGCGGTGAATGTTTGCTTCTTTCCGCCCTCTGTTACGCAGGCATAGCTCAACTGGATAGAGCGCCAGACTACGAATCTGGAGGTTTGGGGTTCGACTCCCTATGCCTGCACCAACTTTTAATCTGCTTTTTAGCAGGGAGAAGCGAAAGGGTTTAAGCGGGTTTTTGACCGAGCGCCAACGGCGGGTGGCAACCCGTTGTAGTAAGGACGGTGAACTGCATGCGCGCTTAGGCTCCGGCGCCCTAAAATAAAAAACCCCGGAGCGCTTCGCGCACTCCAGGGTTTTGCTTTCAAATCGAAAGACGAATCGATGCTCAGATCGCTTGCGGGAACTTGGCTTCCAAGTCCAGGCGGCCAGTTTGATGGCGTTTCACCTTCATCAGACGCGCGCGGCGGCTGAGCATGCGGTCAAGTTTGTCGACGAGGAGCGCGATGGCCTTGTGACACTCGTCGGCTTCGACCGCGGCGTTCATGTCGGGGCCATGAATCGCAACATGCCCCTTCGCTTTGAACCGCGTAGTGACCGACTCTTTCGGATCACACTCGAGCTCCACGCGGACGCGCACGATGCGCTCCTCGTGGCGAAATAACCGCTCCATTTTCTCCTGCACGTAGGTTTTGAGCGACGGAGTCAGCTCGAGGTGGATTCCCGATACGATCAGTTCGTGGTGGTTTTGTCTGTTCATGTTTCTGCGTATGTTTTGGTTAACCGCAGTCGGCCGGATGGTCGGCTGTCGAAAGAGTAAAAATAACCTACACCTATCGGACTCCCTGTGCCCTCGTTAAACGAAGCGCTCCAAGAATTCACGGCCGTCATTGTGACGGGCGGATCTTCCGGTATTGGAAAATCATTCATCGAACGGTGCGGAGAATGGAATGCGAACCTCACGGTTTGCAACCTCTCTCGACGAACTCCGGACCTGTTTTACGGAAAGCTTAAGCTCCGCCATTTTCCCTGCGACCTCGCGCAGAGTTCGAGCCTCGCTTCCGTCGTGCAAGAGGTAGAAGCGTTCCTGCAGCGTGAGGCTCCGCAAGGACGCGTGCTGCTGCTGAACAACAGCGGATTTGGCGCTTACGGATATTTTCCGGAACCGAACGTCGCGCATCTTACCGAGATGGTGGATGTGAATGTCCGCGCGGTGGTCGAACTCACTGGCCGTTTGATGCCGCTGCTGAAAGCGCGCGGCGGCGCGATTGTGAACATCGCTTCGACGGCTGCGTTTCAACCCACCGCGTTCATGGCCACCTACGGCGCGACCAAGGCTTTCGTGCTGCACTGGAGCTTGGCGTTAAATGAAGAGCTGCGGGGCTCGAACGTGCGCGCGCTCGCGGTTTGCCCGGGGCCGACCGCGACGGAATTTTTTCGCCGCGCGGGATTGGAAAAAGGCAGCGTGGCCGACGCGCTGAGCATGTCGTGCGAAGCTGTCATCGACGCCACGCTGCGGGCGCTGGCCGGCAAACGCAGCCTCGTCGTGCCGGGGTGGAAAAACCAAGTGAGTGCGGCCGTGGGCTCGATGGCGCCAAAGCGACTGGCGGCGTGGGTCGCCGCGAAAGTGCTGGCGCGGTTTCGGCTGAAGAAAGTCGCGCGATGAACGACGCGGGCCTGACGCCGGTGCCGGCACAGGAACCGTTTGATCCGTGGCGAGCGTGTGCATGGCCCCGGCGGATTCAGACCTCGCGAGTGCGTTTGATCACATTGGAGGAGCTGAAGAGCTGGATCGTATATGAAGACGAACGCTTGCTCGTCGTGAACAAGCCGGGCGACGTCGTGTGTCATCCCTCGAAAGCCGGACCGTGGTCGAGTCTCGTGGGCGCCGCGCGCGAATACACCGGGCTGCCCACGATGCATCTCGTGTTTCGGCTCGACCGGGAAACGAGCGGCGTAGTCGTGCTCGCGAAGGACGCCGCGATGGCGAGCCGATTGCAAACCGCGATGATGGACCGGAAAGCCGGCAAACTGTACCTGGCCGTGCTCGCCGGCGAATTGAGCGCGCCCGTGACCGTGAACCAACCCTTGGGCGACGACACCGCGAGTCCGGTGTTCATCAAGACGACGGTGGTGGCGGAGGGCGGGCAGGCGGCGGTGACTCATTTCACTCCGGTCGCAGCGTCGCAGGGATTCACCTTCGTCCGCGTCGTTACCGAAACAGGGCGGAAACATCAGATCCGCGCGCACGCGCAGTGGCTGGGCCACTCGATCGTGGGGGATAAAATCTACGGACCGGATGCGCGCTGCTATTTGGAGTTTATCGAGACGGGTTGGACGCCGGCGTTGGCGGAGAAACTCCTGCTCTCGCGGCAGGCGCTGCATTGCGCCGAGATCGATCTGCGGTCGGTCGGGGTGACGGAGGTATTCCGAGCGCCGCTGGCGGCGGACCTGAGGGAGTTCGGCACGGCGAGAGGATTGCCGGTGTGAGAACCGCTTGAAAAATCAGGGCGCGTTAACCTTAACGCGCGGTTCGACACGGCGCCCGTTTTTCTGCACCCGGCGGAACAAGGATAACCCCAGCTGCCCAAATCAGTTTAACGGAATTCGTAGCGGGCAACGACGCAGCGGCAGGCGTCACTGCCGACTAAAACAATGACGACGAACCTGGCAGGCCGGGACGCCTGCCGCTCCAGTGCCGCCCGATGCGCCGAGACCCGCTGGGCGAGGGGCAACGCCGAGGGTGTTGCCCGCGTGTCGCCGAGCGTCTTGTGATGCGCGCGGCGATAAATCGCCTCCGCCAGGTCTCCCGCATGAATCCCGGGGAAAGATAAATGCGCGGACGCGGGCCGGGCGTGCGTTTGATCAGCGCGATCAGCGGCACTCCGCAATTTCCAGAAGCGCTCGATCCGAAAACCAGCGGCGCGACCGGCCGCTTCAAAGCGCCTCACCAGCGCGGTCGGATCGATCAGGGGTGCGGCTTTGACAGCGGCCACGCGTGGCTACTTGCTGTTCGTTTTCAACGATCACAAGCCACCGTCTTTTGTTGTCCACCATGTCCCCCGTCCGCGTTCGTTTTGCCCCGAGTCCCACCGGTTTCTTTCACATCGGCAGCGCGCGCACGGCGCTTTTCAACTGGCTCTATGCCCGGCACACGGGCGGCACGTTTATCCTCCGCATCGAGGACACGGATAAGGAGCGCAACAGTGAGGAATTCCTCAACGTCATCTACGACTCGCTGAACTGGCTCGGTATGAATTGGGACGAAGGTCCGAACGTCGGCGGCGCATTCGGCCCGTACCGTCAAAGCGAGCGCGCGGCGGTTTACCGCGAATACCTCGCGAAACTCACCGCGGCCGGCCGCACTTACGAAAAGGACGGCGCGATTTATTTCAAACTGCTCGGCGAGCGCCACGAGGTGTTCGACGAGCACCGCAAAAAAACCGTCACCAAGGTGAAAGTGCCGCCGAGCGTGATCGAGGACCAGATCCGCGGCCGCGTCGAACGCGTCGAAGACGAGGATTTCGTGATTTTCCGCTCCGACGGAAATCCCGTTTTTCATTTCGTGAACGTGGTCGACGACATCGCGATGCAGATCACGCACGTGATCCGCGGCGAGGACCACCTCTCGAACACGCCGAAGCACATCGAGCTCTACCAGGCGATCGGAGCCACGCCGCCGAAGTTCGCGCACATTCCCCTCATCCTGAACCACGAGGGGAAGAAGCTCAGCAAGCGGGACGGCGGGTCGAGCATCACGTATTTCCTCGACCTCGGCTACACGCCGGAAGCGGTCGCGAACTACCTCTGCCTGCTCGGATGGTCGCCGGGCGAAAATCGCGAATTTTTGAAAACCCCGGAGCTCCTCCAGCTTTTCGATCTCGTCGAGATCAACCGCCGGAACTCGATTTTCGACCTGGACAAATGTTTTTGGCTCAACGGCCAGCATCTCCAGCACATGAGCCAGGAGCGGTTCGAGGAACTCGCGCTGCCGTTTGTGGACAAAGCCGGGGTCCCGTATGGAACGCGCGAGGCCCTGCGCCCTGCGCTCGCGATTGTGAAGCCGAAGGTCAAGCACCTGAGCGATGTCCCCGGCTGGATCGGATTCCTGTTCACCGAGGACTACGCGTTTGATCCGGAGGCCGTGGCAAAAAGCCTCGCAAAGCCCGGGGCCGGCGACCGGCTCGAAGCCCT
>CAIXKG010000101.1 GCA_903919985.1 uncultured Opitutia bacterium | reverse complement strand
TTTGAAAACTGGAGCCGGCGATGGGATTCGAACCCGCAACCGCCTGTTTACAAAACAGGTGCTCTACCATTGAGCTACGCCGGCCTACGATTTTTTATGATCAAGTTATGAAAATTCATGTGGCGGATTTCTACGCCATGTTTTGCGGTCGCGCGACACTCCAGCGACAGCGCAAAGATAAACATGGCAAAGAAAAACATGGAGTGTGAAAGAACAGCGGCTCGGAAGCCGCAATGTCACCGCAGAAGCTGCGTTTTTTACGGATGATGGCCGCTGGGGGGCAAGCAAATTTGCGCAAGCCGAGCCCCGATATGTTTCGCTCGCCAATCTTCGGCTTCATGACGAGGCCGCGAGAATCGCGCGATCACGTGCTCGTCGTGCGACTGATACCTCTGACGAGGGCAGGGTGCGCGATCGGATTCGGAGGCAGGATGAAGGAGGCTTTTCTCGGAGAGTGGGCCGGCGTTCGCTCCCGGCATGAAATCACTGACCATCGGCGGTCTCGAAATTACCGGCTCCATTCCTCCGCGCTATGCGCGGGCTGACGGTGGTGGGGCAGCGCACTCAGGACAATAATGCGGTGGAGTGTTCACGGGGGTTGACGGCGCAGGGGCGAGGTGGTGCAGGGACGCCGATGCTCGCTGGTGAGTGGCGCGGGTCATGACGGGGTGGTGGTGTCGGCGTGGACAGAGTTCGCGGAGTTCTTTCCGCGGTGTCGGGATGGGCGGAGTCACCACCCCGACGAATCAGCCGCGCCGCGGACCTCGAAATCGTTTTGCGCGTGATGGTGGACTTTCTTGAAAGAATGGCCCAGCAACACGCGTCATGAAACGCACTGGTCCGATTGTCAGGGAAAACGCCAAGACAGTTCACGAGCCCGAACTGCTCGATCTCATCGTGCGCGGGGGACGCGTCGTGACGCCGGAGGGCGTGCTGGCGGTCGAGATCGGCATCGTGCGCGGCAAGATCGTCCGGCTGGCACCCAGCGTCACGGACGCCACGGACGCGGAGCTAAATGCGGAGGGGCGCTACGTGTTTCCGGGCATCCTCGATGCGCACGTGCATTTCAACGAACCCGGTCGTGCTGACTGGGAGGGGATCGCAACGGGCTCGGCAGCGCTCGCGGCGGGAGGCGGGACGATGTTTTTTGATATGCCGCACAACTCGGAGCCGCCGGTGCTCGATGCAGCGGGGTTGCGTGAAAAGCGGGCGATTGCCGAGGAGAAATCCTGCACCGACTTCGCGTTATGGGGCGGATTGACCGCGGGGAATCTCGACAAGATCGCCGGCCTGCGTGACGCGGGTGCGGTCGGGCTGAAGGCATTCATGTGCAACAGCGGGGTCGCGAGCTTCCAAAATGTGGATGCGAAGACGCTGCGGGAAGGTATGAAGCGGGCGGCTAAGGTCGGTTTGCCCGTGGCGGTGCACGCTGAGGACGACGCGATGGTCGCGGCGCTCACCGAAAAGATCAAAACGGCGGGGCGCTCCGATGCGCGCGCGTGGCTCGACTCGCGTCCGGTCGCGGTGGAACTCGAGGCGATTCGGACGGCGTTGGAAATCGCGGGCGAGACGCAATGCGCGCTCCATATTGTGAATGTGAGCAGCCCGGAAGGCATCGCGCTGATCACGGAGGCGCGGTTGCAGCGCGTGGATGTGACGGCGGAAACGTGCCCGCATTATTTGCTCTTCAACGACAAGGACGTCGTGCGGCTCGGGCCGCTCGCGAAGTGCGCGCCACCGTTGCGCGATGAAAAGCGGCGCAAGGCGCTGTGGGCCGAGCTGCGAGCCGGGCGTATCCAAACGCTCGGGTCGGATCACTCGCCGGCGCGGCCGGAGATGAAAGATTCGGCGAACATGTTTGCCGTCTGGGGTGGGATCGGGGGCATCCAGCACGGTTGTGAGCTATTGATTTCCGAATGCGAAAAGACGGCGGACCAAGACCTGCCCGTGTTGGCGGCAGTGATGGCGCGCAATGTCGCGCGACGTTTCCAGATCGACGATCGCAAGGGGCAGATTGCGTTGGGGCGGGATGCGGATTTTTCGCTCATCGAATATACAAAGGCGCGGACGATCCAAGCGGAGGACCTCTGGACGCGGCACCGGATCAGTGCGTACGTGGGCGAAAAGAGCCGGGCCCGCGTGACGCACACCTTTGTACGCGGCACGGCGATCTACGCCGACGGCCGGTTTACGAATCTGCCGCAAAAGGGGCAGTTTTTGGCGCCGCATCGGCCGCGATGCTAAAGGGGAGGCCCGCGGCCGGACCGGACCACTCGCTGGCGCTCGCGGCTACCTGAACCGCATGGCCGGCGTTTTTTCCGATCGGGTGGCGCGCGTCTGTGGATTGCCGCCCGCGGTGGTGCGCGAGCGGGATCTCTAGCGGGAAAAATATCCGCGAGCTGCGCGGGATTATTTCGCGGGCAGCAATTGGACCCCGTCGAGGTGGACGTTGCCATCGGCGTTCGTGGCGTCGACTTCGACGGCGGCGGGTTGGCCGGCGGTGAAGCGGTAAATGCCGAGCGTGACCCACTGTTTGTCGAGGGTGGCAGGTTTACGCTGGTTTACGGTGACTGCAGCGGCGCCGTCGGCGTGGCGGACGATGAGGGCGGTATTGCTCGCGCGGTTTTCGTGGGGCGCGGTGGCAAAGCGGACTTCGTAGCGGCCGTCGCTGGGGACGGTGAAAGCGAAGCTGGCTTTGTGGCCGGCGCCGCGGGCGTAAATGTAGTCGGGGCCGACGTGCTCAAGGTTGGTGCCGCTGGTCCACGAGCCGGTGAGCTTCGCGGCCTTGTTGTCGATCACGATGCCCTTGAGCGCGGACAAGGCGGCACCGCGACCCCCGCTGTCGTCGAGCGGTTCCGGTGCGGGGCCGCTAATTTGAAAAGGGGCTTCGAGGCTCGCGCGCCGGGCGCGGCCGGGGAGTTTGAGCAGGCTATCAACTTCCTTCCAGTGCTGCTCGTAGACGCCGCGCGGAGTGGTGTTGCGCTGGATGGCGACGGCGGCGGCTTTGCCGACGACTTCACCCATCATGCCGATGGTCTTCATGACGCGCACAGTGCCGAGGGCTTGGTCGGAGACGCTGATGTTTCGGCCGGCCATAAACATGTTTTCAATGTTTACCGAGTAGAGGCAACGGTAGGGGACCGGGTAACCGAAATCGCGGTCGATGCGTTTGTCGTGCTCGGCGACGGAGATGAAGGGATTGTCGGCAAATTTGGTGGCGTATTCCTTCTTCGCGAAATGGAGGTCGATGCTCCAGGTGCTGGGCACGCAGCCGTCGGGGAAATTCTTTTTTGTGATGATGTCTTCGTGCGTGAGCATGACATCGCCGACGATGCGGCGGGATTCGCGCGTGCCGCCGACGTAGGCGACCCAATCGAGCTTGGCGTTGGGGTGCTCGGGTTTGCCGTCGCGATTTTTCATCGCGTTGAAGGCGCCGAAGACGGCGCGGAGGTTCCAATCGCGAATGAGTTCGAGATCGTTGATGGGGTGTTTATTGAAACCGCTTTCCCAAAACCACTCGCCCTTGCCCTTTTCGGTCATGTCGGCCTTGCCCATTTTGGGGTAAGGGAAGTCGTCCATCTGAAGGTCAAGCGCCCAGGGAGTTTCTGGATACGTGCGGGGGGCGGTGTCGTTGGACCAGACCCACATGTTGGACATGCCGAGGAGGTCTTTGAGTTCGATTTCGTATTTAGCGCCGGCGAGGTGGGCGAGGCTGCCGTGGCCGGTGCAGTCGACGAAGAGTTTCCCGGAGAACTTTTTCTCGCGGCTCGTGGCGGTGTTGAGCGACGTGACGGACATGATTTTTCCGCCGATGGTGGTGGCGGCGTAGACGTGCTCGTTGAGGAAGAGCGAAATGTTTTTCTCGGCGCGCACGTGCGCTTCCTTTTTGGCGTCGCCGAATTCCTCGTACGTCCCGGGGGAATTCTTCGCTTTGTCGGCGAACTCTTCGATCATCTCGCCGATGTGCGGGTAGTTGCCGCGGCGTACGAGGCCCATGGCCCAGACGCGGATTTCGGAGGAGCCGTTGCCGCCGAGGACGGGGCGATTTTGGATGAGGGCGACCTTGAGGCCCATGCGCGCGGCGGAAAGGGCGCTGCCCATGCCGCCGTAACCGCCGCCGACGACGACGAGATCGAACTCACCCATGTTCTGCGGTTCGGTGGGGTGGCCGAGGGTAGTCTTGCGCCACGTGGAGAGCGGGGCAGTGTCGTTGGGCGGCGGTGTGGTGAGATCGGTGGTGAAGTAGAGGGCGTCGCAACGGCCGTCGAAGCCCATGAGGTCGCGGAGGGCGAGGGTGTTTTCTTTTTTCGCGATGGTGACAGTGCCGCCGTCTTGCCAAAACCAGGACGCGTTTTTCGTGCCAAAGGTTTCGGCGAGAGGTTGGCCGTTGAGGAGGACTTGAAATTTTCCGGGCGTGCCGGGGGCTTTCCATTCGGCGACCCAGTCTTTCGTGCGGACCCAGACGCGATACGTGCCGGTGGTGGGGAAGGAGACGGTCGTGGTGGCGTCTTTGACGGGTTGACCGAGACCGTGGGCGATCAGGTAGGGCGAGCCCATGATGTCGATGAACTGCGTGTCCAGCGACCAGCCGCCGGGGGAG
>CAIXKG010000100.1 GCA_903919985.1 uncultured Opitutia bacterium | reverse complement strand
TCGACAAGAAGCGCCCGAAGCAGATGAACATCAAGGAGCTCATCGAGTGCTACATCGAGCACCGCCGCGATGTCGTCACGCGTCGCACCCAGTTCCGCCTGAAGGAGGCCGAGGCCCGCGCCCACATCCTCGAGGGCTACATCATCGCCCTCGATAACCTCGACGACTTCGTCAAAATTATCCGCGCCTCCGCGAACCGCGATGAGGCCAAGGTGCGCTTGATGGCGAAGTATCCGCTCTCGGAGCGCCAGACCGACGCCATCCTCGAACTCCGACTCTACCAGCTCACCGGCCTCGAGCGCGGCAAGATCGAAGCCGAATACGCCGAGCTGATGAAGCTCATCACCGAGCTTCAGGCCATTCTCGAATCCGAATCCATCCTGATGGCGCTCATCAAGAAGGAGCTCTCCGAGATGAAGGCGAAATACACCTCGCCCCGCCGCACCGAGATCGTGGCCGCCGCCGGCGATTTCCGCATGGAGGACGTCATTCCCAACGAGGGCTGCGTCATCACCGTCTCCCATCTCGGCTTCATCAAACGCACGCGCGTCGCCGACTACCGTTCGCAGAAACGCGGCGGCAAGGGCGTCATCGGGGCCGAGACGTACGACGAGGATTTCGTCGAGCACCTCTTCACCGCCAGCACGCACGATTACATTCTCTTCGTCACGAGCACCGGCCAGTGCCACGCGAAGAAAGTCTACGATGTCCCCGAGGGCACCCGCACCTCGAAGGGGAAATCCGTGTCGTCCTTCATTCGGCTCAGCGACGGCGAGAAAATTGCCGCCATGCTGTGCCATAAGGATTTCGCGCCCGACCGTTACCTCGTGATGGCCACGAAGAGCGGCGTGATCAAAAAGAGCGCGCTCTCCGACTACACCAACGCCACGCGCGAATCCGGACTCATCGGCATAAATCTCGCCGAGGGGGACAGCGTCATCGGCACCGTTCTCACAACCGGCAGCGACGAGATCATCCTCGTTTCCCACCAAGGACTCGCCGTGCGCTTTAGAGAACGCGATGAGAACACGGGCGAAATTCTCTTCCGCGATACGGGCCGCGCCACCGGCGGCGTCACCGGCATGCGCTTCAAGTTACCGAGCGATTACCTCCAGGCGATCGAAGTCGTGGATCACAACGCGAAATTCCTCGTCGCGAGCGAAGCCGGTCTCGGCGTGCGCACGCGCTTCGAGGATTACCGCCTCATCAACCGCGGCGGCAGCGGCGTGTGGGCGATCACGTTGCCCGAAGACGGATCGATCAATCTCGCGGGCGCACTCAGCGTGCGCGAAACCGACGAAATCATGCTGCTCACCGCAAAGGGCCAAAGCGTGCGTTGCCCGGTCAACACCATCCGCGAAGTCAACCGCGGCGGCAAAGGCGTGCGCCTCGTCACCCTCGAACCAGGCGACAAATTGCTCAGCGTCGCTCGGATCGTCGAAAGCGCCGAGGAAATCGAAGCCGCCGCCAACCATCCCGAGCCCACCGTCTAAAAATGTGGAAGGGGGCCCCTCACCTCGCGTTTGGCTCGTTCCAAAAACGCGGGGTACGGGGGCCCACATTCGGCTGCCGCGTGGTTGTAAAACGCCGGAGCCGTTTACGTTTTTCCGTCGCCGCTTTCACGGCGCGGCCGACCTCTCTGCCTGCCGGATTCGGCCGCCTCGTTTCAGACCGGCCGGGATGCCGGCCGCTACGTTGTTAGCAGCTTCGCTTCGGATTACACCGCCTCAGCCAATAAGCTCATCGATCAGCTTCGTCGGCGCTACCGCTACGTCGCCGATCACGATCGCCTTCGCGAGCATGAGCTTCACTTCGGCCAGCGACTGCTCGTCGTTCGCGTGAATCGTGCACAGCGACGCGCCCAACGCGACGCGTTCGCCAATTTTCGCGAGCGCGCTGAAGCCGACCGCGTGATCAACCCTATCCTCCGCTTTCGCGCGACCTGCGCCCAGTCGCAACGCAGACAACGCCACCCCCATCGCGTCAACTTCCTGCACGAAGCCAGCGCGCAACGCGGGGAAATTCACCTTGAATTTTGCCTGGGGCAAACGCGCAGGCTCGTCGATCACGCGCGCGTCACCGCCCTGCGCCACAATCATCTCGCGAAATTTTTCCAACGCCGCGCCGCTCGTGATACTCTGCTCCAGCTGGACCCGCGCCGCCTCCTTGGTCGTTGCAACTTTGGCGAGTAAAAGCATCTGCGCACCGAGCGCGAAAGTGACTTCCATCGTGTCGGCCGGACCGTGGCCTTTGAGACACTCGATCGACTCGACGACTTCGAGCGCATTACCGACGGTGCGCCCGAGGGGTTCGTCCATCGCGGTGAGAATCGCCCGCATCGGGGTGCCCATCGCATTCGAAACGCGCACCAGCGCCTGCGCCAGTTCTCGCGCCGCCGCCCGGTCCTTCATAAACGCACCGCGGCCAAACTTCACGTCGCCCACCAACACCTCCGTGCCCTCAGCCAGTTTCTTCGCCAGAATGCTCCCGCAGATTAGCGGAATACACTCCACCGTGCCGGTCACATCGCGCAGCGCATAAAGCTTCTTGTCGGCCGGCGCCAACTCTGCGGTTTGCCCAATCAGACAGAGCCCAATTTTTTCGAGCTGATTGCGGTATTCCTCCGACGAAAGACTAACCCGAAATCCGGGAATCGATTCGAGTTTGTCGAGCGTGCCACCGGTGTGGCCCAGCCCACGCCCCGAAATCATCGGCACCGCCACCCCACACGCGGCGACCATCGGCGCGAGGTGCAGAGAAACTTTGTCGCCGACGCCGCCGGTCGAGTGCTTGTCGGCCTTCGGCTGTTTCACATTGCGGAGGTCGGCGACAAACCCCGAACGCATCATCGCCTCGGTGTAGTGCGCGGTTTCCTCCGGCGTCATCCCGCGCAGAAAAATCGCCATCAGCATCGCGCTGAGTTGGTAGTCCGCCCACGAGCCATCGGTCGCACCGCGGACGAACGACTTAATCTCTTCGGCGTTCAGGACGTGGCCGTCCCGTTTTCGTGCGATGACGTGTTGGGGAAACATGCGTGCACCGTCTCAGGCGGGAGGCGCGTGGGCAAATCCGTAAGCGCGTTCCGCTTTGGCAATCCGCCCCTAGCAATGCGCGTTCCACGTTTTGTAACCGGCGCGTCGGGCGCCGAACCGTTCCAGCGCGCTCTTGATCCAGGCAACCATCAATAGCGGGGGCGGCTGCACAGTGGCCACGAAGGATTTCAATCCCACACGCAACCTGACCAAGCAGCCGGCGAGATTGGCGACGTCGCACGGGACGATACCGTGAAGCAAAAACGGGAGCAGAAAGTTTTACGGCGCCGAGCCTAGCGGATGACCCAACGCCTGCGCTGGGTTTCGGCAGCAGCGGGTGCGCTCGCGGAACGAACACCGCTGAAAAATCTAACGGAAAGCGGTCTTGTGCGACCGCGCTGAAAACAACCCGCCGATGAATTCCACGATATTCTCCCGACCGAGCCTTGGCACCGTTCCATAAAATGTGTTGGGCTATCGCTGCCCCGAACGGTTTCTGGTTCGGAAAAATTTCCCATGTCACCCCATGTCGTAGTCGTCGGCAGTTTTGTGCAGGATCTTTCCTGGAAATGCGCCGCGTTCCCCAGCGCGGGCGAGACCGTGCTCGGCACCTTCGCCACCGGACCCGGCGGGAAAGGCTCCAATCAGGCCATCGCCGCGGGTCGGACCGGCGTGCCAACGCTTTTTGTGGGCGCCGTGGGCACTGACACCTTTGCGGCCGACGCTAAAAAATTCTACGCCAACGAAGGCATCGCGGCGCATTTGGTTAAAAAATCCGGCCACGCGACTGGCACCGCCGCTGTTCTGGTCAACGCCACGGGCCAGAACGAAATCGTGGTCGCGCTCGGCGCGAACTCGGCCCTCCGACCGAAGGACGTGCCCGCGACCGCAATCCGCCGCGCAAAAGTCGTGGTCACCCAGCACGAGACCGATCTGCGCACGGTCGCGGCCGTTTTGAAAATGGCGCGCGCGGCCGGAGCCATCACCGTACACAACCCGGCGCCCATGCGCCCCGATTTCGCGCCCGCCTTGCTGCGGCAGGTCGACGTGTTAATTCCAAACGAGACCGAGTTTGCCGCGCTCGTGAATCTGCCCGCGCTCAAATTCACGGGGGCGATCAAAGCCAAACCGTTTACCGTCGACGCGCTGCATGCCCTTCCACCTGACAAGCTGCATGCTCTTTGCCGAGAGCTCAAAGTTCCGACCGTGATCGTCACTCTCGGCGCCAAAGGAGTTTTCGTTTCCGAATCCTGCGGTCATAGCTTCATCGCCGCTCACAAAGTTAAAGCGGTGGACACCACCGGCGCGGGCGACGCGTTTTGCGGTGGTTTCGCGGCGGGCTTAGTCAAATTCTCGGGCGACATCCTCGCGGCCGCACGTTTAGGCAACGCCGTGGCCGCGCTCTCCGTGACAAAACTCGGGACCGCTCCTTCGATGCCGACGGCGCGTGAAATAGCCGAGTTCCTCAAGAGGTAGCGGCGGGCGTCCCTGCCTGCCGAAACAAGGATGCCGAATCCGGCAGGCAGGGAAGCCTGCCGCTACACAAAACGGCCGCGGAAAAAATTGAGCTGCTCTAGGTGCCTTTTGAGAGGTCGGGCAGGCTCTTGTCTTCTGCCCTCACGCCCCGATCGGGTGCCAGGTCGTTTTGAATTCGAGCGTACGACGAATCGCTTCGAGGTTTTGCTCCGATTCAGCCAGCCAATCCGGCGGCGTTTCCGCTTTGATGAGATGGGTCCGCTTCACACTGTCGGCTGCACCCAACGCGAGCGTCTGCCGCTCATCGGCATTCACGACTCCCACGACCGCCCGCAAGTGCGTGTGCGTGGCGAAGGTCGGAATCATTTCCTTGTGATAGCCGGTGAGCAAATTCACCACCCCGCCTGGGAGATCGCTGGTCGCGAGCATTTCACCAAGGAGAATCGCCGGGTAAGGCTGGGCGGTCGAGGCGAGCGCGACCACCGTGTTGCCGCTCGTAATCGCAGGGGCAAAAAGCGAGACGAGCCCGAGCAAAGGCGCGCTCTCCGGCGCGATCACGCCCACGATGCCCATCGGCTCTGTGACCGTGAAATTAAAATACGGCGCGGCCACCGGATTAACATTGCCCAACACTTGCTCATACTTGTCCGTCCAGCCCGCGTAGTAAATTAATCGGTCAACCGTCGCCTCCACTTCGCGAGCTGCCGCCGCTTTCGTCGCACCGCCGAGCCGGATCGCTTCCGCCATTTCGCCGGCGCGGGCCTCGATCATTTCACCGAGACGATAAAGAATCTGCCCGCGGTTGTACGCCGTGCGCTTGGCCCAGCCCGGGCCGGCCTTCGCCGCGGCTTCGACGGCGTTGCGCAAATCCTTGCGCGTGCACTGCGGAATGTTGGCGAAGAAATCACCGGCCGCGTCCTTGAGCGGGAACACCCGCGCGCTTTCGGAACGGATGAATGCTCCGCCGACGTAAACCTTGGGCGTTTTGGTAATAGGGAGACGCGACATGGATTTAATTTTTAACTGCGAAGAATCAATGCAACCAACCGATCACGGCCGGCCTCGATTGTTTGATCCTTAGTTTCTTGGTAGTTTTTCAACGTCAGCTTTCGGCGGTCAGACGAGTTTGCAGTAGTCCAGCAGACCCTGGCGCCCGCCTTCGCGGCCGAAACCGCTTTCCTTGTAGCCGCCGAACGGCGAGGTCGGATCGAATTTATTGTAGGTGTTCGCCCAGACGACGCCGGCCTTGAGCTCGGTCGACATCTTCAAAATCCGCGAGCCCTTATCTGTCCACACTCCGGCACTGAGCCCGTACGCGGTGTTGTTGGCCTTCTCGATCGCCTCGTCGACCGTGCGGAAGGTCAGGATGCTCAATACCGGTCCGAAAATTTCCTCGCGCGCGATGCGGTGACTCATGCTCACGCCGCTAAATAGCGTGGGACGGAAATAAAAACCTTTCGTCGGCAGACGACACGGCGCCTGAAACATTTCCGCGCCTTCCTTCACTCCAGCATCCACCAGCTCGCGGATTTTTTCGAGCTGCTCGCGTGAATTGATTGCACCGACATCCGTATTTTTGTCGATCGGATCGCCCACGCGCAGTACCCGCAGGCGATTTTTCAACTTGGCCAGCACGGCGTCGGCCACGCCCTCCTGCACCAACAATCGCGAGCCCGCGCAGCACACGTGGCCTTGGTTGAAGAAAATCCCATTGACGATGCCTTCAACGGCCTGGTCGAGCGGGGCGTCGTCGAAGACGATGTTCGCGGCCTTGCCGCCGAGTTCCATCGTCATCTTTTTGTCCGAGCCCGCGAGCGAACGCATGATGATCTTACCGACTTCCGTCGAACCCGTGAAAGCGACTTTTACCGGCGTCGGATGATTCATCACCGCGGCGCCGACCTCACCAGCGCCCGTCACGAAATTCACGACCCCCGGCGGCAAACCGGCGTCCTGAAAAATCTCCGCGAGCTTGAGCGCCGTGATCGATGTCGTCTCGGCGGGCTTGAGCACGACCGTGTTGCCCATCGCCAGCGCGGGCGCGAGTTTCCAGGCACACATCAAAAGCGGAAAATTCCACGGGATGACTTGGCCGACAACGCCGAGCGGCGTGACGCGACGGCCGGGCGCGACGTAGTCAAGTTTGTCCGCCCAGCCCGCGTGATAGAAAAAATGCGCCGCCGCCATCGGCACGTCGAAATCGCGCGACTCTTTGATTGGCTTGCCGCCATCGAGTGTCTCGGCGACGGCGAATTCGCGGGCGCGATCCTGCAACAGCCGCGCAACACGGTAGAGATATTTTGCCCGTTCCCGCCCCGGCATTTTGCCCCAGGTTGTGTTGTACGCGCGCTGCGCCGCAGCGTAGGCGAGATCGACATCGACCGGCCCGGCGAGCGCGATCGCGGTGAGCTTTCGTTCATTCGCAGGATTGATGGAGTCGAAATACTTGCCCGATTTCGGCGGGACAAATTGGCCGTCGATAAACAGCTCGTACCGGGACTTCAGCTTCGGGTCGGCCGTCTCAGGCGCGGGATCGAACACCCACAGGTCGCCAAAAATCAATTCCGGCGCGGGGCGGCCTAGACGGGCGGCGGGCTTTTTTTTAACAGCGGTCAAAGTGGGCATGGAGGATTTTTTTGGAACGCTAATTGGCGCTAATCTTCGCTAATCTAAATTCAGGTTCGGAACATTAGCGTCAATAAGCGCAGATTAGCGTTCCCTTTTTCAGTAACTCTCGGCGGCTTCGCTGAAATAATACGGCGCCTGATACGCCCCGGTTTTTTCTTTTTCGATCTGGCGCAGCAAATCGTTAAGCACAGAGCTCGCGCCGAAACGGTAGCGGGTGTTGTTCAGCCACGCATCGCCGAGCGTTTCCTTCACCGCCACGAGAAACGTCAGCGCCTGCTTCGCCGTGCGAATGCCGCCGGCCGGCTTCATCGCGATGGCGACGCCGGTATCGAGGTAATAGTCACGGATCGCCTCCAGCATCACCTGGTTGTTACCGAGCGTCGCGTTGAGCGTGGTTTTGCCCGTGCTGGTCTTGATAAAATCGCCCGGACGAATCACCCGCATCGCGAGAAACGACGCGGCGCGGATCGAATCGTAGGTTTCTAATTCACTCACTTCGAGGATGACCTTGAGCGTCGCGGCGCCACACGCTTCGACGACCGCGGCGATTTCGTCCTGCACGCGGGCGAATTCTCCAGCCAGAAATGCTCCGCGGTTAATCACCATGTCGATCTCGTCCGCGCCGTCCTTCACGGCCGCGCGTACTTCCGCCAAGCGCGTCGACAACGGCGCCTGCCCGCTGGGAAAAGCCGTCGCGACCGACGCGATCCGCACCGAAGACTTCGCGCCCAGCGTGCGACGCGCGTGCCGCACCATCGCGGAATAAACGCAGACCGCTGCGGTGCTCGGGACGGCCGAATCTTCGGAGGGGCGCAGCGCTTTTTGACAGAGCGAGGCGACCTTGCCCGGCGTGTCTTTGCCCTCGAGCGTGGTGAGGTCGACCATGGAAACCGCGGTCTTCAGACCCCAAAGTTTTGATGCTTTCTTGATCGAGCGGGTACCGTATTTGGCGACGCGTTCCTCGATACCGACGTGATCGACGGACCCGATTTCATCGAAGAGCCGCCGAAATGCAGCCTGCGGAAGACGTGCCAACATACGCCGAATATCCGCATGCCGTCGGTTGAAGCCAAACGAAATTTCGCCAACGAGTCGTGCGTTAGCCGCCGGCTCCATTGAGCGCGGAGATGTTTTCCTGGATCGGAGTTGTCGCTCGGAACGCAGTGCCGAAACGATTTGAGCGGAGTGCGGGTGCCGCCGCACAATTATTGGCTCCGCCCAAAGCGAAAGCCCGGCTTGCTCCGGGGTTCGCCCAGCGCTTGGTTCTCAGCTAACCCCCTCCCTGATGAAAAAAATCCTGTTCCGCCTTCTACCCCTCCTCGCGCTCGCATTCGTGTCGCTCCATGCCGCCGAGGATAAGTCCATCGCCGGCGCCCGCGCCGCCGACGACGAGCGTCTCCTCGCCACCAAAGCGGCGGATCGCGCCCGGCTGGACGCGATTTTTTCCGACCAGCTTCACTACGCGCACTCCAGCGGCGTGGTCGACACGAAGGTCTCGTACATGCAATCGCTGCTGACCAAGTCCACGGTTTACGAGTCGTTCGATTACAAGGAGCGCAATTTCACCGTCGCTGGACCGGGCGTAGTAATCATGACCGGCCGCGTTCTTATCAAAGCCACGAGCAACGGAGCCCGCGCTGATAACGACCTCAACATCCTCGCCGTCTGGCGCGAAGAAAACGGCCAATGGCGTTTCCTTGCCTGGCAGTCCTGCAAAAATCCGCCCGCCGCTGCGCCAGCCGGAAAATAAACGTTAGCGCGGTTTAAGATTTTTCGAAGCCGTTTTGGGTCGCGGCAGGCGTCTCTGCCTGCCGGGGTCGGCGCACTCGCTTCGGCAGGCCGGGACGCCCGCCGCTACGTCGTTCGCGGGAACCCGTTTGGTTAAACCGCTCCAGCCGCCGAGCGCATCCACCACGATTGGGCCGTCGTTTACAGACCCCTGCGTTTCCTCGCTTTATCTGCCGGATTTCTCGAGGGAATGTCACTTAATAGGTGACATGTT
>CAIXKG010000099.1 GCA_903919985.1 uncultured Opitutia bacterium | reverse complement strand
CGATGACCCTGCTGGTGGTGGCGAGTCCCTGCGCACTGGTGCTATCGATCCCGTCGGCAATCCTCGCGGCGATTGCGTGGGGCGCGCGGCATGGCGTTTTGTTTCGCGGCGGGGCGGCGGTGGAAAAACTGGCGGACATCGACGCGGTCGCGCTCGACAAGACGGGCACGCTGACGACCGGCGAACTGGCGGTGGTCGGATACGAAAGTTTTCCCGCCGGGCGCGAGACGGAGATCATGGAGCTGGCCTATGCGTTGGAGGCAAAATCGGAACATCCGCTGGCGCGGGCGATTGTACGCGACGCCAAGGCGCGGGGTGTGCGGCCCTTGGCGTTGGAGGAATTTCGAAACATCGTCGGCCAGGGTGTGAAGGGCGTCTTCGGCGGTACCCAAGTGTTACTCGGGCGGCGGGAATTATTGGAAATCGGCCCATTGGCGGCGTGGGCTGGGAAACTGCCGCCGGCGCCCGCGGAGCTTTCCGAAGTCTGGGTGATCGGCCGGGATGTGGTGGGACGGGTTTTATTACGCGACCAAATCCGGGTGGAATCACGGGCCGTTCTGGCGGAATTGAAGCGGCAGGGGATTTTCACGGTGATGTTGACGGGGGATCGGCGGCATTCGGCGGAGGCGGTGGCGAAAGAAATCGGATTGGATGAAGTGCGTTCCAATCTTACGCCCGAGGGCAAAGTTGCAGCGCTGCAGGAGTTGCGGGCCGCCGGTCGAAAAATCGCCATGGTGGGCGACGGCGTGAACGATGCGCCGTGTCTCGCCGCGGCCGACGTGGGTGTGGCGATGGGCGCGCGGGGCAGCGATGCGGCACTGGAGCAGGCCGAAGTGATTTTGATGCACGATCGGATCGAAAACTTTCTGGCGGCCCTGCGGTTAAGTCGGCGCGCGCGGGCGATCATCCGGCAAAATCTTACGCTCTCGCTGGGCGTGGTCGTGGTGATGGTTATCGCGACGGCCTTGGGTGCGGTGCCCCTCGCGTTTGGTGTCGCGGCGCACGAAGGCAGCACCGTGATCGTTTGCCTGAACTCGCTGCGACTGCTGTTCGGTAAAAATCGCTGAGTAAAGTCAGTGGATTCGGCGAAAGCAGAAGAGGCGTTAGCCCGCCCTCTTCGATATAGTCGGTACCTGGTTTGACCGCGCGCAGGAAGCGGAGGGCTTTGCCGCCTGCGCGGAAGGGGGCCGGGCCCGAAACACCTTTAGAGGCCCCGACAAGATCGGGGAGGCGAACGCGCGACGTTGTTAGGGGCTGCGCTTTCGGTTAGGCCGATCTAGGCGTACTTTGCCGTGGCGACCGCGATAAACGCCGCGAGCGCCGGCTCGGCGTCGGCCGGCTCGCGCCAGCCCACGACCAAGCGGCTTTCGGGCGCCGGTCCGGTGAGCGGACGAAAAATCACCTCGGACGGAAGGTGCTTCGCCTCCGACGGGCACATGAACGTCGCTCCGACGCCGGCGCGCACGAGCCCGACGCCATTCGCGCGGGGCCAAACCTCTTCCGCGATGGTGGGGATCACGCCCACGGCGGAGAACGCCGCCAGCACGCGGTCGTAGAAGCCCGGATTGTGCGTCCGCGGGAAAAGCACGAACGGCGTCGTCGCCAGATCGCGCAGCCGAAGCTGGCGGCGGCGGGCGAGGGCGTGGCCGGCTGGGAGCAGCACGCCGTTTTTCTCGCGCAGCAGGAGATGTGTTTTCAAGCCGGGCGTCGGGGCATCAGGATGAAAAAATCCGCAGGCAAGATCGCCGTTGCGCAGGGCGGTCAGCTGCGCCGAGGTGGGCGATTCATTGAGCTCCAGCTTGATCCCGGGATGCTGCTGGTGAAACGCGCGCAGGACGGCTGGCAGCACGGTCGCCATCGCGAGGCCCGTGAAAGCGACCCGCACATGCCCGCGTTGACCATCGGCCAGGGCGCGCAATTCGGCGGGCACGCGCGCCAGTGAACGGAGCAACGGCTCGACGCGTTCGAGGAGCGCCTGGCCCGCGGGGG
The DNA here is from genome assembly GCA_903919985.1 of uncultured Opitutia bacterium. Classification (GTDB taxonomy): domain Bacteria; phylum Verrucomicrobiota; class Verrucomicrobiia; order Opitutales; family Opitutaceae; genus Tous-C4FEB. Next base: position 11,319 of record CAIXKG010000099.1, on the reverse strand, counting down.
TGACTTCGACTCGTCGACGCGTACGATGCAGGAGTTTCACGCCGAGGGTCTTTTCGAGCTGGGCGATCTGCCGGCTCAGTGCGGGCTGGGCCACGGCCAGCGACTCGGCGGCCTCGCGAAAATGGAGGCGCCGGGCCACCTCTCGGAAGTAAACGAGGTGGCGTAGCTCGAAGGGATATTGATACTCGCGAGGCATCACAGACGACTGAAGAGGTATTTCCGCGTAGCGCAAGATTCTGGTAGTTTGACGGGAGCGCGGACGCCCTCGTCCGCTTTCGATGACTTTTCCAACCTGCGGGCGAGGGCGCCCGCGCTCCCATTTTTCCATCCCATGCCCAAATCCCTGTTTCAAAAAGTCTGGGACGCCCATGCCGTCCGCCAGCTCGCCAACGGCCAGACCCAGTTGCTCATCGGCACGCACCTGATTCACGAGGTGACGAGTCCGCAGGCCTTCGGGATGTTGCGGGACCTCGGCCTGAAGGTGCTCATGCCGCACCGCACGTTTGCGACGGTCGACCACATTGTGCCCACCGACCAGTTCGCCGAGCCCTACCGCGATCCGCTCGCGCAGGCCATGATGGAAGAATTGCGCAAGAATTGTGCGGAGTTCGGCGTGACGTTTTTTGACCGCGCGAGCGGCAAGCAGGGCATTGTTCACATTGTCGGACCGGAGCAGGGCATCACGCAGCCCGGCACGACGATTGCCTGCGGCGATTCGCACACGAGCACGCACGGCGCCTTCGGTGCGATCGCGTTCGGCATCGGCACCAGTCAGGTGCGCGACGTGCTCGCCACGCAGACGATGGCGTTGGGCGCCTTGAAGGTCCGTCGCATCAACGTTACGGGAAAATTACGTCCCGGCGTTTATGCGAAGGATGTGATTCTGCACATCATCCGCACGCTCGGCGTGAACGGTGGCACGGGCTTCGCGTACGAGTACGGTGGCGAGGTATTCGACCGTTTCTCCATGGAGGAACGCATGACGGTGTGTAACATGTCGATCGAAGGCGGGGCTCGGGCTGGTTACGTTAACCCCGACGAGACCACGTTTGCTTACCTGAAAGGCCGGCCGTACGCGCCGAAGGCGGCGAACTGGGCGGCGGCGGTGGCGAATTGGAAGAGCTTCGCGAGCGATCCGGGCTGTCACTACGATGATGTTGTCACGATCGACGCCGCGGAAATTGCGCCAACGGTTACCTGGGGCATCAATCCGGCGCAGGGCATCTCGATCAACGAAACCATTCCCGATGCGACGAAGACGAACGCTGCGGATGAAAAGGCGTCGATTGACGAAGCACTTGCTTACATGAAGTTGAAGCCCGGCGCGCCCATCAAGGGCACGAAAATCGATGTCGCTTTTCTGGGCTCCTGCACGAACGGCCGTTTGAGTGATTTCCAGGAGGTCGCCAAATTCCTGAAGGGAAAGCATGTCGCGCCGGGCGTGAAGGCCATCGCGGTGCCTGGCTCGCAAGGCGTGGGCGTGCTGTGCGTTTCGCTCGGCATCGACCAGGTGTTTCGCGACGCGGGCTTCGAGTGGCGCGAGGCAGGTTGTTCCATGTGCTTGGCGATGAATCCCGACAAGCTCATTGGCGACCAGCTCTGCGCGAGTTCGTCCAACCGTAACTTCAAGGGCCGCCAAGGCAGCCCGACGGGCCGCACGCTCTTGATGAGCCCGCTCATGGTTGCCGCCGCGGCGGTCACGGGGGCAGTCGCCGATGCGCGCGAAGTTTTCGCCGTGAACGGCTGAAGCGGAACTTCCGCGTTCGGCGTTTCGGGTTCCGGATTTCGGAACTCGAAACAAACGCGGAACCCAAAACTCTAAACTCGAAATCTTTTCTTTTACTTCCATGTCCCTCGCCAAAATCACTTCCGTCACGGGCCGCGCCGTTTGCGTGCCGGGCAACGATATCGACACCGACCGCATCATCCCGGCACGTTTCATGAAATGCGTGACCTTCGACGGGCTCGGCGAATTTCTGTTTTACGACGTGCGCAAGAACGCGGACGGCTCGGACAAGGCGCACCCGTTGAACGAAGCGCGTTTCAAAGGCGCGACGATTCTGCTCTCGGGCGCCAATTTTGGCTGCGGTTCCTCGCGGGAGCATGCGCCGCAGGCGATTCAAAAATACGGCATCCGCGCGATCATCGCCGAGGGGTACGCGGAGATTTTCTTCGGTAACTCGACCACGCTGGGTATTCCCTGTGCGACGGCCGCTCGCGAAGATATTGCGCGAATCGCGGCCGCTGTGGCCGCGGATCCGCAACTGGAAGTCGTGCTCGATGTCGCCCGGCAGGAAGTGCGTTTTGGCGGTCAGACCGCGAAAGCGGCGGTGAGAGACAGTGCTCGCGATGCCTTGGTCAACGGTCGCTGGGACGCGATCGGCGAGTTGATCGATGGCTTGCCGGCCGTCAAAACGACCGCGATGAATCTGCCGTATCTCGCAGCGTGATCGGATGGGGGCGGGGTGCCGTCACCCCGCCTAAAATGGTTTTGCCGGTCTGCGCCCGGCCATTGACGGTGGGCGAAAATCACCGCTTGCTGAATATTTCTGAACATTTGAACCGCCGCGGCGTCTCTTTTCACCTCCATCATGTTTTTAGCTTCAATTGATATCGCCCGCATCGTTCGTGAAGCCGGGTTGTTGATTTATCCGCTGGGGATCTGCTCGTTCGTGGCGATTTTTATCATCGTCGAGCGATTCGTGGCCCTTCGCCGCTCCGCGGTGATTCCGGAGGATTTGGCGGAAGAGGTGCTCGAAGGCCGCGCGCCCAAAGGCGACAAACGTTCGGCCTTGGGTCGGATTTTGGATTTTGCCGCGCGCCATGCCGGCGATGTCGAAGCCACGAAAGCCTACGCCCGGCTTGAAGTGATCAAGATGGAGCGAGGGGTGGGTTACTTGGACACGATTTACGCGGCGGCGCCTCTCATCGGGCTAATCGGAACCGTCACCGGTTTGCTCGGCGCGTTCTCGGTGGTCGATCCGCTGACCCGCATGCCCGATCCGGTGCAGTTCACCGAGAGTGTCGGCTACGCCTTGTCGGCGACGGTGCTCGGTCTTTGCATCGCCTTGCCGGCGCTGATTGGCAGTGGCCACTTGCAGCGTGTGATTGAGAAGCACGCCGCTCAGCTCGATGTATTGTTGGAGCGCGTGCTGGCGCGCCAGGCGGAAGCCGCCGCCACGAACAAGCCATGAGTCTGCTTCCCCGACGGACGCGGAAGCGCCCCGAGCTGCCCTTGGTGCCGCTGATCGACGTGCTCGTGATGCTCGTGCTGTTCGCCTACGTGACCATGCAGGCGCGCGCGGGCGCCACGCTCAATATCACGCTCCCAAAAGTGGACACCGCCGGTAAGAACCAATTCGCCGGCACCGTCACCATCGCGATCGATAAGACCGGCGAGGTTTCTTTCAATGGCAAGGTCACGACGGATGAGCAGCTCTTGGGCTTGCTGCGCGAAGTGCGCAACGTGGACAAAGACATCCCGGTGTTGATTAAGGCCGATGAAGCCACGCAGTTGAGGAAGATCGCATTCGTCATGGATGCCTGCCGCAAGAACGGCCTGAATAAATTCAGTCTGCAGGCGCGGTGACGGGGATGGGGCGCGCCCGCTCCGGCCCGCCTTCTGCCGAGTTGCGGACAGCAGGTGCGCGCGTCCAAATTCAGCTTATGAAGATTCTCATTACCGGGGTGACGCGCGGATTGGGCCGGGCGCTGGCGAAAAAATTCATCGCGCTCGGACACACCGTCATCGGCTGTGGGCGAAGCGGCACCGAGATTTTTGATCTGCGCATGGACCACGGCGCGCCGCACGATTTCATGGTGTGCGACGTCGCCTTGGATAACAAAGTTGCGATCTGGGCCGCCAAGGTACTCGAGCATGATAGCGTGCCGGATCTTTTGATCAACAACGCCGGGGTGATGAATCCTGTCGGTGCGCTGTGGACGCAGAGTGACCGCGAGTTCACGAAGGTCATGGATGTAAACATCCGGGGGATCGCGAATGTGATCCGGCATTTTGTGCCCGCGATGGTCGCAAAAAAGCACGGCGTCATTGTCAACTTGAGCTCGGGCTGGGGCCGCAGCGTGTCGCCCGACGTTGCGCCCTACTGCGCTTCGAAATGGGCGATCGAAGGCCTCACGAAAGCGCTCGCCGAAGAACTGCCGCGCGGGATGGCGGCGGTACCGTTGAATCCCGGGGTGATCGACACCGATATGTTGCGGTCCTGCTGGGCCGAAGGCGCGGCCAGCTATCAGAAAGCGGAAGCGTGGGCGGAGACGGCGGCCGAATTCATTTTAAGAATCGGACCGAAGGATAACGGAAAATCGCTGTCGGTCGGTGGCTTCGAGGAATAGCGCGGTTTGAGCAAACGCGCAGCAGCTAACGACGTAGCGTCAGGCCTCTCGGCCGGCTGAAACGAGGATGCCAGAGCCGGCAGGCGGAGACGCCGACCGCGACCCAAAATGCCCATCGCAAACGTTAAGCCGCTCTAGTGGCGGGAAGAACAACCGGCCGGGGCGCGAACTTCCATCGGTCACAGCTGCAGCGGCAGGCCGATCTCGATGATCTGCGACGGCGTGATCTGGTAGTAATCCTTCGCGGGCCGCGCGTTGCGGCTCAGCACGCCGTATAGATTTTTTTGCCATTCCCACATGCGGGCGTTGCCGCCGGTAATGATCATTTCGCGATTGAAAAAATAGGTGGCGCTCCGGGGATTGATCGGCACGCCGGCAATCTTGGTTTTCTCGAGCAGATCGCCGACATTGGGCGACTGCATGTAACCGTAGCGGCCCGTGACGCGCCAGATACCTTCGCCGATTTCCCGCACGTTAAGTTGCTCGGTGGCGCTGACCGTCGGGATTTCTTCCGTCATGATACTGAGCAGCACGACGGTCTTGTGCAGACAGCGGTTGGATTTCACGTGGTGTAGCAGTGCAATCGGCGTGCCCTGTGGCGAGCCGACCATGAACACCGCCACGCCGTTCACGCGCGTGACGTATTGGCTGCGCGCGATGCTGCCGAGCTCGGCTTCGGTGACGTTGTTGCCGTACACGCGGCGGAAGATTTCCTCGCGGCCTGTTTTCCAGGTGTGCATGACCGCCATAATGCCGGCGCCGATGGCGAGGGGAAACCAGCCGCCCTCCGCCAGCTTGTGCGCGTTGGAGCCGAAGAAGGCCAGGTCGACGAGGAGGAACACGCCGCAAATCGGCACCGCACTCCACAGAGACCAGCCGCGATTGCGGCGCGCCACGAGGTAGAAAGCGATCGTGGTGATCGCCATCGTGCCCGTGACCGCGATGCCGTAGGCGGAGGCGAGCCGGTCGCTGGAGCCGAAATAAATCACGGTGAGAATCGCCCCGATCGCGAGGAGGCGATTCACAAACGGTACGAAAATCTGCCCGGAGTGCTGGGCGTTGGTGTAGTTGATTTTTAACCGGGGGAAATAGCCGAGCTGGATCGCCTGCCGCGTGAGCGAATAAGCGCCGGAGATCAGCGCCTGACTGGCGATGACCGCCGCGACGATGGAAAGAATCGTCAGCGCGAAACGCCCGATGCCGGCCGGGGCGAGGGCAAAGAAGGGATTCTCGATCGACTGCGGATGCGCCAGAATGAACGCGCCCTGGCCGAAATAATTAAGCACCAGTCCGGGAAACGCCACGGCGTACCAGGCCAGTGCGATGTAGCGGCGGCCGAAGTGGCCCATGTCCGCGTAAAGCGCCTCTGCGCCGGTGATGGCGAGGACGACGGCTCCGAGCAACGTTGCCACTTGGCCCGGGGCATTTTTTAGCAGAGCAAAGCCATGGACCGGGTTGAGCGCGCGCAGGATCGAAGGATATTCCCGGAGGTGCCAGGCGCCGAGGGTCGCGAGCACCGCAAACCAAAGTAACATCACCGGGCCGAAGATCCGGCCGATGCTTTGCGTGCCTTTGTGTTGGAACCAGAAAAGTCCGGCCAGAATGAGGCACGCCATCGGCACCACGTACGGCGTGAAGACCGGGCTGATCGCGTTGAACCCCTCGGCGGCGCCGAGGACGGAGATGGCGGGGGTGATGATTCCATCGCCGTAAAGCAGCGCCGCACCGATCAGGATCATGATGACGGCTGGGCCCAAGCCGCGGCGCGCTCCGCCCTGCGCGCCCTCCGGGCTGGCGGCCTTGCCGCCGTTGATCAACGCGAGCAACGCAAAGATGCCTCCCTCGCCGTGATTGTCCGCCCGCATCACGAACCAGATATATTTCACGCTCACCACCAGCACGAGCGACCAGAAGATCAATGACAGGATGCCTAGGACGCCGGCTTCCTGAGTGACCGCCGGCAGGTGCGCCATGCACTCCCGCATGGCGTAGAGCGGGCTGGTGCCGATGTCACCGAACACCACGCCGAGCGCCCCCAAAGAAAGGCCGGCTTTCGCGGAAGAGGAGAGAGGAGCGGACACGCTAGTACTCATGCAGAAAAGCGAGTTTCTAGCCAGCGGACGGCTTCTCCAAGCAGTATTATGCTGAAGTGGAAATCTGCTTGCTTCGGCCTGACACGGCCGAAAGGGGGAGCTGGATGGCCCCGCGATCGCGGCGGTCATCCAGCATGGACTGAAATCAGAGGCGGGCGATAATGGCGTTGGTCATTTCCTTCGTGCCCACGCTCGCGCCACCGAAGGCGATGTCACCGGTACGCGTACCGCTCGTGACGGCCTGTTTCACGGCGGCTTCGATGCGAGTGGCGACGGCCTCGAGGCCGAAGCTGAAACGCAGCATCAGTGCGACCGAAAGAATCTGGGCGCACGGGTTCGCGATGCCTTTGCCCGCAATATCCGGGGCCGTGCCGCCGGCCGGCTCGAATAACCCGAAGGGCAGCCCAAGCGAATTTTTGCCGGCGCCAAGAGAGGCGGAAGACAGCATGCCGAGGGAACCGCAAATGACCGCCATCTCGTCGGAGAGAATGTCGCCAAACATGTTTTCGGTGACGAAGACATCGAATTGATTGGGATCGCGGGCCAGCTGCATGGCCGCGTTGTCAGCGTACATGTGGCTGAGTGCGATGTCGGGCGCGTGTTGCGCCATGTAGTCGATCACAGTCTTGCGCCAGAGAACTGATGTTTCGAGGACGTTGGCCTTGTCGACGGAGCAGAGTTTCTTTTTGCGCGAACGCGCGGCGGTGATGGCGACCTGCAGGACGCGTTCGATCTCGGATTTTTTGTAGACCATCGTGTCAACGGCCTGCACGTCGCCGTCGGCGAGGGTTTTGGTTTCCTTCGGCAGGCCGAAGTAGAGTCCGCCGGTGAGTTCGCGGATGCACACGATGTCGATGCCGTCGGGAATCCGGCTGCTCTTGAGCGGCGAGGCGTCGGTGAGTTCGCGATAAAGCAGACCGGGGCGGATATTCGCGAAGAGGGTGAAGTGCTTGCGCAGCGGGAGGAGGGCGGCCCGCTCGGGCTGCTCCTTGGGCGGGAGTTTTTCCCACTTCGGTCCGCCAACGGAGCCGAAGAGAATGGCGTCGGATTGCTCGCAGAGTCGCAGCGTGGAATCCGGCAGGGCCTTGCCGTGGTTATCGATGCCCGCACCGCCGACGTCGGCTTTGGTGTAGGCGAGGGTGAGGTTTTCCTGACGGGCCACGTGCTCGAGGACGCGCAGGGCCTCGGTCATGACCTCGGGTCCGATGTAGTCTCCAGCGAGAACGGCAAACTTAAGGGTAGGCATGGTAAACGCGCAGAGTGGCAAGCGCCGAGGGCGAGTGGCAAGAACGGGATTTCGCGATTGCGCGTTCGACGAAAGCGCTTGGATTGGCTGGCGTGAACCTTCGCGTCCTGCCCGCCGGGCCGATCGAAACCAACGCTTATCTCCTGAGCTCCCCCGCCCGCGGGGAAGCGGTGCTCATCGATGCGCCGGGCGCCATCTGGGCGCAGATCGAATCCATTTTGCGCGAGGATAAATGCCGGCTCACCGAACTGTGGCTCACCCACGGCCATTGGGACCACACGCAAGGCGGCGCCGAAGTGATCCGGGCCACGGGGGCGAAAGTGCGCGCGCATCGGCATGACGAGGTGCTGATCGAAAATCCGCAGGTGATGAGTGCATTTCTCAGCAAGGGAATAACGTTGGAGCCCATCAAAGTGGATCACTGGATCGGTGGCGGCGACCGGCTTGAAGCGCTCGGTACCGTGGCGGAGGTAAGGCACGTGCCGGGACATTGTCCGGGTAACGTGTTGTTTTATTTCGCAAGCGCGGCCGCCGCGTTTGTGGGCGATGCGTTGTTCAAGGGTAGCATTGGCCGCACGGATTTGCCGGGAGGAAATCACGCGCAACTGGAACGCTCGATTCGCGAGCAGATTTATACGTTGCCCGACGCGACCGCCGTTTATGCCGGTCACGGTGAACCTACGACCGTCGGGGCGGAGAAGACTTTCAATCCGTATGTCCACGGCTGAGCACGAAGTCTTCATGCGGCGTGCACTCGAAGTGGCGCGCGGAGTTTGGGGTCAGACGCATCCGAATCCGATGGTCGGAGCGGTGATCGTTGAGGAGGGCCGTGTCGTCGCTGAGGGCGCGACGGAGCCCGACGGCGGTGCGCATGCGGAACGGATGGCGTTGCGCGCCTGCGGCCGCGGGCCGCGTCCGGGGGCGACGCTCTACGTTACGCTCGAACCGTGCTCGACTCACGGCCGTACCGGCGCCTGCACGGATGCGATCATCGCCTCGGGTATCAAGCGGGTTGTCGTCGGCGCGACCGATCCGAATCCGGCCCATGCCGGTGGCGGTTTTGAGGTGATGCGGGCGGCAGGCATCGAGGTAATTACCGGCGTGCTGGCGGCGGAATGCACGGATCTGAATTTGATTTTTAACCACTGGATCACGCAGGGCCGGCCGTTGATGGCTGCGAAAGCGGCAGTGACGCTCGACGGACGCAGCGCCTGTCGCACGGGCGATTCGCAATGGATCACCGGAGAAAAAGCGCGGGCCGACGTCCATCGGTGGCGGCGACTGTTTCCCGCGATTGGAGTCGGTGCCGGTACCGTCTTGAAGGACAATCCCCGCTTGACCGCGCGCGTGGAGGGACAGCCCGATTGGTGTCCGTGGCGCTTTGTGTTCGACGGCCGGCTGCGGACCGTGGTGGATCAAAATCTGCCGCAGGTTTACACCGATGAATTTCGGCACCGGACGATTGTGGTGACGACGCCGCACGGCGGCCTTGGCTATGTCCGCAAGCTCCGGGAATTCGGCGTGCAGGTGTGGGTCTGCGAATCGGCCACGCAACGCGCGCCGTGGCCTGATTTTCAGCGCCGCTGCGCCGAGGCAAAAATCAGCGGAGTGTACTTCGAAGGCGGCGCCGAACTGATGAGCCAGCTCGTGCAGGAACGTCAGCTCGACTATTTTTTTATTTATCGCGCGCCGATCCTGCTCGCGGACGAACGGGCGAAGCCCGTGCTGACCGGATTGCGCACCGAGACGTTGGCTGGCGCCGTGCGCCTGACCGACATGAAACAGGAGATTTTCGGTGACGATACCTTGACCCGCGGCCGGGTGGTTTACCCCGCGAAGCTTTCGATCGATGAAACTGTATTTCGCCTCGGGTAACGCGCACAAAGCGGCCGAGCTGCAGCGACTGGCCGATGGAGGAGAAGGCGGAGCGGGCTGGATCGAAATTGTTTCAGCGCATGCGGTCGGTGGGATGCCGCCCGTTGTGGAGGACACGGGAACATTTGTGGGTAATGCGCGAAAAAAGGCGCAGGCGTTGAAATCGAAACTACGCGCCGAGGACTGGGCGTTGGCGGATGACAGCGGGCTCTGTGTTGACGCGCTCGGGGGGGCGCCAGGCGTCGAGTCGGCTTACTATGCCGGGCCGCAAGGCGACGGCGCGGCGAATTTGCAGAAGTTGCAGCGCGTCATGGCCGGAATTCCGGCCGGGGAGCGTGGGGCGCATTTTTTCTGCGTGCTGCTGCTGATCGGACCGGATGAACGAGAGCTAGTGTTCGAAGGTCTTTGTGCCGGCCGTCTGCTGGAGGCGCCGAGTGGGGGCGCGGGATTCGGCTACGATCCATTGTTTGTCCCGGAGGGATTCGAGCAGAGTTTCGCCGCGCTGGGTGATGCCGCGAAGGCCAAGCTCAGTCACCGCGCGCGCGCCTGGAAAAAACTGGCGACGGGATTGCGCGAGCTGGTCTGACATCGCGCCTTTGCGATGTTCTCGCGTCCCGCCGCGTTGCAACGGCAAAGCGGCCGCGGGAGGGATTTAGCAAAATCTTCGACATTTGCCGCGGGGTGCGTTCGTTTGGCGCGCTCCGCCGATGAAGACCTTCTATATCACCACCGCCATCGACTACGTGAATGGGTCGCCTCACCTCGGTCATGCTTACGAAAAGGTGCTGACCGACGTGATCGCCCGTTTCCGCCGGATGCAGGGTGACACGGTGTGGTTCCTGACCGGCGTCGACGAGCACGGCCAGAAAGTGCAGCAAAGCGCAAAAAAGCGGGGCATCCCGCCCCAGCAGTTCGCCGACGAGGTCAGCGCCGAATTTCGAGCGCTGCTACCGAAGTTGAACATTTCCAACGACGACTTCATCCGCACGACCGAAGAGCGGCATAAGAAAGTTGTCCGTGCCGTCCTCCAGCAGCTCTTCGATAAGGGCGAAATCTACAAGGCGGAGTACCGCGGTTTCTATTCCACGCGACAGGAGCAATTTTTGCAGGACAAGGACCGCAATCCCGACGGCACCTGGCCGGAAATTTTTGGCGATGTCACCGAGATCGTGGAGTCGAATTATTTCTTCAAGCTGCGGCAGTATCAGGACTGGCTCGTCGATTTCCTCGCGAAGAACGAAAATTTTATCTTTCCGGCGTATCGGCAGAAACAGGTGATCGAATTTTTGAAAGAGCCGCTCAATGACCTGTGCATCTCGCGTCCCCGGGAGCGGCTGGAGTGGGGTATTTCGCTGCCCTTCGACGAGGCCTACGTGACCTACGTGTGGTTCGATGCGTTGATCAATTACTACTCTGCCGTCGCGGACAAACCCGGGGTCTGGCCGGCCGCCTACCACGTGATCGGCAAGGACATCCTCGTGCCGCCGCACGCCGTCTACTGGCCGATCATGTTGCACGCGGCGGGGCTGGCCCTGCCGAAAGGAATCATCGCGCATGGCTGGTGGATGCAGCGTGGGGCCAAAATGTCGAAGAGCACGGGCAATGCCCTCAACCCCCTCGATCTCATCGCCGAGTTCGGCGTCGATGCCTTCCGGTATTTTTTGATTCGGGAGATGAACGTCGGGCAGGACAGCGACTTCACGCGGGAGCAGTTTCTGGTGCGCTACAACAGCGAACTCGCGAACAACCTCG
>CAIXKG010000098.1 GCA_903919985.1 uncultured Opitutia bacterium | reverse complement strand
GAAACGAGGACGCCGAACCCGGCAGGCAGGGACGCCTGCCGCTACACCCACGGCCACGGAAAAAATTAAACCGCCCCAGCGCGGCGCTACGTGCTTCAGAATTTCACGCCGAGCGATTTCAATTCTTCCTCGAGCCGCGTATCCCCTTCGCCGTAGCCGACGTTCACCGCGACAATCTTCCCGTCACGGCCGATCACGAACTGCGTGGGGATGCCCGTCACCCCATAGAGTTTGCGCGCCGCCCGCGCTTCACCCCGCTCCGCCGCATCGTGGGAAAACACGAGCGACGGATAAGTCGGCTGGTTTTTCTTGAGCCACTCCTCGAAAGCCTGGCGCGTGTCGCTGGTGCACGAAGCGAGCACAACCACGCCCTGCGTTTTCGTCGCCGCTCCAACTTTTTCCGCGTGCTGCATCGAGACGACGCACGGGCCGCACCACGTCGCCCAGAAATCCAAGACGACGATTTTTCCCGCGTAATCAGAAATCTTGACCAACTTAGCGGTGATATCGGTCGTGGAAAAATCCGGCGCGACGGCTCCAACGACGAGCGTAGGCGGACCGTTTTCACCCGCGCCCGGAGGCGGCGACACCGGCGTGGGGGACTTCAATCCCGCCGCGACCAGCAGCGAACTCGCGAACTGCGGCGACTGCGAACCGAAGCCGACGAAGCCGCCAACCAGCTTGCCCTCTTGGTCGATTACACCTGTGGCGGGAATCACGCTCAGTCCGAAAATGACCCCAGCAATGCTCTCGGGCGCCGTGCGCGCTGCGCCGTCCCAGGCGACGGTGACGCCGTCAATCGGCGGGTTCTTCGCCACCCATGCCTCAAAAACGGCTTTCGGCGTCCCGGAAAAAATTAACAGCAGCGCGAGACCTTGGTCGTGAAACTCAGCGTTGAGTTGCAACAACGCATCGCGCGGACCCGTCGCCGCGCAAAACGCGATCAATACCGGGCGGCCCTTGAAATCGGCCAGCTTCACCTCCTTACCCTCGCGGCCCATGGCCTTAAACGCGGGCGCGACGTCGCCACGCGTCAGCCGGCCGAATTTTGCCAGCCCGTCATCGACCGCGACCGCGGCCAGCACCTGCGCGACGGAGCCCAAGATCAGGCCGATGCGTATCAGCAGAGATAAAAAACGCTTCATGGGTGCGACGGAACTAACCAATACCGGAACTGAATTTTCTCCGGTCGGCAAACTCAGCGTTTGGTCCGGCCACACTCAATTGGACCGCGGATCGTTTGGCCAAAATCGCCCTGAGCTCGGGCGGCAGGTTTGCGGTCGCCATCCAAGCGTGAGCCACAGCGGGCGCGTGGTGGGGACATCGCGCGAAGGCACCGGAAATCGCGGCCTATCGCGCCGCGAGCACGGGCCGCGATTGCGCCCAAACGAACACCGAGACTGCGCGCGAAGCGCGAAAGCCCGCGTTTGCCGATGCGCGACTCAACCGACCCTGCGTTTACCTTTTATCTGGAGGAAATCCAAACCTGCGTTCGCGCAAACCACCGCATGAGTCCAGTCGTGCGAACGATGGCGCTCCGGCGCCGAGTGGATCAGGCCGATTTATTTTTCGACGTGCGCACATCCGCAGTCTTCGCCATGCACGAGCTTCGCGTGAGCAAACCTGCCGACCACACCCGCGCCGTCGGCCAGCTGTTTCTGGCCGCTCTGTGCTGGAGTCTCGGCGGCCTGCTCATCAAACGCGCCGATTGGCCTCCGCTTGCGGTGGCAGGCGGACGCGGCGCAATTGCCGCAATTTTTCTAATTGCACTGAATCGCCGGGCGCTGCGTTTCACGTGGTCGCCGCTCCAGCTTGGAGCCGCGGTCGCTTATGCGGGGTGCACCGTTCTCTTCGTCACCGCCACGAAACTCACGACCGCGGCTAACGCCATTCTGCTCCAATACACCGCGCCCGTTTGGGTCGCGCTCTTTGGCGCGTGGCTGCTCGGCGAGCGCACGACCCGCGCCGACTGGGGCGCGATCGCGGCGGTGTTCGTTGGGATGGGCTTGTTTTTTTCCGACGACCTTCAATTCAGCGGCGTGTTGGGCAACGCACTCGCGGTCCTCAGCGGAGTCGCGTTCGCGGCCATGACGCTCCTCATGCGGAAACAAAAGAATTCGTCGGCCATTGAATCCATCATCCTCGGCAACGCCCTGGCGTTCGGGATCGGCCTGCCATTCATGCTCACGGCGCCGCATCTCCCCACGCCCGGCGGCTGGCTCGCACTCGTTTTACTCGGCGTCGTGCAACTCGGCATCTCCTATCAACTCTACGCGCGGGCGATTCGGCACGTGACCGCACTGGAAGCCGTGCTGCTCCCGGTCATCGAACCGATTCTCAATCCGATCTGGGTGCTCCTCGCCTTCGGCGAAAGACCGAGCCCGCGCGCGTTACTAGGCGGCGGAGTGGTGCTAGTGGCCGTCACCCTGCGAGCCGCGGTCGGGCTGCGGGACCGACGATGATCCCGGACTCAATCCATCTTCGCGGGAGGACAAACGAGGGAAAAAAGGACCAATCGTTCCGACCTTCGCTCCCTCGGTTTTACTCCTGTAAAAAAATCCGGCGCCCTCACCGATCGATTTCTCTTTTTTTCATCATTCAGATTATTTTCGCCGCCATGCTGCACGCCCAACCCGAAACCGTTGTACTCCTCCACGGCCTCGGCCGCAGCGGGACGTCGATGGTTCGACTCGAAAAAGCACTGACCGCGTCGGGCTTTCGGGTCGTAAATCTAAGTTATGATTCCCGCACGATCCCGCTCGAATCGCTCGCGCGCGACTGGCTGCCGGCGCAGCTCCGGACGAACGTTTCGGACCCGGCGACGCGGTTGCATTTCGTCACCCATTCCATGGGTGGCATTCTGTTGCGGCTTTATTTGCGCGAACATCCGGAGGCTCGGGTTCACCGGGTCGTGATGATCGCGCCGCCGAATCAAGGCAGCGAAGTTTCGGCCCGTCTGAAAAATTTCCCGCCCTTCCGCTGGCTCACCGGAGTGAACGGGGTGCGCCTTGATCCCGCGCCGGCGAGCTTGCCGCGCGCGCTGGGGCCGTGGCCTGGCACGCGCGGTGAACTGGGCGTGATCGCCGGTAATTTTTCGTTTAACCCGATCTTCTCCGCGTGGCTCGGAGGACCGGACGACGGAAAAGTCGCGGTGACCAGCACGCATCTTGCCGGTGAGACAGCGCACATCGTCCTGCCGTATTCGCATACGTGGCTACCCGCTCGGGCCGAAACCGCGAAACGAGCCGTGCGTTTTCTGCGGAGCGGAAACTTTTAACGGCAAAGAAGCGAAGAAACCGCAGCGCAATAAAACGACCGCCCCGGTTGGTTGCTTTGGTTCTTCGCCGTTTCCATTTCTGGATGACGCGCCCAGCACTTCTCAGGTTTTCTGCGGCGGCTTCATCTGGATCAAAAGATTCGCCGCGGTGATCAGTCCTCCACCGACGAGCAGTGTCCACGTCGCGGTCTCGTTCGGATAGTTGATCGCCGCCCACGTCGAAAACAGCGCCGGCAAAAACAGCGCGAGCGCCGAACCAAACAACGGCTCGACGCAATAAATCAGCCCGGCCTCGGTCGCCGAGATTTTCGGCTGCCACGCGTTCATGATCCCATACGCACCGAGCGTGCAGAGTAGCACGAGCATTCCCGTCAATCCCAGCCACGGGCCTGATGTCCACGGCACCACCAAGGCATGCCCATTCGGCGTCAGCGCTCCCGCCAGCGCGCAAAACACCACGGCCTCGGTTACAAACATCGCCAGCGTCAGCTCGAAGGCGCGATTGGCCGCGAATTCTTTTTTCTCCAGCCACAGAATCTGCCCCATGAAAAACACCGAACTGAGCAACGTCTCCCATTCGCCCCGGCCCAGCGTGAATTCCTTCCAGTTGAAATTTCCCAGCAGCGCCACGCCCGCAAGCACGAGGCCACAGCTGAACCAGACGGCCCAGCCCGGATTCCGCCATGCGCGCAGCGCGACGTAAACCGGGATGAGGATGGCGTAGAGTTGGGTGAGAAAAGCCGAGGTGCTCGCCGACGTGAATTGGAGCGCATCGTTTTGCAGGAGCAGTCCCGCGGCCGCGAACAATCCGATCACGCCGCCCTGTTTCAGCTCTCCGGTGGTCACGCGCCAAAAACTCCGGGGTCGCAGCGCAACCAGCACAGCTGCGGCCAACAGGAATCGCGGCGCGACCGTGTACACGGCGAGAAACCACGGGCCGGCTTCAGGCACCAGGCGGGCGCTGAGCAAGAGCAACGCCTTGATGAGGGGAAAACTCAGTCCCCAGAAAAAATTCGCCACGAGCAGCATCCCCACGGCACGTGCGTGTTGAGGGTGGGCGGAGGAAGAAACGGGCATCGTAAAAGGTAAACCGCGCAGCGTGGCGTGGGTGGCTTCCACCGCAAGTCCGGCAAAATCCAATCCAAATAGCCCTCCGCCCGTCGACGCGCGCGCGCCGGCGCACCGACCTACGCAGAGGATGCCCATAGGCGATTCGGATCGGCTCTCCGCGGCACGGCCATGAGTTTTCCTCAGGACTTTATGGATTTATTCTCAAATGGGTGATGGCGCTCCGACTTTCGCCGCTTTACTCATCCCGCCGCCCCGCCCACGTTTTTTTCGTTCCCGGTTCCGATGAAACTCCCCGCCCTCGTGCTTGCTTGGTTCTGCGGCGGCTAACGCCGCGTTTGCCGTTTACTCCTTTGCCCGCGATACGGCGCCGCCCTCGCCAGACGCCGCACGGAAAGTCGCCCTCGCCGCCCAACGGCCGCCACAAGGGCGAAATTTCAGGCCCCATCTCATCACTTCCCCGCCCCGCATGAAAATTCCCCCCCTCGTCCTCGCCGGCTCTCTCGCTGCCAACGCCGCTCTCGGCTTCGTCTGCTTCAACCGCTCCACTTCCGCGACCGCGCCAAAGTCCGTAACAGACACCGGACCCGCCTTGTCCAACTCCGTCGGTTCCGACCGCTCTAAACCCGGAACCTCGAACTCAAAATCACCCGGCAACGGCGAACTACCGCCGGCCGTCTGGTCCACTCTCGAGGCCTCCGATCTCAAAACGCTCGCCGCCAAACTTAGGGCTGCCGGATTTCCACCGTCGGTCATTCGCTCGGTTATTCAGTCGCGTCTCATCCAATCCGTTCTGCCGCGTTACCAAGAAATGGCCGCGGCCGTCGGTCCAAAGCCGTTCTGGGCCACCGGTCGAAACCAAAGCACTTCGTCCGATCCGAAATTTCGCTCGGCCCTGAACGACATCGGCCGCGAGTACACGGCGATCCTCAAAGACGCGCTCGGACCGGAAGGCGATCAAGCGGAAGAGACCAACGACTCCAACCGGCGACAGTATGGCGACCTTCCTCGGGAAAAAATCGAACAGCTGCAAAAAATTGTCAGCGATTACAGCGATCTCACCAACCAGGTGAAAATCAGCGCCAACGGCATCACCCTGCCCGAGGACCAGGAGAAACTCGATCTCTTGGAAAGAGAGCGTCGCGCCGATCTGGCCAAGATTTTAAGCCCACAGGAACTGGAAGAATTCCTTGTGCGATCCTCTCCTACCACCGCCCGACTGCGCACGGCGCTCACCGCTATGAATGCGACCGAGGAGGAATTTCGCGTCATTTACCGGGCCCAGCTCACCTTCGACGAAAAATACAACAACGCCGGCCTCACCCGGGTGAACGACCGCCAGGCCGATCAGGCCCGAGTCGCCGAAGAGATCAAGAACGCGCTCGGCGACGCCCGATTGGCCGACTACACGCGCGCCAGCGATAGCGAATTTCAAATCCTCAGCCAAGTCGCCCAACAGGCCCAGCTGCCGACGTCCGCCGCCATTCAGGTCTACGACCTGCGCACCAACGTCGCGAATGAATCCAATCGGATTTTTTCCGACGCGAACCTGAGCACGGATCAAAAGCGCGCCGCGCTCCAAACTCTCGCTCAAGCCATGCGCAGTCAGGTCACGGCGACGCTGGGCGAATCTGCGGCGCGCACTTACCTGCAGTCGGCCACCTGGCTCAACCGGGTTGAACAAGGATCCGCCGTCACATTCACTCTCGGTGGCGTCATCACCCGCGGACTACCCGTACCTCGACCCGCCGTCGCGGGCCGACCAATCCCTTGACCCCATTTAGCTCTCTGACTTTGGCCTCACGCCCACTATGATACCCCTCCCACTTCTCCTCGCCGCGTCGCTCGTTGGAAACGCCGTGCTGCTCGCCGCTCTGTTCGCTTTTTCGCCCTCGGCCGCAACCGGATCGTCAACCGCGACGAACGCCACCGACGCTCGCCGGCCCGCGGACTCCGTTTCCACCGCCGCCAGTCCGACCCTCTGGAAAAACATCTCAGCTTCTGATCTGACCGCCCAAAAGGCCCGGCTAATCGCGGCGGATTTTCCCCCCGACATCGTGCGCGCGATCCTGCTGGCGCAAATTCAGGATAACTTCGCCGCGCGGCGCAAAGGGCTCAATCCCGTCACCAATCCCACGAAGGAGTTCTGGAAAAATTCGCAAACGACCGACCCGAAAATCGTCAACGAACTCCGCGCACTCAATCGCGAGCAGCGGAAGGCAATCAACGACCTGCTCGGACCGGACCCACAGGCGATTCCGCTCCAAGGTGCCCTCGATGACGGCCGAACCGGACTCCCGCCCGGCAAGGCGAATCTCGTCGCCAGCATCAAACGTGATTACAGCGAAATGCGTGACGGCATCTTTGCGGACGCTATTGGCGGCGTTCCATTGCCCGATGACCGCACGCAGCTCGCGTTGCTCGAAAAGGAACAGCGCGCCGACATCGTTCGCGCCCTGACGCCAGACGAATTGCTCACCTACGATCTGCAGACCAGTAACACGGCCTCGACCATGCGCTCGCAGCTGATCGGGTTCAATCCGACCGAAGCCGAATTCCGCGCGATCTTCGAAAAGCGCCACGCCTTCGATGAACGCTACGACGGGAGCAGCTTGGTGGGTCAGTTTACTGCGGGACCAACTGCGCCACCAACACAGGACGAACTCCGCCAACGGGCCGACGCTCAGAAACAACTGACGTCCGATATCACCGCGATGCTCGGGCCGGAACGCGGCGCGGAATATCAGCGATCCCTCGATGGAAGCTATCAAATGATCAGTCGAGTCGTGGATCGTCTCGGTCTGCCGACCACTACCGCCATGGACGCGTGGACCCTGCAAAAAGATATTCAGCAACGGGCTCAAGCCGTCCAAACAAACCGCCAGCTCGCACCGGAAGATCGCAACGCCCAGCTCACCGCCCTGAGCGCTGAGGCTGCGGCCAAACTGACCGCCACACTCGGCCCGCGCGGCTTCGATGTGTACAAGAACTACGGCGGCCAGTGGGTGCAAAATCTTCAACCGAGACCGGCGACCGGGCCCGCTGGCGCAAGGGGTGGAGGCACCACCACCATCACCGGGTCTCGGGTTGGACCGTGACCCATGCGGGAGAAGATTCGCGAGCCAAACAGCCTCAAATCAATGATCCGGATCACGCGCGACTTACGCCCGCGCGCGCCCGCGGATCTCGCCTGAATGTTACAATTTCCGCGCAGCGGTAACCGCCGCGCGGCGCCGGCTGGACAACCGCCAGTGCCGCCCCCACTGATTCCTCTGCATGGCGAAAGCAGACTCCGAACAGCGCATG
>CAIXKG010000097.1 GCA_903919985.1 uncultured Opitutia bacterium | reverse complement strand
TGGTTTCCAATTTTTTCCTGCCCGACGCTCCCGAACGTTTTCTAGCGCGATTCGGCCTGCGGGAACATTTCCGTTTCGTGGTCGACAGCGCGCGTTTCGGATTCCGGAAACCGCATACCGCGATTTTCGACGAAGCGTTGCAGCAAGCCGGGCTCACCCGCTCCGACGCGGGGCGGGTGCTTTTCATTGGGGATCGCATCGATCTCGACGTCGAAACGCCCCGAGCGCTTGGCATGCAGGTCATCCATTTTCACCGGGGAAAAACCCGGCTGCGCGTGGCGCCCACGCCCGCCGGGGTGCGAGCGATCGGGAGTTGGGCTGAGTTTCGGTGAGCGAGGCAGCTCGGTGCTTTAGAGCGGTTTAACCAGAAGCGTATCCGCAGTGCCGTAGCGGCAGGCGTCCCTGCCTGCCGCAACGGGGACGCTGAACGGCAGGCAGAGACGCCTGCCGCTACCCAAAAAGGCCACGAAAAGCTTAAACCGCTTCAGCTCGCGTTCCGAAAGCAAACGATTCCATCCCGGAACGCGGGCTAAAGTTTTTGCGCTACTACAACGCCGGGATTGCCGGCGGGCCGCCGCGCCTTCCAGTGTGGCGCTTGATGATCGTAGGCGTTCACCCCCTCGCGGGCTTCGACAAACTCCTGCACTATAAAGTGCCGGAGTCGCTGCGCGCGGATGCAGGCGTGGGATCGCTCGTCCGCGTGCCGCTCGGTCGCACGTTGTGCCTCGGCGTCATCGGCGAGATCGGCGCGCCGAAGGATTTTCCCCTCGATCGCTTGAAGGCCGTTGCGCAGGTCCTGCATCCGTTTCCCGCGCTGCCGCCCGACTTGCTCGGGCTCGCGCGCTGGATGGCCGGCTATTACGCCTGCGGACTCGAAAGCATCATCGAGACCATGATTCCCGCGGCGGTGAGAAACGGCGCGAGCCTCAAACAGGAGAAACTGCTTTCCGTCATCCAGCGTTTGAACGAAGCGGACCTCGCCGTGCTCACGAAACGCGCGCCGCAGCAGGCGCGACTCTACGAATTCCTCGCGCAACAATTCCGGCCGCAGAAAAAATCATTGGTGCTTTCCCGGCTCGATATCACCGCGGCCGTCGCAACGGCGCTCGTGAAACGGGGCGTGGTCCTTGAGACCGCTGAGCGCGTCGAGCGCATTGCTTACCCTGAAAGTGCGGCCACCCACGGCGAATTGGTCGCCTCGCAACCTCATAAACTCAATCCCGAGCAGCAGAGCGTCGTCACGGCCATCACCGCGCAACTGGCCGGCGGAAAATTCGGCGTGTCGCTGCTGCACGGCGTCACGGGTTCGGGCAAAACCGAGGTTTATCTGCGGGCGATCGATACCGCGCTGAAGTCCGGCGGTGGCGTGGTCTTCCTCGTGCCCGAGGTCGCGCTCACGCCGCAGACCGTGGCCCGGTTACGGTCGCGACTCGAAGCGATTGCGCCCGATCACAAGTGCGTCGTCTGGCACAGCCACCTGAGCGAAGGCGAGCGGCTCGACGGCTGGCTCGCGTTGGCGACCGGTGAGGCACGCGTGGTCGTCGGCGCCCGCTCCGCGATTTTTGCGCCGGTGCAAAACCTGAAATTGATCGTGGTCGATGAAGAGCACGAGCCGGCTTACAAGCAGGACGAAACACCGCGCTATCACGGACGCGACGTGGCGGTGATGCGGGCGAAATTGAATGGTGCGTTGTGCCTGCTCGGTTCGGCCACGCCGTCGCTCGAGAGTTTCGTGAATGCTCAGGCGGGCCGTTACCAGCTGCTCGAACTCAAGCAGCGCGTCGACGATCGGAAGCTGCCGCACATCGACGTCGTCGACATGAAAATCGAAGTCATGCGTCAGCGCGGTTTGACCACGCTCTCGCGGAAACTCGTCGATGCGATGCACGCGCGCCTCGAACGACGCGAGCAGGCCATCCTTTTCATTAACCGCCGCGGCTATTCTTCGTCGATGCTGTGTACGAAATGCGGCCACTCCGAGGAGTGCGTGCATTGTTCGATTACGATGACCTATCACCGGAGCGATGAAACGCTCCGCTGTCATTTGTGCGCCGCCCAGCGGGCGGCACCGGTGCGTTGTCCCGCGTGCGGCGCACCCGAGATTCGCTGGCGGGGACTCGGCACGCAGCGGGTCGAGGAGGCGGTGCGCCGCGTGGTGCCGCGGGCGCGGATCGAGCGCATGGACACCGACACGATGACGAAGAAAAATCGTTTCCGGGAAATCCTGAGCGATTTTCGGATCGGTAAAATCGACATCCTGATCGGCACGCAAATGATCGGCAAAGGTCTCGATTTCCCCAATGTGACGCTCGTCGGCTTGATCGACGCCGACATCTCCATGCACATTCCGGATTTCCGGGCGAACGAGCGCACGTTCCAGCTGCTCGTGCAAGTGGCGGGACGCGCCGGCCGCGGCGATCGGGCCGGGGAGGTGATCGTGCAGACGTTCACGCCGCAGGCGGAGGCGATCCAGTTTTCGCGGCACGCGGACTTCGCGGGCTTTGCGGCGGCGGAGTTGAAACTGCGGCGGGATTTTCACTACCCGCCGTACAGGCACCTCATTCATCATCTCTTCCGCGGCCCGAATCCGGAGAAGCTGAAGTTTTTTGCCGAGCAGTGGGCGAAGCTCGTGGAGAAGACCTTCGGCACTCGCGTCGAGTTGCGGGGACCGGCGCCGTGTCCGATTGAGAAAATAAAAGACGAGTACCGCTGGCAGCTATGGTACTTTGTCGAAGGCGTTACGAAGATCATCGGGGAACTCTCCCAGCTGCGCGACGGATTCGCCTGGCCAGATGATTTAACGCAAGTCTTGGACGTCGATCCGGTGAACTTGGCTTAGCCCGTTCACACGCCAACGTGGCGAAAAAAGCAGCGATGCACCCCGGTTTTTTCCGGAGTTTGGGACTGGAGCCGTGGTCGCCGGCGGAGTGGTTGGTGGCGAGCCTCGGCTAGCGGTGGCCGGATTCGAGCGGGGCTAACGCGTAGCTGTTTTTTGCGCTCGTCCGGCCAAGCGTGCTGGGGCCAGCCCGCGCCATCTCTTGACCGATTCTTCGCCGAGGGATGTCGCATTCATTTTTCCGGCTTAATGGCCATTTCAGAAATCCCACGTGGCGCCGACGCTGGGGAGAAACGGCAGCAGCTCGCGTGGGCGTGGGCTGACGGTGAGCTGGGTGCCCTGCACGGTGACGTCCCGGATGTTGCCGTACGAGTTGACGTGGTCGTAGGCGTTGAAGACATCGAGGTACGCGCGGATTTCGCTGCGCTTGAGTTTCCAAAGTCGCGTCGCGCGCAGGTCGAGCCGGTGGTAATCGGGCAGGCGTGCGCTGTAGGCGGGACCGGCGGAACGCACGGTAACGCGGCGGCCGTTGGTGAGCGTGACCAGGCTGTAGGTAAAGGGCGTCGTGGGCCAGCCGGTGTGAAACTGCCATGCTGCGCTGAAACGCCAGGCGGGCGACGGAGCATAGCTGGCATCGGCGTAGAATGTATGCCGCTGGTCGCGTGCGCGGGGGACGGCGCGGCCGGCGACATTCTCTTCGGCGCGCGCGAGCGCATAGCTGGCGTTCCAGTTGAAACGCTGGCCGATGCGCTGCTGGAGCAACACTTCGACGCCACGCGCCGTGCCGGCACTCGGATCGAACCGCGTGCGATCGGACTGCACCTCGGGGAAGAGGTCGTACACGTTGTCCAAGTTTTCCCAATGCGGACGAAGGTGCGACGAGCGACGCTCGTAGGCCTCCACGCGCAGGGCCAGGCTCGCGGGCAGTCGTTGCTCAAGTCCGAGGACGCGGTGTTCGGCTTGCTCGGCGCGATGGAAGCTCGCGTCGCCGTCCTCGACGGCCAGTTCATGCAGGCCTTGCGCCTGGCGGTAGACGCCCCACGCCGCGCGAAAGGTGGTGCGGCCGAGCGTAAGCACGGCGTTGAAGCGCGGGCTGATATCGGCGTTACCCGCGGCATCACGGCGATCAACACGCAGGCTCGGTTCCACCACGAGTGCGGACAGCGGCTGCAGGCGCAGCGCCGCGTAGGCACCGGCGGGGTCGCGGCGCGGCGAGAGGGCCGTGTGGAGCCGGCGGTGGACGGTGGACTGCACGCCTCCGGCGACCACGGATTCGTCGCGTTCAAGATCGTAGCGGTAACTGGCCGACGCCGATTGCATGTCGAGGCCGCCGCGGACGAGAGCCGTGTCGGCGAGGCGGAGGGACCAATCCTGGCGCAGCGTCAGGAGCTCGAGGTCGCGGTCGTCGCGGAGATCGAGCGCGAAGCGTTGGTCGTAGAATCCGAGGCCGCGCCGGTGCCAGTCGAGGTGAGTGTAAGCGAGGACGGCTTCACCGGATAGATTTTCACCGAACCGGCCCTGCCAACGCCCCCACGCGTAGTCGCTGTCGTAGCTGCTGTTTAAATCGGGATCGTTGGTTTTATGAAATGTGAGGGTGTCGCCGGCGTGGAGCGCGTGCAGGGAGAACGTGTGATTTAGGCTGGGCGCGTATTCGACCTTCGCGCTGACATCATAGTAGCGCGGATCGAGTTCGTCGTCGCGGCCTTGCACTTTCAGCGCGAGATCAGGATAGCCGCGACGTGCGCTGACGAGCCAGTGACCGCGGTCGTCGGCGAACCCACCCTGGCTCGCGGCGCGCACGCCGGTGAGACTCAGGCCGAGCGAGGTGCGTTGGGGCAGGTTGGCGCCGGCCTTGGTTTCCATCGCGAGGACGCCGGCGAGCCGGTCGCCGTACTCGGCGGTGAAACCGCCCGTGACGAGATCGAGCCGGTTGATCGATTGGAGGTCGACGATCGAGAGCGCGCCATCGATATCCTTCAAATGAAACGGCTCGATCAGGTCGACCCCGTCGAAGCGCGCGAGAACCTGGGCGTTCGGCGCACCGCGCAGCCAGAATTTCGCGGTGAAGTCGTCGGCGGCGAGTCCGGGGAGCCGCGCGATCGTCCGGTACAAATCCTCGCCCAGCTGCGGCAGGCCTTCGAGATCGGCGGCGGTGAGCGCGGCTCCGGCCGTCGCGGGCTCGTGCGAAACGCCGTAGCGGCTAGGTGTGACGACGATTTTCCCGAGTGAAACGGCTGGCGGCTCGGCGGTAGTTTGCGCGAGCGCGGAGGCGACGAACACGAGCAGGACAATCCCAATGCGGGTGGGCCGGCGGAAACGGGGCATAGTTTCGTGTGGATTCCCGCGGACAGGCGCGCAACAAAACTTCCATGCGGATTTACTTTATGGGCATTTGCGGCACGGCCATGGGCAATGCGGCGTTGCTCGCCCGAGCGGCGGGCCATGAGGTGCTCGGCGCTGATACGGGCGTTTATCCGCCGATGAGCACCGTGCTGGCCGAGGCCGGCATCACGTTGCACGAGGGCTATGATCCGGCGCGACTGGCGATGTTAAAACCGGATCTGGTCGTGATCGGCAACGCGATGTCGCGCGGTAACGCCGAAGTCGAGTGGCTGCTCGACGCCCGCGCGCTGCCGTTTACTTCGCTGCCGGCGCTGCTGCACGATCACGTTTTGCGGTTGCGAAAAAATATCGTCGTAGCCGGCACCCACGGCAAAACCACGACGACTGCACTCGCGGCGTTTTTGCTGCGGGAAAACGGGCGCGATCCGGGATTTCTTATCGGCGGCGTTCCGCAGGATCCGCCGGTCGGTAATCATCTCGGCGCAGGGTCCGATCCTTTCGTGATTGAGGGCGACGAATACGACAGCGCGTTCTTCGATAAGCGCAGCAAGTTCATCCACTACGCGCCCCACATCGCCGTGTTGAACAATCTCGAGTTCGACCATGCGGATATTTTTCGCGACCTGGCTGATGTGCAGCGGACGTTCACGCATCTGACGCGGATTGTGCCGCGCAACGGATTCATTGTGATGAATGGCGATGACGAAAATCTGCGCGCGCTAGGCGCCATGGCGTGGACGCGCGTCGTGCGCGTGGGCACGGGCGCAGGTAACAACATCCGGATCGAAGCGTTTACCGAGTCGGCCAGCGGCGCTGAGTTCACGCTCACTTGGTTCGGACGCCCGTGGGCCTGGATAAAATGGTCCCAGCCCGGCCTGTTCAATGCCCGCAATGCCGCTATGGCCGCGACGGCGGCCCAACTCGCGCTGCTCGCGGTGCCATCGTCCTTATCGAATTTGGCAAACGTCGCTGATGGGGTGCCATTGCCGACGGGGCGTGACCGGCTCGACTTGGAGCCGCTCGGACGATTTCGGGGCGTGAAGCGGCGGCAGGAAATACTTTTAAGCACGCCCGCGCTGACGGTGATTGAGGACTTTGGGCATCACCCGACAGCGATTGCGGAAACTTTGCAGTCGTTTCGCGGCCGTTTCCCCGGCGCACGCCTCACCGCGGTGTTCGAGCCGCGGAGCAACACCGCGCGGACGAAGGCGCTGCAGGCAGGGTTTACCCGTGCGCTTGGCTTGGCGGATGAAGTTTACCTCGGGGCGGTGAGCCGCGCAGACAAACTTAAAGCGGAGGAACGCTTCGATGCCGAGGCCGTCGTTCAACACCTCGAAACCCAAGGCGTGCACGCGCGTACGGCTCCCACGAATGCGGCGCTGTTGGATATGCTGGTGGCCGACACGCGTCCGCCGCGTCTGCCGCGGGTTGTCGCTTTTTTCAGCAACGGCTCGTTCGACGGAATCATCCCGCGCTACACGGCGGCGGTGAGTTCCTGATCGCGCGTCACGGCGGCCTTTGGACCGCTTGCGGCTTTAACGTCGGGCAATCGGATCTACTTTTTCGCGGCGGTGAGTTCGCGGCGGTCTTAAGCGGTGAGGCGGCCAGTTTCGGCGCAGGCCACCATGGAAAAATTTGGGTCGTTGCGGGCGTTGATCCTGGTATTGAGCGGATGCCGCGCGTCGCCTGAAAGACACAGACGGCCGAGGATCAAGCCAAGCGCCGGAGGCGAATCCCGCGCCCCGGCATGATTTTTACTGGGCTTGTTTGGCGACCTTGAACTCCACCGGGCGCTCGCCCTTGGGCAGCGCGAGCAAATCGTAATCTTGGAAACCGGTAATCGTGACCTCGGCGAATTCGCCCACGTGCAATCCGCGGGGCACATAGACGCGACCGTCGATGTCGGGGGCGTCACTCTCGCCCCGGGCCACACCCGGTTCTTCGACGAGCACGTTGAGTTTGCGGCCGACCTGGCTCCGGCTGACGTCAGCGGCGATATCGCGCTGGAGTTTCATCAGGCGGTGCCAGCGGGCTTCCTTGGTCTTCGCGGGAATTTGATGCTCCATCTTCGCTCCGCGCGTGCCTTCCTCTTGGGAATAGCGAAACACGCCGAGTCGTTCAAATTTCGTTTCGCTGATGAACGTGCAAAGTTCATCGACGTCGGCTTCGGTTTCGCCGGGAAAGCCCACAATGAAAGTCGTGCGCACCGCGATGCCCGGGATGCCGGCGCGGATGCGGCGGATCAGATCGCGGATGTAATCGCCGCTCGTTTCACGCTGCATCGCGCCAAGCATGTTGTCGCTGATGTGCTGGAGCGGAATGTCGATATAGCGGGCCACCTTCGGGCATTCGGCGATGGTTTGGATCAGCTCGTCGCTCCAGTGCGCCGGATGCGTGTAAAGCAGCCGGATCCAGAAATCGCCCTCGATCGCGTTAAGCTCGCGGAGAAGGGTAGTGAGGGCCGTGCCGCGGGAGGAGTCGACCGGCGTGCGCGGATTGGGGCGCTGCTCCCAGGTGTCCATGCCGAAGAACGTCGTGTCTTGCGAAATCAGATTTAACTCCTTCACGCCCTCTTTTACGAGCTGGCGGGCCTCGGCGACGACGCTGTCAACCGTGCGGCTGCGATGCCGGCCGCGAATTTGCGGGATGATACAGAACGTGCACGGGTGATTGCAGCCCTCGGCGATCTTGACGTACGCAAAGTGTTTCGGAGTCAGCCGAAAACGGGGCGTGTTGTAGTCGGGAATATACGTCGAACGCGCGGTGACGAAATTTTCCGGAACCTGGGCGCCCGCCCGCTCCTTCGCGTAAAGCGCCTCGATGATCGGGGCAACCTTGGTGACCTGATCGAGCCCGATGAACGCGTCGACTTCGTCGTTTAACGACGAGGAAAGATCTTTTGAGAAACGCTGCGACATGCAGCCGGCGACGATGAGCTTCTGTTCCTGGCGGCGCTTCTTCATGCCGCGATTCTGATGCACCTCAAGGATGTGGCCGATGGATTCCTCTTTCGAGGAGTCGATGAACGAGCACGTATTGACGATCACGACGTCGGCCTTTTCCGCCTCGGCGATGACGGTCATGCCGGCCTGGTGGAGGTGGCCGATCATGATTTCCGAATCCACCAGATTTTTGGCGCAACCGAGGGAAATGAGACTGACTTTGATCATGATGGGAGAAGGGGGAGGGCGAATCGCGCGAACAAAAAACCGCGGCGTGGGCCGCGGTTTCATCGGACAGAAAACGATGCTGCGCGGTGCTTACTTCTTCGTCGCAGTCTTTTTGGCGGCGATTTTTCTGCGCTTATTGTAGGCGGCGCGGCGTTTGCGTTTGATCAGCTTGTTCAGTTGTTGGCCCATGATGTTGGTTGGTGAAAGGGTCGATGTTTCATAGGGTGCCGGCCTAGTCAAGCGCCGCAGCGGGTGGGTCTGAATAAGGTAGCGCGCGTTATCCTCAACGCGCCGGTTCGGTATCGGCCCTCGGCCGGCGTGGCCTGCGAGCGCGGGCGAAACCGTCCGTGGATGCGCGGGCCTCAAGAAACCGAAGGTCGCGTGAGGCGGGAGAAGGTGTCGTCCGGATTATTGCGGTGCAATGTGGGCGGCTACTTTCTTTCGGCCGCACGGTCACGTTGGCCTTTCACGCCATGGCCCCGCCGGGGTGCGCGGGAAATTTCGACGTCGATTCAGATGACATTTCACTTCCCCCGGCATCGTCGCGTCGTAGTGTCCCCACCGGTGCTTCGATCCCCCAACCACCGCCCGGCCACTGACGTTCTTGCGCTCCCGCGTTCGGCGGCAAACGTGCCCCATCTTGGCTGCGAGGCGGAAATTAGAACCCCATGAATATCGGATTTCGTTGGTGTGCCATCGTCGGTTTAAGCGCGGCGCTGAATTTATTTTCCCCCTTGCACGCGGCCGATGAGCCGAACTCCGTGGCAAAAACCACCGGCGGTGCGGTGCGCGGTTTCGTCGATCGCGGGATTTTTTCGTTCAAAGGTATTCCTTACGGAGCCGACACGGCACTGCATCGGTTCCAGGCACCCGTCCGACCGGCACCGTGGACGGGCGTGCGCGACGCATTGCAATTCGGGCCGATGGCACCGCAGGGCCGTGCGGCCGCGACGGACCAGTCGATGAGCGAGGATTGCCTGCGTCTCAACGTGTGGACGCCCGCTTTGCGTGATGGCGGCCGACGGCCGGTGCTGGTTTATTTCCATGGTGGCGCGTACAGCAATGGCTCGGTCAACGAAGCCCTTTACGACGGCGTCCGATTGGCCACGCGGGGCGACGTCGTGGTTGTAACCGTCAATCACCGGTTGAATGGTTTGGGCTATCTCTATCTCGCGGAGCTGGGCGGACCGGAGTTCGCCGAGTCCGGGAATGTGGGCCAGCTCGATCTCGTGCTGGCGCTGCGATGGGTCCACGACAATATCGCGGAGTTCGGCGGCGATCCGGGTAGCGTGACGATTTTTGGCCAATCGGGTGGCGGAGCCAAGTGCGCGACGTTGATGGCCATGCCGGCGGCCCGCGGTTTGTTTCACCGGGTATGGACGATGAGCGGTCAACAACTGACCGGGCGGACGCGCGAACACGCCACCGCCGACGCACGCAATTTGCTCAAGGCGCTCGACCTCACGCCTGAGCGTTGCCGCGAACTTCAAAGCGTATCGCTCGAGCGTCTGTTGCTCGCGATGCGCGGGATAAATTGGACGCCGGTAGTCGACGGCTCGGTGTTGCCGCGCGATCCCTTTTCGCCAGAGGCATCGCCGCTGTCGGCGGACATTCCGATGGTGATGGGCAATACGCACGACGAAACGCGTAACCTCATCGGTGCGTCGGATGACGGGTTGTTCACGCTGACCTGGACGGCGTTGCCGGGAAAAATCGCGCAGCACGTGCCCGCTTTCATCGGTAATCTCGCGCCGGAAAAAATCGTCGATGAGTATCGCCGCTTCTATCCGGCGTATGCTCCGACCGATATTTTTTTCGCCGCGACCACGGCCGCGCGTTCGTGGAAAGGTTTTGTTATTCAGACTGAACGGCGCGCGCAGCAAGGCGGGGCACCGACGTTTGTGTATAACGTCGATTGGCCGTCGCCGGCCGACGGCGGCAAGTGGCGCGCGCCGCACATGATCGATATTCCCCTGGTGTTCGACAATGTGGCGGCGAGCAACCTGACGGTGGGCGGCGGGGCGGCTGCACAAAAAATCGCCGATGAGATGAGTTCGGCGCTCATCGCTTTTGCCCGCACGGGCACTCCGAACACGCCCGCGCTGGCGCCGTGGCCACGCTTCGACCTCGTGCGGCGGTCAACGATGTTGTTCGACACCTCGACCCGGGTGGGAGACGACCCGCGTGGCGCTGAGCGCCGGCTCTTCGCGCCGGTGCTGTACGTGCAACCAGGCACGTGAAGCGGTGAGGGCGCGGTAGGCGCGCTGAATTCCGTGTTTTGTGGTTGCGGGGGCGGCCCGGGGTTTACGAACGGCACGGCGTGCGTTTATCGCAGGTGAATCTTCGCCGCTGCGGGGTTTCGCCTCGCGGGTGAAAATTGCTTTTCTCGGTGCTTCGCTTGAGCCCAGTGGCGATGCGATCGCGGCGATATCGCGGAGACTTCTATGCCATCGCTGGTGGCGAGGCTGGGGCTGCAAAGGGTGGGGCCGGTTCACCCTGAAGCGCCGGCTTAAGGGCAGAGCCGGCGCGGCGGATTAGGAATAATCCGCCTGACCTTTGGCCATCTCATTCCCCGACGTTCGTCACGCCGGTCGGATCGAAGATATAGCCGACGCCGTGCACCGTGCGGAAGCGGTCGAGTTTCAGCCCGTGTTCGCCGAACAGCTCGCGGATCTTCACGATGTACTGGTCGAGCGAGCGACTCGTGATATCAGCATGAATACCCCACACGGAATGGATGAGAGTCTGACGTGTGATCACCTCGCCTTGGTGTGCGTGCAGATAGGCGATGATGCCGAGCTCCTTCCGGCCGATGTTCAGCGTGACCTTTTGCTTGGGAAATGTGACCTCAAGCCGCTGCGGATTGATCTGCGACCCGCAAAACTCGAAGGGGCGGTCGCTGACCTTGACGTTCTTGGTGATATTTCGATCGGAGGCGGACTCCGTGCGCCGCAGGACCGCGTTGATGCGAGCGATCAGCTCCGCGTAGCTGAAGGGCTTTGTGACGTAGTCGTCGCCACCCATTTCGAGCCCCCGAAGCTTGCTGGATTCTTCGTCGTCGCCGGTGAGAAAAATCGTCGGGACGGAAATACCCTCCTTCTTCAATTTCTCGAGCACGGCGAATCCGGATTGGTCCGGCAGGTCGATGTCGAGGAGCATCAAATTCGCAAAATGATCTTTCAGGAATCTCACGGCGGCATCGCCGCGACTGCAGATCTGGGCCTGCAGGCCCGCGTTTTCCAGATAGTTCGCGATCAATTTGCCGAGCTCCGGCTGATCCTCGACAATCAGAATCAGAGGTTTTGCGGGGGAACGAATCGTGGACGTTACTGACATAGCCGAGGCTGCGAAGGTCGAAGGCAGAGATTCAGTTGTCAATGAAGCGCTGGTCCGGGCGGGTCCTGATTCGGATTGTTGCCGCGAGGGGTGGCACACGCCGTGGCCGCTCCAGCCATTGCCGGCGGATCACGGTCGGAGCCCGTCGATGGGCTCGATGATTTCGTCGGTCTTTGACTCGCCGCGAAAACTTTGAAGGACCGCTCGGCTGGTTTTGCGAATGTCTGAGCGTGACTCGCCCGGCAAATTTGCTTGAAGGCCTCCGGCGCGGAGTGTCCCTTGGCCGCGTGTCCGCTCAACCGCTCCTGATGCTCGGACTGCCGAAGGGCAGCCTCGAGGAATCCACCAAAAACCTGTTTGCCAAGGCAGGTTGGAAAATCGCCACGAGTTCGCGCTCGTACAAACCCTCGATCGACGATCCCGAACTCGACGGGCGTTTCGTGCGCGCGCAGGAAGTCAGCCGCTACGTGGAGCACGGTTTCTTCGATTGCGGCCTGACGGGCTTCGATTGGATTCAGGAAAACGGTTCGGATGTGGTCGAGGTGATGGACTTAATCTACAGCCGCGCCTCGGTCCTGAAGAGCCGTTGGGTGCTGTGTGTGCCGGAAAACTCGTCCGTCCAGTCGATCAACGATCTCGCGGGCAAACGCATCGCGACGGAGCTGCTCAACACGACGAAACGATTTTTTGCCGCGAAGGGGGTGCAGGCCGAGATCGAGTTTTCATGGGGCGCGACGGAGGTGAAAGTACCGGATCTCGTCGATGCCATCGTCGACATCACGGAAACGGGCAGTTCGCTCCGCGCGAACAAACTTCGGATCGTGGAAACCTTGCTCGAGACGAACACGAAATTCATCGCGAACAAAGCAAGCTGGGCGAATCCCGCGAAGCGCAAAAAAATCGAGACGATCGCACTGTTGCTGCGCGGTGCGCTCGAAGCCGAGAGTAAGGTCGGGCTCAAATTAAACGCACCGAAAAATTCGCTGGACGCGATCATCAAGGCCGTGCCCTCGCTGCGAAATCCGACGATTTCGCCTTTGAGCAACCCCGACTGGGTCGCGCTGGAAACGATCATCGACGAAAGCGTTGTGCGGGAAATCATCCCGCAGCTGAAATCGCTCGGCGCCGAGGGCATCGTCGAATATCCGCTCAATAAAGTCGTCTACTAACGTTGAGCGCAAAGCCGCGAAGTGGCTGAATTCAGAGTGAAAATTGCACCCAAACTTTGCGGCTGATCTTTGCATCTTTGCGTCTTCGCGCTTAATCCGCCCGTCTAATCACCATGTCGAAGGTAACCCTCGGTCTTCTCCAACACGCCTGCGGGGCCGACCCCAAGGCTAATCTCAAAAAGACGCTCGCGCTCGCGGAACAGGCCGCGAAGAAAGGGGCGAAAATCATCTGCACGCAGGAGCTGTTTCGCTCGCAGTATTTTTGTCAGAGCGAGGATCACGCTTGCTTCGATCTCGCGGAGCCAATTCCCGGACCGAGCACCGCGGCATTTCAGAAGATCGCGAAGAAATACAAGGTCGTGATCGTCGCCTCGCTCTTCGAGAAGCGCGCGTCGGGCCTTTATCACAACACGGCCGTGATCATCGATGCCGACGGCAAGCTCCTGGGGATTTACCGGAAGATGCACATCCCGGACGATCCGCTCTTCTACGAGAAGTTTTATTTCACGCCGGGCGACACGGGGTTTCGGTGCTGGAAAACGAAATATGGTAAGATCGGCGTCCTGATCTGCTGGGACCAATGGTATCCCGAAGGCGCGCGGCTCACGGCGTTGCAGGGCGCGGAGATTCTTTTTTATCCGACCGCGATCGGTTGGCACCCGGGCGAAAAGGCCGAGTACGGCGTCAACCAGCACGGCGCGTGGGAAACCATTCAACGCAGCCACGCGGTGGCCAACGGCTGTTATGTCGCGGCGATCAATCGGGTCGGCCTGGAGCAACCGATCGGCGGACCGGGCTTGGAATTTTGGGGCCAGAGTTTCGTCGCGGGCACGAGCGGGCAGATCCTCGCAAAGGCGAGTGTCGATCGGGAGGAAATCCTACTCGTGCCGATCGAGCTGGGCAAAGTTGACGTGACGCGCACGCACTGGCCGTTTCTCCGCGATCGTCGGATCGACGCCTACGGCGATTTGACGAAGCGTTTCATCGACTGATTTTTCCGGTCGGTCGGATTTGTCATTCTGAGCGCAGCGAAGAATCCACTTGGACGCAGTCGAAGTCTTTGGCGTTGTCGCACTGGATTCTTCGCTGCGCTCAGAATGACGGAAGAAACTTAATTTCCCGTGGCTCGCCCAACTCAAAACTCAAAACCCGAAACTCGAAACCGCGAAAGCCCAACGCCTGCGTCGTTGGGTTTTCGCATGCCCGCCGAGTGGGAGCCGCAGGTCGCCGTTTGGCTTTCGTGGCCGCACAACCTGAAAACCTGGCCCGGCCATTTTCGCCCCATCCCGGCCAAGTTTGCCGAGATCGTTGCGACGATCAGTCGTTTCGAGGAGGTGCGAATCAATATCGCCGAGCCGCTCCAGAAGCGCGCGTGGTCGCTCATCGCCAAGGCAAAGGCCGATCTCTCAAAGGTCACCTTATACGACCATCCAACGAACGATGCCTGGTGTCGTGACCACGGTCCGATCTTCGTGAAGAATGATCGGACGGGCGAAGTCGCGGTCACGGATTGGGAACACAACGCGTGGGGCGGCAAATATCCGCCGTACGATTTGGACAATACCATCCCGCCGAAAATCGCGGCGGAGCTCGGACTCCGCCGGTTTGAAAAAAAGATGGTCATGGAAGGTGGCTCGCTCGATGTAAATGGCGCCGGTTCGCTGCTCACGACCGAGTCCTGTTTGCTGAACAAAAATCGGAATCCCCGGATGACGAAGGCCGAGATCGAGCGGGCCTTGCACGACTACCTCGGCGTCTCGCAGGTCCTTTGGTTGGGTGACGGGATCATCGGCGACGACACCGATGGCCACATCGATGACATGACGCGGTTTTTTTCCGTGAACGGAATCGTGACCGTGATGGAGAACAATAAACGCGATAAGAATCATCCGATCCTGCAGGAGAATCTCGATCGTTTAAAAAGTCTGCGTACGCCCGCCGGGAAGAAATTTAAGATCGTCGAACTCCCCATGCCCAAGCCGGCGTTTTGCGATGGCCAGCAGTTACCGGCGAGCTACGCGAATTTCCTGATCATCAACGGAGCGGTCCTGATGCCCGCTTTCCGCCAGCCTAAGCGCGACGCGGAAGCGGCGGAGATTTTGGCTGGTTGTTTTCCTGGTCGGGCGATCATTCCGATCGATTGCTTGGAACTCGTATGGGGACTTGGCACTCTCCACTGCATTTCCCAACAGCAGCCCCAATGAAATTCTATCGCCTGCTTTGTCTGCTCGGTCTTTTGCTCGCCTTCACGGGCTGTGAGTCGATTTCCGATCGCGTGATGGAGCGTTTCGACCAGGCGCCGCTGCAGAGCCGGCCATTTGCCGCCAGCCATGCCACGGTCTACGCGGCGGCGCAAAAAGCGCTTAAGCGCATGGATTTCATGGTTACGCGCAGCGCGCTGGCGCAGGGTATCGTGAATGCGCGCAGCGGTCAGCGCGACACCGCCAAGTTTGGCTCGTCCCGCCAGTTTTTGATCGAGGTCCATCTGCGCGCGATCGACGACGGCCATACCGAGGTCGGCCTGCGCTTGAGTGAACTTTTGGAAGGCGACTTCAAAGCCGGCGCGACGGAAAAGACGATCGCCAAGCATGGTCTCTACGATTCGTTTTACGAGCAGCTGACCCAAGCGCTACGTGAGGCGGCGTTGGGCGCGAAGCCCTGAGCGCGCGGACCCACGGCGCTCTCGCTTCGAACCGAGTCGCAGCGGCGGAAGTGCGTTTTCGGTCCGATATTCAAACGGGTTTTCTTGTGTCGCGGCGTCCGACCCGGCGTTGTGATGGGAATGATTTTGCCTTCCGCTCCGCTCGCGCCTTTGGCGGGTACGCCTTCGGTCGATGCCGTGCTCGATCGGTTTCTCGCGGCCGCGGCGGAGAAAGGGCTCGCGCTTTATTCAGAACAGGAGGAGGCGATCCTCGAACTCTTCGCCGGTAAAAACGTAGTTCTCGCCACGCCCACCGGCTCCGGGAAGTCCCTCGTGGCCGCCGCCCTTCACTTCAAGGCGCTGTGCGCTCGTGAGCGCTCTGTCTACACGTGTCCGATCAAAGCGCTGGTGAACGAAAAGTTTCTGGCGCTCTGCCGCGATTTTGGTCCGGAGAACGTCGGGATGATGACGGGCGATGCCAGCGTAAATCTCGACGCGCCGGTGTTGTGCTGCACCGCGGAGATTCTGGCGAACATTGCGCTCGCGGGTGGGCCGCGCGCGGCCGCCGTGAAGGCGGTCATCATGGACGAATTTCATTATTACTCGGACGCGGAACGCGGCACGGCGTGGCAGGTGCCGCTCCTCACGCTGCCCGGCGCTCGGTTTTTGCTGATGTCGGCGACCTTGGGCTCCACAGATTTTTTCGAGCGCGATCTGACCCGCGTCACGGGCGCGCCCAGCGTCACGGTGCGCAGCGAGATCAGACCGGTACCACTCAGTTTCGAGTATTCGGAGACGCCGCTGGCCGAGCAAGTGGCTCATCTGCTGACGGCCAAGCGCGCGCCCGTTTACCTCGTGCATTTCACCCAGCGCGATGCGGCGGAGGCGGCGCAGGCTTTGATGAGTCTCGATGTTTGCACGCGAGAGGAGAAGGCGGTGCTCGCGACGGAATTGGAGCGCGTGAAATTCAACAGCCCTTATGGCAAAGAGGTGAAGCGCTGGCTGCGGCACGGCATTGGCGTGCACCACGCGGGATTGCTCCCAAAATATAAAATTCTCGTCGAACAGCTTGCACAAAAAGGGCTGCTGAAACTCATCTGCGGCACGGACACGCTTGGCGTCGGCATCAACGTGCCGATTCGCACCGTGGTGTTTACGCAGTTATGGAAATACGACGGTAAGAA
Organism: uncultured Opitutia bacterium; assembly: GCA_903919985.1. GTDB lineage: Bacteria > Verrucomicrobiota > Verrucomicrobiia > Opitutales > Opitutaceae > Tous-C4FEB. The sequence goes on along the minus strand of CAIXKG010000097.1, from coordinate 4,449 downwards.
AGCGGCGGTGCTTGCGGTGCGGGATTTCAGGCAGATCGCCGGTCGCGCTGGTCGCAAGGGATTCGACGACCGCGGCTACGTCCTCGCGCAGGCGCCCGAACACGTGATCGAAAACAAGCGCGCCGAGGAAAAGGCCGCCGGCAATCCCGGCAAGGCGAAGAAGCTCGTGAAAGCCCGGGCGCCCGAGGGCGCGGTCGGCTGGGACGCGAAAACATTTGAGCGGCTGCAGACGGCGCCGTCGGAGGCGTTGAGTTCCCGATTCACCGTTTCGCACGGCATGATGTTGTTGATGCTGGGCCGGGACGGCGACGGCTGCCGGGCGATGCAGCGATTGATTGCCGAGAATCATGAACCGCCGGTGCGCAAAGCGGCGCTGCGCAAACGGGCGTGGCAGTTGTTTCGGGCGCTGGTCGACCGGAAGATCGTGTCGATCATGCCGCGGGCGGAGCGCAGCGTCGGCGGACGAAAATTGCGGGTGAACGTGGAGTTGCAGGACGATTTTTCGCTGCACCAGACGCTGTCGCTTTACCTGCTCGACACGCTGCCTTTGCTGCCGCGCGAGTCGCCCGACTATCCGTTCGACGTGCTGACGTTGTGCGAGGCGATCGTCGAAGACCCGGAGGCGATTTTGCGGCGGCAGGTGGACCGGTTGAAAACCGAGAAGATGGCGGAGATGAAAGCGGCAGGGGTCGAATACGACGAACGCATCGCGAAGCTGGAGGAGGTGGAGCACGTCAAGCCGTTGCGGGAATTTTTGTACGACACGTTCAATGCGTTCGCGGCGGCGCATCCGTGGGTGGAAGGGGAAAACGTGCGGCCGAAGTCGATCGCGCGCGAAATGTTCGAACGCTATTTGTCGTTTGCCGATTACATTCGCGAATATGGCTTGGAGCGGATGGAAGGCCTGCTCCTGCGGCACTTGTCGCAGGTCTGGAAGGTCCTCGCGCAAACGGTGCCGGACAGCGCGAAGACCGAGGAGGTGGCCGAGATGGAAATTTATTTCCGGGAGCTCATTCGCGGTGTCGATGCGAGTCTGCTGGAGGAATGGGAGCGTTTGAAAAATCCGGAGTGGATCGCGGCGGAGGCGTCGCCGGACAAACCGGCGCGCCCGGCTAGTTACGACGTGACGCGCGATGCCGTGGCGTTTCGACGCTTGGTGCGGGCGGAGATTTTTTCCCGGCTGCAAGCGGCGCTTTCGGGCGAAGAAATGGAGGGCGGAAACGCGGCCGGGGCGTTCGAGGATTATTTCCGCGAGCGCGGCCGGTTCCGGCTCGATCCCGAGGGACGGGCGGCGAAGCACACGCATTTCGCGACGGCGGTTTCCCGCGTGGACGCGGAGGGCGGCGGAAGGCAAATGGAAGTTGCGCAGATGCTCGTCGATGCGGAAGGCCTGAACGATTGGGAGGCGGTGTTTGCGGTGTCGCTGGCGGAGTCGCGGAGCGAGCACCGCGCCGTGGTAAAGCTCGTGGCGGTGCGCCCCCTGCAAGGCAGCTCGACGGACGGAAACGAGAATGTCCCGCCCGCAATTGTGGGCTAGGCCGCTAAAAGTCGGTCGACCTAGCTTGGGGTGATTGGCCTGTGTAGAGGTCCGCGCGCTGACCGGCGGGCAACGTGTAAGGCAAAATAGGTCCGAAGGAATTCTCCTGCCTATTTTCCGGCCGGCGCAGCGGGCGGGGCCATTTTGCGGAAGATAATCAGATGCTGCCGGGGCAACGTGCGGATCGTCGTGACGTACTCCAAGGGTAGGGCGCTCATTTCCTTTTTCACCTGGGCCTCGGTCATTTTGTGCAACGGCTTGATCGGCACCGCTGGATCCTCACCGCGGTATTCGACGAAGGCGACGCGTCCGCCGGGCTTCAACTGACGGCAAATCGCAGCCATCATTTCGGCGGGCTGGCTGATCTCGTGATAGACATCCACCATGATCACGAGATCGACCGGTTCGGGCAATTTGGGGTCATCGATCGTGCCGAGCACCCCGATCACATTGTTGACCTTGTGCTCCTTCATACTGGCTGCAAGCAGGGCCAGCATCTCGGGCTGAATCTCCTCGCCGTAAACGCGCCCGCTGGGCCCGACAGCCTTGGCGAGCCGCCAGCTAAAATAGCCGGTGCCAGCGCCGATATCGGCCGCGATCTGGCCGGGCTCGAGCTTCAGCGCCGCGAGCACGAGATCGGGACGTTCCTCGTCGTCGCGTTCCGGCCGGTCGAGCCACGGTGCGCCTTGATGAGTCATGTAGGAGGCAATCTCGCGGCCAAAGTAATATTGGCCGAGGCCGTCGCGCGTCCGCGGTCCGGTCGCATAAGGCGAGGGAGCCAAAGATTCCGCTGCGTGGGTCCATCCGCAGCCGAGCGCGAACAGGGCGCTAAACGCGAAACTACCGAGCGCTTGTTTCCTGATACGACGGGAATTCATGGGGAATAAAAAATAATCAGAGGGAAGGGGATCAGCCGCGATCGAAGTGAAACGGATGCCGGACGACGATTAATTTAATGATTCCGCCTCATGTCACCGAGCTCCAATTCCTTTGCGCCACCGATATCGACGAGCGGGTTGATTGTGGGCGGGCTCGCTAGGCGGCGTTTTCAGAACGGCCTCGGGCTGAGCTTTGGGCTGATCGGAACCTTGGATCTGCGCCCGTTGGCATGGTTCTACGTTGCCAGCGAGTGCGCGCCGATCAGCACGATTCGCGGGCCCAAGTTTTAATACGACTGTCTGGATGACCGCGAATTGCCAGGGCAGGCGCGGGTAACACGCTTCCACCTTATCCCCTCAACCCATCCCATGTTCATTACCCGCTCCCGCCTCGTTATCCTCGGCGCGTTATTTTGCGCCGTGCTCGGCCCTTCCGTTCCAAGTATTCTGGCCGCGGCTGCGCCGGTGCCACCGTCGCTACCGTCAGGCGAACCACCGCTTTCGTGGATTGATCCGGACACCGGACACCGCGTGATCCGACTGACGCGCGAGCCGGGGTCGGATAGTTTTTATTTCAACTTCAACGGGTACACGCCCGATGGAAAGTCGATGGCCTACACGACCCCGGACGGCATTTCGGTGCTCAACCTGACCACGCTGGAGGCCCGCAAGATTGTTTCCGGCACGGTCAAAGCCATCATCGTCGCGCACAAATCGCCGACGGTCTACTACACCAAGGCCACCGCGGATCCTTATTTTTCCACGCTGTGGTGCGCCAACCTTGAGACGGGCGAAAACCGGAAGCTCGCCGATCTGCCGCGTCGGGCGAGTGTCGCGACGATCAACGCCGACGAAACGCTCGCGGCCGGTACGTTCATCGAAGGCGATGCGAACGCCGGTGGAGCGTACGATGGCACGCCGGCACAAACGCCCTCGCGGATGTCGGCGACCAATCTCGGCGAGCCGGAAAACAAAGGACAACTCATGGCGCGCCGCCTTGCCGCCAAATTGCCCATGACGATGTTCACGATCGACCTGAAGAGCGGGCACGTGAAACCGCTGCTGGAGCACAGCACCGATTGGTTAAATCATCTGCAATTTTCCACGATCGATCCCTCGCTCTTGATGTATTGTCACGAAGGTCAGTGGCAGCAGGTCGAGCGGATCTGGACCATTCGGACCGACGGCAGTCACAATCAGCTGGTGCATCGGCGCATCATGGAAATGGAAATCGCGGGCCATGAGTGGTGGGGCGGAGACGGCAAGACCGTGTTCTATCAATTGCATTTTCCCCGCGGCGGAAAAACGTCGTTCATTGCCAGTTACCAAGTCGAGACCGGCGAGCGGACCTGGTATTCCTACGGACCGGACCAGTCGTCCATTCACGACAACTCATCGCCCGATGGAAAACTTTTCTGCGGCGACGGTGACAACCAATCGCCGTGGATTTTCCTGTTTCATCCGGTGCGGGTGGCCGGGAAAACCTTGGGCGAAGGTTTGATCAAGGGCGGCTATCTCGAGTCAGAGAAACTCGTAAATATGGGGAAGCACAACTATCGGCTGGAACCGAATCCCAGCTTCACGCCCGATCAGAAGTTCATCGTTTTTCGTTCGAATATGTTCGGTCCGGATTACGCTTTCGCGGTCGAAGTCGCCAAGGCGGCGAAACCGTAGGCTGATTCGGAGTGGGGGCGCGGCGAAAGGCCCGCTGCTATTTGATTTGATGAATCATCGGTCGGCGCTAGGCAGATTTACCCCATGAAAACACTCCCCCTTGTGTTGGTGACTTTAGCTCTGGCCATTCCGATGTTCGCCGCCGACCCGACCCCGCAAACCGCGGCGCCGGCGGCGACAAAAACTGCGACGGTGGAACCGGTTCTCGCGGTGACGACCGCCGTGGTGAGCGCGCCTTTCGTGCTAAAAGACGGTGCGATCTCCCAGCCGGCGCAGACCGAGGTCGCGGAGGGCGGAAAAGCAATTTTCACGTTCACCGTGCCCAAGGATGGGGATTACGTGATTCACGCCATCGTCAAC
>CAIXKG010000096.1 GCA_903919985.1 uncultured Opitutia bacterium | reverse complement strand
TCTCGGCGAAGAGCGGCCAGACACGGCGGACGAAATGGGCGTCGGCGTCGGACGCGAACGTGGTCAACGCGGACGCCAGAAGTAGCGAGGAAAGCAGCAGAAAACGTTTCATCAGCGAAGTAAGCTTGGCGGGTGCGGCAGATGGGCGGAAGACAGATTTCTTAGGGTCAAAACGTGCCGCGCACGCCGAACGTCCACTGAGCGCCGTAGTTCGTGCGCGATCGGAACTGTGCGTGGTCGGGTGTGGCCGGCCCGGCGATTTCCAGGTCGATGGGCGCATCGGCGAAGTTTGAGAGGCTCACAAACGCGGCCCACCGTTTGTAGAAATAAAACTCCCCACTCGCATCGACGACCATTCGTTTCGAGCCCCAGGTGTAGGTGTCAACCCCAATGCTGCGACCGGCCGCGACGATACTTTGCCGCGCGCGACCGGAGTAGTTCCAATTCACGCGCACATTGTAGCGCGGCCGCGTCAGGCTGACGCCCCAGTTGTAAGTTCGCGGGATGTAGCCCGCGAAGCTCCCCGAATCGTCCCCGGTCAGATGCTGCGCGCCGGCATTGGCAAACACTTGGATGCCGCGCGCCCAGTCGGGCAGGAACGTGAGCGCCTGCTTGTAATTCAGATCCACCCCGCTCATGCGGACGGGCGTGGTGAGGTTGTATTGCGTCGCGACGTCGTAGGCCCCGTAAGTGGCGGAATCGAGATTGTAGAGTTGGAGAAAATTGGCGGACGGAGTGAACACCGTGGAACCAAAGAAGTCCTTAATCTTGCGCTGATACGCGCTGACCGACACCAAGCCGACGCGCTCGAAATAATACTCGAGGGAGAATTTCAACGTTTTCGCGGTCCACGCCTTGACGCCGATATTATTCACGCTGATGCGATTAGTCGGCGCGGCCGACAGGCTGAGGTCGGGCAGCGTCAGGCCGCCCGCGTATTGGTTGTAGTCCGGCCGGCCGATGGACCAATAATAGCCGGCACGGGCGATGAGGTTGTCTTGAAGGTTGTAGGTCGCGTTGAGACTGGGGAACCACCGGAGATACTCCTTTTCGGCGTTCAGGCCGCGGTCCACATTCGTCAGCTTCGCCGCCGCCACCGCCTCGCTCGTGATCGGGAGCGGGCGACTATTTGCACCCAGCACGAATCTCCCCGTGGCGTCGCGCTGAAAATTTCGCGTGGCGTCGATCAGCGGGCCTTCGCCCTTCGCATTGGTTTGTTCCACGCGGAAGCCACTGACGAGCTTCAGCCGGCGGTCGAGAAACTGCACATCGCCTCGCACGTAGCCCGCCGACACCAGTTCCTGGGCGTATTTGGAGTTGTTCACGGTGGCGGTGTGCGTCGTCGCATCGTTGGTCGTGAAGAAGGCCGGCGTCGCGCGGTAGATCGCAAACAGCTTTTGGTTGCTCATCACATCCATGCGTGGGAATCCGAAGGGTGGAATGCGTTGCGAAAAGCTCGGGTCGAACACCACCGACGCATTGTCGTCCGCCGTGGCTGGCCGGCCATCGGCACCGACGAACGTGTAAGTCGGGCTGAAGGTTCGGGTGTCGAACCGCTCGTCGCGCAGATCGAAGCCGGCTTTCACGGTGACGGGAATCCGCGTGGAGATATCGCGCCGGATGTTGGCGAATGCAGTTCGCTTGTAGGTTTCCGCTTTCAGCAAGACGCCCGTGGAAGTCGTCAGACCGTAGGTGCTAATGTTGAACGGATCGATCGGCGCACCTGTCGTCCCGTCGGTTACGGCGATCCGTCCCGGCCGCAGGTATGAAATGTCGTCGAACGCGATCGTGACGTTGGCCCGCTGCGCCGTCGCCGCGCTGAACGCGCTCTGGTCGATGTTTTGGTTAAACCGACCGGATCGCGAAAATCCCGTCGCGGCCTCTATTTTCCACACCGGGCCGTCATGCCGATAGGTGAGCGCAGGCGTGATGACCGGCCCGCCCAATTTGGTGTAATTGTTGACGAGTTGAATCGTGCCGGCCCCAGGGTTACCGTGCGTGGAGCGCGTGGTGAAATTGCCGGGTGCGACGCCCGTAATGGTGAAATTGACCTGACGCTGATAGGCCTGCGCGTCGGAGAATCCATACTGCACCGAGAGCGAAAGCCGGTCATGGGGGCTCAGCTTGTAGTCGGCGGTCGCTCCGAGGGTGATGCGCTTCGAGAAGACCGGACGGTCGCGGAATTGGAAGACGGTCAGGTAGGGTTTGTCGGCCGTGGTGTCGGGGAGCGTCGTGCCGTTGGTCGCTACGCCCGCACCGGCCCAAGTATTTTGCAGAAAATCGGCCGCCGTATAGAGTGCCGAGGCGCTGCCGGAAACGGTGAAACCGAAGCGATCGTTGACGGGGACGATGGCCGAGAAATCGGAGCCGGGATGCACCTTGCGCGCGGGCTCGTGCAGCGCACCGGGAGTGCGGCGAAACGAGCGGTCGTTGTCGCGCATCATCATCGAGACATTGAAATTCACGATTGGTTTGGACCGCTCAAAGGCGCTGAGCGGAACCATGTTGACCGTACCGGCCAGCGCGGCGGCGCTCGTCTCGGGGGTCGGCGTATAGACGATCTCAATCCGGGAAAAATTATTGATCGAGGATTGTTGCATGCCGGTGAACCGATTCAGCCCGGACGCGGAATTCGCTAGGCTGATGCCACCGATGGTGATCGGCACGTTGCGCGGCGGCGCGCCGTTGATCGAGACCTGGTAGGCATCGCCGAAACCGCCGCGGGCGATCGACACACCGGGCACGGACTTGAGCACCTCGCCCACTCCGCCGTCGGCAACCGGCCCGAACTCATTCGCGGCGACGACGTTCATCGTGTTCGGCGCGAACCGCTGCGTGTTGATCGCGATCGCCGCGCCGTCCATCTGCTTTGAGGTCGAGACGACAAACCGATCCAGCTTGATCGCGGTATCGGCGGCGGCGGACGACCGCTGATACGAAAGCTCGAAGTTCTGCCGCGCCACCTGACCGGAAGTCACCGCGACCGTCCTTGACTGCGGCAACACGCCCGTGCGGAACGCGGTCACTTTTGCCGGACCGGCGGGCACATTTACCAGCCGAAACTCGCCCGCCGAATCGGTGAACGTCTCGCGCGAAGTGCCCTCAACCGTGAGGCGCACGAACTCCAAATACTCGCCGGTGCCGGGATTAAACACGCGGCCCTCGATGGTGCCGGTGGCCGGAGCGGTGGCGGGAGGCTGGGCAGGCACGGCAGTGGCGGCGCTAAGCGCGAGCCAGCCGGCGATCGCGGCGAGGGTAGATTCTGTTTTCATGGGGTTCGGGGAAGAGTGTGCGTCGGCAGCGGGGGTGGGGGCGGACGGGGCGAGCGAGCTGACGAAGCCACTGGTGTCGGTCGCTTCGAGCGCACGCAGACCAGTCTCGACGGATAAAAAGTCTAGCGACCACCAAGGCAAGACGAGAGGATTCTATGTCCGCCTGGCAGGATTGGCCTGCTTCACGCCGGTAGATCTGGTTTCGCTCGTTGCGTTAGCCGCGGCGTTTCCGGTGGCGTCGGTGATTCAGAGCGCGGTGCAGTGGGCCGGTGGCCTTTTTGCTCGCTCGTGAGGTTCCTGCGGCTGATGTCGCCGGGTTTTAGTTCGGTGAGGGCGACTGGTTGGTCGGATGCGATGCGGACGGGAGCGGTTTCATCGCGCGCGTCAGGCGAGAAGTTTTTTCACGACGTGGCCGTGGACGTCGGTGAGGCGGTAGTCGCGGCCTTG
>CAIXKG010000095.1 GCA_903919985.1 uncultured Opitutia bacterium | reverse complement strand
CACTTAATAGGTGACATGTTCGCGGGCGTTTTCGCGGGCGGCGCGAACGGCCGTGATTTACCGCGCGGGTATTTTCCAGTAGGCGTTATCGATGTGCGCCGTGCGCATCAGGTCGGCGATTCGCGCCACCACCTCCGGATGTTTCGCGGCGATATCGTGCTGCTCGGCCAAATCGTGATCCAAATCGAAGAGCTGCAGCGGTGCTGAAGTTGTTTTCAAGCGAAGTCCTTTCCAATGGCCTTCAAGCAAGACCGCCTGACTCACGCCTTCCTCGTAGAACTCCCAATAAAGAAATTCGTGTTTCGGCTGTGGGCCTCGATCCAGCAGCGTTGGCGCGAGACTGATGCTGTCGAGTGACGCCGGCACTTTCCCTCCACCGATTTCGGCCAACGTCGCCATCATGTCACCAAAGTAGCCGACGTGAGTTGAAACGGCCCCCGGCTTGATCTGGCCGGGCCAGCGCGCGATGAAAGGAATCCGGATGCCACCTTCGGTCAGCGCGCGCTTCATGCCCGTTAGCGGACCGCAGACTTCGAAAAACTTGGGATCATAGCCTGGCCCGGCTTCCTCGTGCGGGCCATTATCGCTCGCGAAAAGCACCAGCGTGTTTTCGTCGAGCCCGCGGCGCTTCAGATCCGCGAGCAGTTCTCCGATCTGCGCGTCCAGCCGCGTGATCATCGCCGCGTGAGCCTTGTGCGTGTCAGTCCACGGCCGGTCGGCATACGGGCCGAAGTCCGGCACTTCGTTGCCATCGCCGAGCGCCTTGGCGCGCTCGTTATTCGCGTGCGGCGCGATCACGGAGAGATAAAGCAGAAACGGGCGCGCGGCATTATCCGCGATAAATTTATGGGCCTCGGCCGCAAACAAATCGCCAGCGTACGCCAGGCGCTTCGTCGCATAACCGGTGCCTTCGACCGCGCCCAGATGCACGAGATCGTTGGGCAACGGCACCTTCACGCCGTCGCGCCAGAGGTGATCTGGAAAATGATTGTGCGCCTGCGTCTGGCTGAGAAATCCGAAATACGAGTCGAAACCCTGCTTGCGCGGCTCGCCGGGCTCGTCGACCAGACCGAGACCCCATTTGCCGATGAGCCCGGTTCGATAGCCCGCTTGCTGCAGAACGCGCGCGAATGTGACGTCGCCGCTCATGAGGGTTTGCGCGGCGGTATTTTGCGGACCCGCGTTGCCTCGCACGCGCGTGTGGCCGGTGTGAAGGCCCGTGAGCAACACACTGCGCGACGGAGCGCAGACCGTGTTGCCGGCGTAGAACTGCGTGAAGCGCATCCCTTCCGCCGCCATGCGATCGAGCACCGGTGTTTTTATCAACTTCTGTCCGTACGAGCCGAGTTCGCCGTAACCCAAATCGTCCGCGAGGATGAGAATGATGTTAGGTTTTGATTCCGCGCCGAATGCCGCACCGGCCAACAACCCGAGCAACGCTCCCGCAAATTTTCCGAGTTTCATCGGCTCCGACCTTCTGTTTCGGCGGCGTCGATTGCAACCAGCGCGTGCAACGCCGTGGACTCTTGCACCGCACCGCCGAGCGGGCCAAGATCGCGATTATGCGCACCCCGTACTACCGCCTCGTGCTGCTTGCACTCACCCTCTCCCTCTCCATCAACCGCGGAATCGCGGCCGATTCGCCCCTCACGGTCGCGACCGACCAGGAGTTCAGCGGCTGGCACGATGCCATCATCCTGCGCAACGGCGTGGTCGAGGCCGTCATTGTGCCGTCGGTGGGACGCGTGATGCAGTTTCGTTTTGTCGGCGAGACCGACGGTCCGTTGTGGGTCAACGAAAAGCTCGCCGGGAAACCGATGCCGGCTGATCCGTGGAAAACCACCGGGAGTTTCGGCGGCGACAAAACCTGGCCCGCGCCGCAGAAAGCGTGGAACTGGCCACCGCCGGATGTCTTCGACGCCGTGGCGCTCAAGGCGCGGGTGAATCCCGATCGCTCGGTCATCCTTGAATCGCCGGAAAGCCCGCGCTTCGGCATTCGCACCGTGCGGCGCATCGTACTCGATCCCGTCGCTCCGGTGCTGCGCATCGAAACCACGTTTGAAAAAATCTCCGGCGCGCCGTCTTCCGTTTCAATCTGGGTGATCTCGCAGCTCCGCGATCCGGTCGCGTTGATCGTACCGTTGCCGGCCAATTCGATTTTCCCCGACGGGCTCGCCCCGGGCTCGGCTGCGCTCGCCGGTTTTGGGACGCGCGAGGGCAACTGGCTCCGGCTCACGCGCGATCATCGCGCCCAGAAAAAACTCTCCAACGACGCCTCGACGCTCGTCTGGGCCGGCGAAAAAGAATTACTCCGCATCGATCAGCCCCGCATCGCCGGCGCGACTTACCCGGACAACGGCTGCAGCGCGCAAGTGTACACGAATGCCGATCCTGTCGCGTACGTGGAACTCGAGATGTTCGGGCCGCTGCAGACCTTGCATCCCGGCGAAAAGGTGAGCGCGACGAACACGTATCGACTCGCGCGACGGACCACGGCGGATCTCGACGCGGACGTGCGAGCCTTGCTCGCGCCCTAACGGTTGCTTCGATTTCTTGAGCGGCGCGAGGCTCCGACCCAGCGCGCCGCCTTTACCGGTCTGGTCCGTCAACTGCGTCGCAGCCAGCGTACGCAAAAGCGTGAGAGCTTTCGACCCGTTTACTTAGAATCGGTCGGGCTTACGGTAAACGCGGAAGTTTCCCCAGTAGCCGCGGGCCTTCAATTCACGGAAAAAACCACGTCGTCCGCTTCATACGCTATGACGGGATAAATGCGGCCGCGGACTGAAAGCCCGACTGGCGGCGAAAAATCGCGCGCGGAATTCCACCACGGACGAACGTGGCGAGCATCCGAATCGCGAGCAGTCCGATTGTCGTCCGCCGCTCGTTTGGGGCCGCGCTTCGGGCTGGATGAGCGTAAGTCATCTTCCGGGTTTCACCCAAACCCGCGCTTGAGCCGGTGGCGCGAGCGGCGCCATGCTAACTCCGCGATGCCCGCCAAAGCCGATCTCCAGCACCTCCGCGCGCTCCGCGAAAAAAAGCATCGCGAAGCACTCGGACTCTTTGTCGTCGAAGGGGAGAAGGTTGTTGCCGAGTTGCTCACCGCGAAATTTCCGTTCGTCGAGATCTACGCCACCAATGAATGGCCGGGCTGGACCTCTGCTCCTGTTCCGGCTCCGACTGCGGCCCAGACCCGGGTTGTGCTGGTCACTCCGGAAGAAATGGCCCGCGCGAGTCATTTTCCCACCCCGTCGTCGGTGCTTGCGGTGGGTAAACTGGAACGCCGGACCCTCGGACCAAGCGAACTCGATCACGGCCTCACGCTCGCACTCGATGGGGTGCAGGACGCCGGCAACGTCGGCACGCTATTACGGATTGCCGACTGGTACGCCCTCGACCGCGTGCTGCTTTCCCCGGACTGCGCCGATTTATTTTCCCAAAAAGTCATCAATGCCAGCATGGGTTCGTTCGCCCGCATGCCCACCTACACCGTCGATCTCGCGGCTGCGCTAGCCGACCGGGCCGCTGGCGTGGCCACCTTGGGCTGCGATCTCACGGGTGACTCCGTGCATTCGCTGCCGTCGATGCCCAACGCCGTGATTGTCATCGGCAGCGAAGGGCGCGGCCTTGCACCGGCCGTCGCCGCGACGATCACCCACCGGGTCACGATTCCGAAATTCGGCGGGGCCGAATCGCTCAACGCCGCCGTCGCCGCCGCCATCGTGTGCGATAATCTGCGGCGCCGATCTGGTTAAGTTAGGATTTCGCCGCACCCGCGACCGCTTTTTGGCAGGGCGCAACATTGCAGTTAGAGCCCTCGCACGCCTCGTGCCCCAAACATGGGCAACCGGAGGGCGGAATCTCAGCCTACGTGCGGCTGACCCAACCCCGCGCGTCGCCGGTCGGCGCCTTCAGCTTGTCGGAGAAGTGAACCGGGAAGCCGCTGGTGCGGAAAGTTTTTGTCTTTTTTCGGCTAACCCGCTTCCCGCGAAGCATTGATCCAAATTATTCGCGCTATCCACGGTCAAACTTACTTCTCCTTGCCGCCGCCGCTCTTCTTTTTGCCGCCGCCGCTGTGGAGTAACGTGCCCGCGAGGACGCCCACGGCGAAGACGCCGAAATAAATCAAACCTGCGGCCGCGCGGATCGGAGTCTTCGTCGTCGCTTCCAGCATCGGGAAATGGAAATCGATCATGTGCGTGTTATTCATGCCCACGTAGAGCATAACGAAAAGCAGCCCGAGGAAGACGATGGACTTTAAGACGGCGGAAAAGCTCATGGACCAAAACCGTGACGCATTGCCCGCAGCTTGGCGAGCGTTTGCACGCCGGCCAATGAACACGAGAAACGATCTGATGTCGCTCGGGTCATCCCAAGGTCTCTTCCTGGCGCTACCTTGCTCATCGAGACATGTAATGAGCGACAGGCCCGCGGCGGATTGGAGTAAATTCTAACGCGCGCATGTCGGCCTGCGACAGTCCGGCGGACGCCGGGAGGAATTTCGGCGCCCCTTCCGGTCGTTTTTGCCAAAAAAACGGCGCCGTTTTTCAACGGCGCCGTTGGGCAAGTCACGCGATGCGTCGAGACCGATCAGAGATCGAACGTCGCGGTGAAGACAAACGTCCGGGGATCGATGATACGGAACGTGTGGGGCGAGCCATCCGGGTAGGCTCCCACCGCTTGCAGACGCGCTTTCGATTCCTGGACATTGCGCACATTGAGTTGGAAACGGGCGCGGACCTTGTCGTTAAACAGCTTCGTATTGTACGAGGCGAAGGCGTCGACGTACATGTTGGCCTTGTCGTACACCGGGCGGTTGGCGTCGTACTGGGTGGCGATGGTGATGTCTCCGTTGATCGGGACCCCGTAGTAGCCGATCGATCCTTTGCTTTCCCAACGGTAGCCTGCCCCCACCGTCATGTTCTTCAGGATGGCCTGCTGCGAATATTTCGCGAGGCGGAGGCTGGTATTCAGGTTGAAGCGCCATTCGCGAATTTCGGGCCGATTCTTGCCTTCGGTCGCCTGAGCGAGGGCGAGACCGGAAGTCACGTTGCCTTGCAGGAAGGTGTTTGCGGCGTTGCCGCCGGTCGTGACCGGGCCGGTTGCGTTGTATTGCTGCGTGAACCACGAGCCGCCGGTGCGGGGATCGATGATTGAATTCCAGACGGGCAACCGGATCGCGATCCACGCCGGAATGTGCGGGGCCACATTGGAGTCGATCGATGCCTGGCGAGTGAGATTAGCCTTCAAGGTCCAGTAGCTGTCCGGGTTGACGTGGAGTTCGATTTCGTCGCCCTTCCCCGTTTGGTCCTGGGTTTCGCTGAT
>CAIXKG010000094.1 GCA_903919985.1 uncultured Opitutia bacterium | reverse complement strand
TCGCCCTTCGCATCGCCTCCGCCATGGCGCGCGACGAAGGCTGGATGGCTGAGCACATGCTCATCCTCGGCGTCGAGAATCCGCAGGGAAAGAAAACCTACGTGGCGGCCGCATTTCCGAGCGCGTGCGGCAAGACGAACTTTGCGATGATCATCCCGCCCGCGCATTTTCGGAAGCAGGGCTGGAAGGTGTGGACCGTCGGCGACGACATCGCCTGGATCAAACCCGACGCGAGCGGCCGGCTGCGCGCGATCAATCCCGAGGCGGGTTTCTTCGGCGTCGCGCCCGGCACGAGCAACACCACCAACCCGAACGCCATGAAGGCGCTCGCGAAGAATACCATTTTCACAAACGTCGCGCTCACCGATGACGGCGGCGTGTGGTGGGAGGGCATGACCGACGAGCCGCCCGCGCATTTGATCGACTGGCAGGGTCAGGACTGGACGCCCCAGCTCGCACAGGAAAAAGGCGTGAAGGCGGCGCATGCGAACTCCCGCTTCACGGCGCCAGCGAGCCAGTGTCCGACGATCGATCCGGCGTGGGAAAGTCCGGACGGCGTACCGATCAGTGCGTTTATTTTCGGCGGCCGCCGCGCCACGACAATGCCGTTGGTTTACCAGGCCTTTAACTGGTCAAGCGGCGTATACGTCGGCGCGACGATGGGCTCCGAGATGACTGCGGCCGCGGCCGGAACGATCGGCAAAGTCCGCCGCGATCCGATGGCGATGCTCCCGTTTTGCGGGTACAACATGGGCGATTATTTCCGGCACTGGATTAATATGCAGCGCAAGCTCACGGAGACGCCGCGGATTTTCCACGTGAACTGGTTTCGGAAGGACAAGGACGGCAAGTTTCTCTGGCCGGGCTTTTCGGAAAATATGCGCGTGCTTAAATGGATTTTCGATCGCGTGCGGGCCGGCGGCCGGGCGAAAGAGACCCCGATCGGCTGGGTGCCCCGTTATCAGGACATCGACTGGGAGGGGCTTAATTTCCCGCAGGAAAAATTCGACGAGTTGCAGGCTTTCGACAAATCCGCGTGGCGCGCCGAGGTGCTCGGCCACGAGGAGCTGTTCATCGATCTGCACGCCCACCTGCCGAAGGAAATGGTTTACGAGCGCGAACTGTTGATCTGCCGGATGTAGCGCCGCGGTAGGCCGCGCTCCCAAAGAGCATTGGCGGGGTGAGGGCACCCCGCCCACCAAAGACCCTCCGTAAAATCCGCCGGGAAAAATAATACCCGAGCGCGTGACAGTTTCCGGATCGCCGCGGTGCGGGATTGAAACCGCCGCGCGGGCCTGTCTGCTTCGGCGCATGCCCGCGCAAGCGAACGTCAAAGCCGATATCTCTGTGCTGATCGCGCGCAAGGATCTGGCTGCATTGAAAAAATATCTGGAGCCGTGGCTGCCCGCGGATCTGGCGCCTTTGATCGCTGAGCTACCCGTCGAAGAACTGGCCGCGCTTTTTCGGGTGGGCTCGCGCGAACTCGATGCCGCCACGTTTACGTACATGGCGTTGGACGCGCAGCGGAAATTGCTCAAAGTGCTGACGCAGGAGCAGGCAGCTGCGCTGTTGAATGCGTTGCCGCCGGACGACCGCACGACGTTTCTCAACGAGCTTCCGCTCGATGTCGCCATGCAGATGCTGGGCATGCTTTCGCCGAACGAGCGGCAGGTGGCGCAGTCGTTGCTGGCGTATCCCGATCACAGCGTGGGCCGCATGATGACGTTGGATTACGTGGCGGTGCACCCCGAGTGGTCGGTGCGCGAAGCGCTCGATTACATCCGCGAGCACGGCTACGACCGCGAGACGCTGAACATGGTCTACGTCGTCGATGAAGCCGGCCATCTCGTGGACGACATCCGCGTGCGGCGGTTTTTGCTGTCGCCGTTGGACCGGCCGGTAAAAGCGTTGCTCGATGGAAATTACACCTGGCTCGCGCCGACGGACGATCGCGAGAAGGCGCTCGGCCTGTTTCGAAAATTCGACCGGGTGGCGCTGCCGGTCGTCGACGAAAATAAAAAGATCATCGGGATCGTGACGGTCGACGACATGCTTGATGTGGCGGAGGAAGAGGCGACGGAGGACATCCAGAAGCTAGGCGGTAGCGAGGCGCTCGATGAACCGTACACGACCATTGCGCTCTCCAAGATGGTGAAGAAACGCGCGAGCTGGCTCGTGATCCTGTTTCTCGGCGAAATGCTGACGGCGACCGCGTTGAAATATTACGAAGGCGAGTTGGCCAAGGCCATTGTCCTGTCGCTTTTCCTGCCGCTGGTCGTGAGCTCGGGCGGCAATGCCGGTTCGCAAGCGGCCACGCTGGTGATTCGCGCGCTGGCGCTGGGCGAATTCAAATTGAAGGACTGGTGGCGAATCATGCGGCGCGAACTCGCGGCGGGCTTGGCGCTTGGCCTGATCCTCGGTGTGATCGGCGTCGTGCGCATTTCGGTTTGGTCGTATGTTTTTCCTAATACCTATGGCGACCACTGGGGCCTCGTTGCCGCGACGGTCGGCGTGTCGCTCGTGGGCATCGTGATGTGGGGTTCGCTGATGGGCTCGATGTTGCCGTTGGTCATCAAGCGCTGCGGGTTTGATCCGGCAACGTCGAGCGCGCCCTTCATTGCGACCCTCGTCGATGTCACCGGCCTGATCATCTACTTCACCGTCGCTTTGGTCATCATGCGCGGGACCTTGCTGTAAAGCCGATCCGCCTAACCCAAGCGATGATCGGTGCGGGCATTACCCTCGATCGTGAGTTCTCTATGCGCGAAAGCCCGGCGAAGGTGTCACCGGCGCGATTACTCCGCCGTGTTCCGTTTCTTGCGATCCCACGGCGGCATCCGCGACTGATACGGGCGCGAACCTCGCGTCGCTCGACGTGGTGGAGGCGCAGGGGTGTCTTTTCGGGTTTTGCGTTGGGATTTTCGAACCGCAAAATTCACCACTTGAAACCGCAGGTAGCGCGCCGTGCGCGCTAGTCGAGCGTCTGCCGGTAGCGCCGTACGCCGATCGTCATCGCCACGGCGAGAAACACCAGGAGCGGCCAGATCTCGGGCGCAATTTCCGCGAGGCCGTTTCCTTTCAGCAGAATGCCGCGGACGATGCGGAGGAAATGCGTGTTGGGGAGCACGGAGCCAACGACCTGCGCCCAAGGCGGCATGCCGCGAAATGGAAACATGAAACCGGAAAGCAGAATCGAAGGCAGAAAAAAGAAGAACGCCATCTGCACGGCCTGCAGCTGATTTTGCGCGAGCGTGGAGAAGGTAATTCCAACCGCCAAATTCGCCGCGATGAAAACCAGCGACACGCCGTAGAGTAGCGGCAGGCTTCCTACCATCGGCACGTGGAAAAGAAAATGTGCCGCGAGCAGGATGAGGGAAACCTGGATGTAGCCGACGACGATATACGGAATTATTTTCCCCACCATGACCTCGAAAGGCCGAACCGGCGTCGCGAGCAGATTTTCCATCGTGCCGCGTTCGCGTTCGCGCGTGATGGCGAGCGCGGTAATTACGACCATCGTCATCGTGAGCACGACGCCCATGAGGCCGGGGACGACGTTGTACTGGGTGATGTTTTCCGGATTGTAGTGGGCGTGGAGGCGGAAATCCACGGGACCGCTTTTGGCGTGCAGGCGAGCCAGCGGACCGGGCAGGTCGCGATTGAATACGGTGCTGGCGAGCGCGTTCACCGCGGCGAGCGCGGGCCCGGTGGCGGCGGGATCGGTGGCATCGGCCTCGATGAGCACGGTGGGACGCTCGCCCCGGAGTAGTTGGCGCGAAAAATCCTCGGGAATGTTGATGACGAACTGCACCTCGCCGAGCTGAAGGAGATGCTGCGCTTCCGCCTCGGAAGCGGTTTCACGGACGAGCGCAAAGTAGTCGCTGGTGCGCAGAGCTTGCACGAGGGTGCGCGCAAACGGACCTTGGTCCGCGGCCCGAATGGCTGTCGGCAAATGGCGCGGATCGGAATTGATCGCGAAGCCGAACATCATCAGCTGCATCAACGGAATCCCGACCATCATCCCAAACGTCACGCGGTCGCGTTTCATCTGGATGAATTCCTTGAGCACGATCGCCCAGAGACGGTGGAGGGTGAAGCGTCTCATCGGTTTCTCACGAGAAATTATCCTTCGCTTGGTCCATCAGGCTGATGAAAACATCCTCAAGGCCGGAAGGGATTTTTCTCCACTCGTGACGCGGATCCTTCAGCGCTGCGATGGTGGCGTCGAGCTGCGCGCAGTCGCGGCCGCTCACGTGGAGAATATTGCCGAAGGCGACGACTTGCTCAACCCCGGGGCGACCCCGTAGTGCGGCCGCCAAGGGACGCAGATCGGGGCCGGCGACCATCCACGTTGTGAGCTCCGCGGCCTTCAGCACATCGGCGAGCGTTCCCCGCGCCAGCAAATGGCCGTACGCGAGGTAGGCGAGGCGATGGCAGCGCTCGGCCTCGTCCATGTAGTGCGTGGTGATGAGCACCGTAAGGCCGTCGGCGGCGAGCTGGTGAATTTCATCCCAAAATTCCCGCCGGGCTTTCGGGTCTACGCCGGCGGTCGGCTCGTCGAGCAGCAGCAGTTGGGGTGAATGGATGAGGCACGCGGCGAGGGCGACGCGTTGCTTCCATCCGCCGGAAAGCTGGCCCGCGAGCTGGTGACTGCGATTGGCCAGACCGAGACGATCGAGACTGTGTTGCACGGCGGCCGCGCGATTCGGCACGTCGTAGATGCGCGCGATGAAATCCAGATTTTCGCGGATGCTGAGATCTTCGTAGTAACTGAATTTCTGCGTCATGTAGCCGACGTGACGCTTGATCTCGGCTTGCTGGGTGCGGACATCGTAGCCGAGGCACGTGCCGGAACCGGCGTCGGGCGTAAGCAGGCCGCAAAGCATGCGGATGAACGTAGTTTTGCCCGAGCCATTCGGTCCGAGAAAACCGTAGATTTCGCCGCGTCGGACTTGGAGATCGATCGCGTTGACGACCGTCTTGTCGCCGAAACGTTTTGTCACGCCGGTGACATCGATGGCGAAATCTGCGGGTGGCGGGAGCATTTGGTCCGCTTCGATCAAGGCGCACCGGCCGCGGCCGCTCCGACCAGAGCAACGTCCACGGGTTGTCCGGGATGAAGGTCCCGGGCCGCGGCGGTGTCGGTGAAAGTCGCCTCGATCATGAACACCAATTTCGAGCGGTTCTCGCGGTTGTAGAGAATCGGCGGCGTGTATTCGGGCTGCGGCGAAAGATAGCTCACCCGCGCGTCGAGCGGAGCACGGCCGGAAAGCGTAACTCGCACCACGTCGCCCGCCTTCAACGCGGCAAAGTTCGCCTCGGGGACGAAGAAACGCACCTTGATGTTTTCGGCGGGCAGCAGCGCGACGACGGGATTGCCCGCCGCGACAAACTCGCCTGCGCGATAAAGTGTGTCGTATACCAGCGCGTCGCGCGGAGCCGTTTGGCTTTTCTGGGCCACGGACCAGTCGGCTTTTTCGCGGGCGGCCGTAGCGGCGTTGACTTCAGATTCAGCGGCGGCGATCGCATCGGTGCGGCCGCCGAGGCGGGCGGTGGCGAGCTGCGCGACGAGTTCTTCGGTGGCGCGGCGGTTGCGTTCGTGGGTCAGGCGGGCGCGATCAAAATCGCTGACGGCGACGACGCCGGTCTTGAACAGGTTTTCCTGTCGCGCGAGGTCGAGTTGGGAAAGTTCGGCGGCGGCTCGAGCCTGCTCGACGCGCGCCTCGAGCGCGGCGAGCTCTGATGGCCTTGAACCTTTCCGTAAATCAGCCAGCCGGGCTTCGGCGGTGCGGAGCTGGTCCGCGGCTTGGCGTCGGGCGGCGAGTTCGCTCGCGCGCTCGAGGACGAAGAGCGCCGCGCCGGCGGTCACGCGCGAGCCCTTGGTGACAGCGAGCTGCTCGAGTTGTCCACCGAGGGGTGCGGCGATGTAGAGAAATTCGCCCTCGAGGTAGCCTTGATAGCCGGAGGGGACGTTTCTCGCGCAGCCCGCGACCAGCAGCGCAGCGATGAATGGGAGAACGAGATTAGCGGGGAAAAAGTTTTTCATGTTCTTTGCGACCGGCGGCGGTGAGCAGTCCGCCAAAAAAGAGATCGATGGCGTGCGCGCAGACCTCGCGCGGGGCGAGTTCGAGGCGCTCAAGTGTGGCGGTTTGAAACAGGCCTTGCATGGCCTGGAGAAAAAACTCGATGGCGAGGGCGCGGTTGAGGTCGGCTCGAACCATGCCGGCGGTCTGTCCCTCCGCGATGAAACGGCCGAAAATGTAAGGAATATTTTTCTGCCGCATCTCCTCGACCAGCCGATGCAGGTCCGGGGCAAAACGCTGAAGATCGCGCACGGTCCGCGGATTTAACAGCGTCAGCCGCTGGGTCATGCCCTCCGCAAAACGGCGCAGCTTTTCGGCGAAGGTGAGCATGTCATCGCTCAGGAGCGCGTCGGCGTCGGCGCGGATCTCATGACCGAGCTGCTCGATCGTTGCCCGGAGGATCTCGTCTTTGCTGGCGAAATGAACGTAGAGCGTTTTTTTACTCAGCCCGAGCTCCGCCGCGAGCTCGTCCATCTTGAACCCGCTGTAGCCCTGCGCGAAAAAATTCGCCCGGGCCTGCGCCAGTATCCGCGCCGGCACCGCCGCCGGCACAAACCGAGGCTGCGACCGGGAAAGCAGGGTTGGAACGGCACGCATGGCGTGGAGAAACTTAAAAAGTATTTTGAGTTTCCAAAGCGAGTTTTAATTTTTATCGGCCGGCCGTCGCCTGTAGCCGCCGATTTTTTCGACTTCGTATGATTATGAAACGTTCTGCGCTCGGGTCCGGCGGAGCGGTGGCCCACATTTGGCCTCCCGGCCCGCGGGTAAAAGCGGCGCGCGACCTAGGGTATCGTTGACGTCCGGATGGCCTTCACTCCGCTTGACCCGCGCATGGTCTTGTTCTTGTTCGGTTGTCCCGATGAACGTTCCACGTCTCCTGCTCGCGGCCGGTGTTGCGTTGTCCGTCAGCGGGGCGTGGGCGCAACTCGCCACCCATTCCCCATTTCTGCCGGTGCCAGGTTCGTCCGCGGCCGCTTCGACCGAGGCTTCGCTGATCGAGCTGCGAGGCGTGATGGCGTTGGGCAATGTCGTGCAGTATTACATCTACGACACGGCGAAGGGGAAGGGGACGTGGGTTAAGCCGGAGGAACAGGGCAATGGTTTCGTCATCAAAGGCCAGAACTCGACGAAGGAATCCGTGACGGTCGAGCAGGGCGGCCGCACTTTCAATTTGTCGATGCGGGAAGCGAAAGTCGCGTCGTCGGGCCAGGCCGTGATGCCTTTGCCCGTGCCCGCTGCGCCGGGCGGTCCGAATCTCGTGACGCAAAGTGTCGTGCTGAGTCCTACGCCCGCGGACGAACAGAAGCGCCTCGACGACGTGGCCGCCGAGGTTCGCCGTCGGCGGGCGCTGCGGGATGCGCAGGGCCCGGCCCAGCCGTCGGCGCAAGCTCCGGCCCCGGCGCCCAACGCGCCGATGCAGAGCGGCGCGGCGCAGAATTCGAATTTGCGGCGTGGGCAGTAGCCTGGGTTCGACGGTAAGGCAGGCCTCTTCGAGAGGCCGGTTCGGGGCCAGCGTGAAGCGGAACGGCCTAACCCGCTGCTGCGACTCGGCTCCCAGAACGAGCGACGCCAATCCGGTGCGTTAAGGATATCACTCCCGGCCTCCGGTGAATTGATAAGGGCCGGCGCGTTTTCGTTTGAATGCTTCTTGGCTCTTGGTCGTTCGAGAGGCTGCCACACCCCCGGGCAAAATTATTTCGTGCAGTGGCTGCGGCCCGGCTTAAGTTATGGGCCAAATGTCCGCCACGTTAACCGATTCCGCCGTCGCGCCCGCGCTCAGCAACGCGGCGCTCGTGCGGCGATTATTCGGGCTTACTTGGCGTTATCGGCTGCATTGCCTGCGGGTGCTCGGTATTCAGCTTGTGCTGCTGACCCTCGGCATTTTCGGTCTGAGTTTTACCGGACTCGGTATCGATTACATCAAGCACCGTATCGAGCATGTGCCGCTCGGGGCTAATAAACTGCACCTGGTGCTGCCCGAAACCTGGGCGCCGCTGCAGGTGCTCGGTCTGCTCGCGGGCTGCATTCTCACGTTTGCGATCGCGCGCGCGGTGCTCAACTACGTGTATGCCGTTTCGGTCAACCGGCTCGTGCAGCAGCGGCTCGTCGTCGACTTGCGCGCGGAGGTGCACGACAAACTCCAGCGGCTGAGTTTCCGGTTTTTCGACGCCCACTCGACGGGTTCGATCATCACCCGGGTAACAAGCGATGCACAAAGTGTGCGGATGTTCGTCGATCAAGTCCTGATCCAAAGTGTGATCATGATAATCTCGCTGACCGTCTACGTGGTTTACATGGCGAGCCTGCATCCGGGCCTGACCGTCGCCTGTCTTGCGACGACGCCCGTGCTCTGGGCGCTCTCCGCCTGGCACACTCGCCGCACGCAACCGGAATATGCGCTCAATCGCAACTTGGTGGAAAAAATGGTTCAGATCTTGGCCGAGAGTATTCAAGGCGTAGCGGTGACCAAGGGGTTCGGGCGCGAAGCGGAAAGCCGGGCGCAGTTCGATACCGCCAACCAAGCCTGCTACGATCAGCAGCGCGGAATTTTCTGGCGGCTCAGTTTGTTCACGCCGGTGGTGGGCTTTCTGACCCGCGTGAACATGATGGTCCTCCTCGGCTACGGCGGCTGGCTGGTGGCGCAGGGTCAGCTGCCGTTCGGCACCGGCTTGGTGGTGTTCGCCGGTTTGCTCGAACAATTTTCCGGTCAGATCAACAACGTCGCCACGATCGTGAACAGCGTGCAGCAATCCCTCATTGGCGCGCGCCGCGTGTTCGAGATTCTTGACGCTCCGGTTGAGGTAAAAAACGCGCCCGACGCTGTGCGCCGTCCGAAACTCGCGGGCACGGTTAAATTCGAAAACGTCTCGTTCGCCTACGACGGCGCCGATGCCGTCGTGCGCGACATCGACCTGGAAGTTCAGCCGGGCCAGTGCATCGCGATCCTCGGTGCGACCGGCTCGGGGAAGAGCGTGTTGATGAGTCTCGTGCCGCGCTTCTTCGATCCGACGGCGGGCCGGGTGCTGATCGATGGGCTCGATGCGCGGCAGATCCACCTCGACGATTTGCGCCGCAACATCGGGCTGGTTTTTCAGGAGAGCTTTCTTTTTTCCAACACGATCTCGGCCAACATCGCTTTCGGCCATCCCGAGGCGACCCCGGCTCAGATTGAGAAAGCCGCGCGCATCGCCGCCGCGCACGACTTCATCATGGCTCTGCCACAGGGCTACAGCACCATCCTCGGGGAAAGCGGGAGCACGCTCTCCGGCGGACAACGCCAGCGCCTCGCGATCGCGCGCGCCGTCCTGCTCGAACCTGCGATCCTGTTGCTCGACGATCCGACGGCGGCGATCGACAGCGAAACCGAGCACGAGATTTTCGAGGCCCTCGATCGCGCGATGGCCGGCCGGACCACATTCATCGTCGCGCATCGGCTGAGCACACTCCGCCGCGCAGACTTTATCATCGTGCTGGAAAATGGCCGCATCGTGCAGCGCGGCACCCACGACCAACTGATGCGCCAGCCCGGCCCGTATCTGCACGTCGCGAATCTCCAGCTCGTCGACAACCGCGAATTGCAATCGGCCAAACTCGAGGAGAACTCCGCATGAGTGCCTTGCCGCCCAAAGTGCGCGACATCGGTCTCGTCCACCGCCTGCGCGACGCCGACGAGGACGAGGAGATCGTGCGTCCACTGGAATGGGGGCTGATGCGCCGGCTGTTGTCGTACGCCCGCCCGATGCAATGGAAACTCAACGCACTCACGGTGCTCAGCCTGATTCGCTCCGCGCAATTGCCGGCGGTGATCTGGGCGTCGGCGAAAATCATCTCGGGTCCGATTGCGCGGCACGAAGTCGGCGCGTTACCGTGGGCCGTGCTCGGTTACGCGGTGCTGGCGTTTACGACCGACCTGTTATTCCACTGGCGCCAGCGTTATGCGCTCGAGATCGGCGAGACGGTGGTCAACGGCCTGCGCGCAGAAATCTTCGCGAAGACCCAGCGGCAGCCGATGAGTTTTTTCCACCGCTTCAAAATCGGCCGTATCATCGGCCGCGTGACGAGTGACGTGGAATCGGTGCGCGTCGGCATTCAGGATGTGCTGTTCGTGAGCATCATTCAGCTGGGGCAAATGATTTTCACTGCGGTGGTCATGGTCAGCTACGATTGGGTGCTCTTCCTCGTGATCATCGGCATGGCGCCCGTGCTCTGGCTGCTGAATAACCATTTTCGCCTGAAGCTCAGCGGGCTCACGCGCGCGGCCTCGGAGAGCTTCAGCCGCGTGACCGCGACGCTCGCTGAATCGGTCAACGGCATCCGGGTGACGCAAGGCTTCGTGCGGCAAGAGACCAACGCCGGGCTCTTTCGCGGGCTGCTCGCGGACCACGCACGTTACAACATCGCGTACGCGCGGACGTCGGCGATTCTCACCCCATTGTTGGAACTGAATAGCCAGTTCTTCGTGGCCATTCTGCTGCTTTTCGGCGGTTGGCGCGTGTTCGAAGGCGCGATGACCATCGATGCGCTGGTCGCGTTTTTCCTTCTTTCGAATTTCTTTTTTTCGCCGATCGCGATCATCGGCAATCAATACAATCAGGCGTTGGTCGCGATGGCCGGGGCGGAGCGTGTGTTTCGCCTGATCGACACCGTACCGGATTGGGAAGACGCGTCCGATGCGACGCCGCTGGCCGATCCGCGTAACCCCGGCGCAGTTATGGGTTCGGAGTTGCGGGTTCCGTTTTCCCCAACTCAGAACCCGCAACCGGGAACGCCAAGCCTCGCCGCCGGCGCCGCCGTCGAGTTCCGCGATCTTTCCTTCGGCTACGATCCGGCGCGCCTCGTGTTGCGTGACATCTCTTTCGCGGCGGAGCCGGGGCAGACCGTCGCACTGGTCGGACACACCGGCAGCGGCAAGAGCTCGATCATCAATCTCGTCTCGAAATTTTATCTTCCGACGGAGGGTCAGCTTTTGATCGACGGCCGCGAAATTCGTACGATCACGAGCCAGTCGCTGCATCGACAGATGGGCATGGTCCAGCAGCAGAACTTTCTTTTCAGCGGGACGGTCATGGCGAACATCCGCCTCGCGAAACCGGAGGCCACCGACGCCGAGGTTCGCGCCGCTGCGGCGCAGCTCGACTGCCTGGATATTCTCGAAGGCTTGCCGCGCGGATTTGAGACCGAGGTGGGGGAACGCGGCTCGGCGCTTTCCGTCGGCCAGCGTCAGCTCGTGTGTTTCACGCGCGCGTTGCTGGCCGACCCGCGCCTCGTGATTCTCGACGAGGCCACGAGTTCCATCGACGCGTTGACGGAGGCTCGATTGCAGACGGCTTTGCGGACGCTCCTGCGCGGGCGTACGAGTTTCATTGTCGCACACCGACTCAGCACGATCCGTCACGCGGACCTCGTGCTCGTGCTGGACCAGGGCCGCATCGTCGAGCGTGGGACGCACACGCAGTTGCTTGCGGCGGGTGGGCGATACGCGGCCCTTTACCAGCAATTTGTGCAGGTGGACGATCGAAACTGACGGCCGGTCGTTCGCGCGCCGCGACGGGCAGGAAGCGATTCTCCTCGGAGAATTTGAAGATTTTGAAAAATTTTCCTCGGAAAGCGCGGCTTTCTCCCTCTACAAATGACTCGCTTTCACTTGAAAGCGCCCTAAACCAAAATCCACTATGGCTAAAAAAGCTGCTCGTAAACCGAACGCCGCGTTCATGAAACCTGTTACGCCTGACGCCGCCCTCGCCGCGGTTGTTGGCTCGAAGCCCCTCCCACGCACCGAACTCACCAAGAAGCTCTGGGACTACATCAAGAAGAATGGTCTCCAGGACAAGAAGGACAAAAAGATGATCGTTGCCGACGCCGCCATGAAGGCTGTGTTCAACGGCAAGAGCAAGGTCAGCATGTTCGAGATGACCAAGCTGGTCTCCGGCCACGTCTCCTGATTTCAGGAAAGACTTTTACTGTTTTTAAAAACGCCGCGAGTTTGCTCGCGGCGTTTTTTGTGCCCAGCGGAAACGACGCAGCGAACAGCCGTTGCAAGCGCCGCCGCTGAAGGCGCTCTGACGCCCGGGTGGCGTGCGGCTCCCCCGCATTCGCACGCGCTGAGCTGCGAGGTCCGACGGGCCGGTGAGAGCCACCCACCACATCGCCCCGGACATAACCCTCGATTTGAACGCGCAGCTGGGTTCTGCTTCGCGCTTTCGATGAACGACATTTCCCTCGTCGCCCAAACCATCGGCCTCAAACCGGAGCACCTCAGCCTTTACGGCCGCGACAAAGCGAAGGTTTCACTCGCGGCGCTCAATGATGCGCTGCCGCGCGGGCGGCTCGTGCTCGTCTCGGCGATCACGCCGACGCCGGCGGGCGAAGGGAAAACCACGGTGTCGATCGGCCTGGCGCAGGGACTTAAAAGAATCGGCCGTTCCGTCGCGCTTGCGTTGCGCCAGCCGTCGATGGGGCCGGTCTTCGGGCGCAAGGGCAGTGCCACCGGGGGCGGGCGCAGCAGCCTCACTCCGGCGGAGTCGATCAACCTGCATTTCACCGGCGATTTTCACGCGATCACGGCGGCGCATAATCTTCTCGCGGCGGCGATCGACAATCGCCTCCACTTCAAATCCACGCGGCTAGCGCCAGAGGGTGTCCTTTGGAAACGCGCGCTGGACTCCAACGATCGGGCGCTGCGGTCGATCGTGATTTCACGCGGTGCGGCGAGCGAGCGAGCGTCGGGCTTCGACATCACCGCAGCGTCGGAGGTGATGGCGATTCTCTGTCTTGCTACGTCGCGGGCCGATCTGCGCGCGCGGCTCGACCGGATCGTGGTGGGTTTCACCGGAACCGGTGAGCCGGTTTTCGCGCAGGAGTTTAACGTCACGGGCGCGCTGCTCGCCGTGCTCCGTGATGCGATCGAGCCGAATCTCGTGCAGTCGCTCGAAGGGGTCCCGGCTTTTGTGCACGGCGGGCCGTTCGCCAATATTGCACACGGCTGCAATTCAGTGCTCGCGACGCGGCTCGCGCTGGCGCACGCCGACTTCGTCGTGACCGAGGCCGGTTTTGCCTTCGATCTCGGCGGCGAAAAATTCATCGACTTGAAGTGTCGGCAGAGCGGATTGGCGCCGGCTTTGATTGTGCTGGTGGCGACGATCCGCGCCTTGAAAATGCACGGCGGTGTGCCGTTGACCGAGCTGACGTTGCCGAGTGTCGCCGCGGTCGAGCGCGGCTTGGATAATCTTGGGGCGCACCTCGCGAGTGCCGGGCAGTTCGGCCGTCCGGTCGTGGTGGCGATCAATCAATTTAAAAGCGACACCGCGGACGAGCTTGCCGCCGTGCATCGGTTTTGCGCGGCGCAAGGCGTGCGGTGCGCGACGGCGGATGTCTTTGGTGAGGGTGGCGCGGGCGCCGTCGAACTCGCGGAAACCGTGGCGCAGGCGATGCCGGCTTCGGTGCCGCCGCTGCCTTTTCTATACACGGACGACCAACCTGTGCGGGAAAAAATTCACGCGATCGCCACGCGCATGTACGGGGCGGACGGGGTGGAGTTCACTTCGGCGGCGGAGCAGAAACTTGCGTTGTTCACCGCCGCCGGTTTCGGCCGTCTGCCGATCTGCATGGCCAAGACGCAGGACTCGTTGAGTGATGATCCGAAGAAACAAGGCCGGCCGCGCGGGTTCACGATCACGGTGCGCGATTTCGAGATCGCGAATGGCGCCGGGTTTCTGGTCGCGCTTACCGGCCAGATGCTGCGCATGCCAGCGCTGCCGCGCATTCCGGCGGCTGAGCGCATCGACGTGTCGGAGGCTGGGACGATCACGGGACTTTGTTGAGGAAAACGCTGGGGCTCGGACGCAACCGCCCCCGCGCTGCGGGCACCCTTATCCAGCCGGAACGATGCAGTTAAGATTTAGATAGGGCAGCTCGGTAGCGAGCCCCAGAGCGGCCACGTTTTTTCGGGGTCGCTGCTTGGGCGGTTTGAGCGAGCAGACGGCAGTGATTTTAATCGCGGAAATTTTCCGGCCGGATCGCGCGTGTCATACGAGCCTGTCATATGGGCCCCGGTTTCTTGACGTGAGGTGGCGGGCGCCGCACCTACCACACCGCTGCGCTCATGCGATGTGAACGCGTTCCGAGTTTATGAACTTTTTTCAACGTACTCAATTTAGCCGGGAGGCTAAATATCTCCGGGGCGTCGCCGCACTTGCCGCGACATTTTTTCTGGTTTCGAGCGAGGGAGCCGGCGCCGTCGTCGACGCGAATGCAACTGAGGCTCCGTCGGCCGCGCCGTCACCGTCGGTCGCAGGCCGGATAAAAGGCGGCGACGAAACCGAAACCCGGATGGCCCGGCTTCGCGCTGAGATCGCCCATCACGATGAACTTTATTATCGGAAGGCCGCGCCCGAGATCACCGACGCCGCTTACGATGAGCTCAAACGGACCCTGGTGGCTCTGGAAGAAATCCATCCGGCCTACGCCGGCAATGGGTCGCCCACCGATTCGCTGGGCGACGATCGCACCGGGAAATTTCCGCTCTATCGCCATCGCGAGCGAATGCTCAGTCTCGAGAAAAGTTATTCCGAGGTGGAGCTACGGGCGTTTCAGGCCCGGCTCGCCCATCAACTTCACCGGGATGATTTGCTTTTCGTGATCGAACCCAAATTCGACGGCCTCGCCATCAGCGTGACCTATGAAAAGGGAAGACTGGTCCGCGCGGTTACCCGCGGCAACGGCATCGAAGGCGATGATGTCACGGCCAATGTCCGTACGATCCCCGAGCTCCCGCTCGAATTAAAAACGGTGACCGCTGACGGGCGGAATCCTATTCCCGACATTGTGGAGCTGCGCGGCGAAATTTATCTGCCGTTGGCCGAATTTGAACGCCTCAATCACGAGCGTGAGGCCGCCGGCGAGACGCCTTTTTCCCATCCGCGCAATCTCGCCGCGGGCACGCTGAAACTGCTCGATCCGCGCGAAGTGGCCGAGCGAAAACTCGCGGTTGTTTTTTATGGGTGGGGCGCATGGGAACCGCGCGCCACGCAGCCGATTTCCCAGCGGGCATTGCATGAACAGATTCGCGCGTGGGGCTTGCCGGGCGTGGAGCGGATCGCAGTCACGCGAACGGCGGACGAAATGTGGGCAGCGGTGCAGGCATTCGATCGCGATCGATCGAGCTGGTCGTTTCCTGTCGATGGAGCGGTGGTGAAACTGGACTCGGTCTCCGACTGGTCCAAGCTCGGTGCGAGTGATCACGCTCCGCGCTGGGCGATGGCCTACAAGTATGCCGCCGAACGCGTGGAGACCCGATTGCTGGCGATCACGCTTCAAGTCGGCCGGACGGGCGTGCTCACGCCTGTGGCGGAATTCGCGCCGATCTCGCTGGGGGGATCGATCGTGATGCGTGCGACATTGCACAATCGTGCGGAAATCGCGCGCAACGATATCCGCATCGGGGATTTTATTTTCGTGGAAAAAGCGGGTGAGATCGTTCCCGCGGTTGTGGGCGTGAACACCGCACGCCGGATGCCCGGCAGTCAGCCTTTTGTTTTTCCGGTGAATTGCCCGGCCTGCGAAAGCGTGCTCACGGCGGAGCAGGATGAAGCCGCCATACGGTGTGCGAACCCAGACTGCCCGGCGCAACTTCAACGCCGGTTGCAGCACTTCGCGTCCAATGAAGCCATGGACATCGAGGGGCTTGGGCCAGCCGCCATTGCAAGTTTGGTCGAACGCGGTCGGGTCAAGTCGTTCGCCGACTTGTATCACCTCAAACCGGAGGATTTCGCGGCGAGTGATTCCGGAAAGTTGCGGACGGCGCAACGTACGCTCGCCGCTATCGATCGGAGCCGGCACGCGGAACTTTGGCGGGTGATTTACGGCGTGGGAATTTCCCGGGTCGGCCTTGTCACCAGCCGTGAATTGGCGAGACAGTTTGGCCGCTTGGACGTTTTGATGGAGGCGGATATCGACGATTTGATCGCCGCCAACTTTACCGCGGCCACGGCCGCGGCGGTCGTCGCCTATTTTGCCGATCATTCAAACGCTACCGTGATAGCGGATTTGCTAGCCGCCGGCTTGGGTCATTCCTCAACGTTGGCAGGGGGAGCGGTAACGCCCAGGTCGTCCATCTTTGCCGGAAAAGCGTTTGTTATTACCGGGGTGCTGCCGCACCTGAGTCGCGCTCAGGCGACGGGAGAAATTACCGCGGCTGGTGGCCGGGTGGTCGGAAAGCTTACGCGGAAAACCTACGTCTTACTGGCGGGAGAGGGCAGCGGGAAAAAGCGCGAAACAGCCGCAGCGCTCGGTGTGTCGGTCATGAACGAGGCGGAATTTCTGGGGCGGCTACAGAGCAAGGAGTAGTTTGATGGGATGCAGGCTGGATGCGGGTGATTTTTTCGTTTCTTTGTGAGCGGTTCACATGGAAATCATTTTCCTCGGCACCGGTACTTCCCAGGGCGTTCCCATGATTGCCTGTGACTGCGCCGTCTGCACGTCGGCCGACCCGCGCAATCGGCGCACGCGGGCTTCGGTCCATGTGGTGATGGACGGGCTGCATATCCAGGTCGACGCCGCGCAGGAATTTCGCCTCCAGTGCCTGCGGGAGAATATCCGCGAACTGGATTTTTTCATCCTAACTCACGGGCACACGGATCACGTCACCGGCATGGACGACCTGCGGCGCTTCTGCGATCTGCGCGGGGGAGACGGGTTGACGGTCTATTCGACCGACGAAGGCATCGGGCGGGTGCTCGCGATTTATCCTTACGCCATCATGGAGCGGCCGGTCGTGAAAGGTTACCCGGCGTTCAAATTGTTGATCATGCCGTCGGCCCTCGAACTGCCACAGGGGACGATTCAATCCACGCTGCTGCCTCACGGCGGAGTGAACACGCTGGGTCTGATCTTCACCGAACGCAGCAGCGGCAAAAAACTGGTTTACTATACCGACTGCAAACGCGTCCCACGCGAAGGCGTCGAGCTGGCCCGCGGCGCCGATCTGGTCGTGCTCGACGGACTGCGACCGCTTCCGCACCCCTCGCACATGAGCATTCCCGAGGCGATTGCGGTCGCCGGGGAGATCGCTGCTCCGCGGACGTTGCTCACGCATCTCACGCACCTTAACGATCACGCTGAACTCGCGGCCGCGATGCCGGCCGGCATCGAGCCGGCGTATGACGGACTGCGGGTGAAATTGTAGGTTTCCGCTGGGAGTGCGGCCGCCCTCGGCCGCATGATCGATTCGGGTGCGGACGAGGGCGGGCGTGCTCCTACTTGATCTGTGGGTTCTAAAAAAATCAAAATCCGCGCTTGCTTTAATCCCTACTGAACCAATGTAGTTTAAAACAGTCGGCAAATGAAGCTCTCCAAGAAAGGCGAATACGCTCTCCGCTCCTTGATCAACCTCGGCATTGCCGCAGAGGTGGGGCGACGGTTGGTACAGGTGACCGAACTCGCGGAAAGCGAGCAATTGCCGATCAAGTTCCTCGAGCAAATCATGCAGGCGCTGAAGGAGGCGGGTCTGGTGATGAGCGTTCGTGGCAAATTTGGCGGCTACCGTTTAGCCAAGCCCGCCCGAAAGATCACCATCGGCGAGGTCGTGCGGTTGATCGATGGTCCGCTCGCGCCCATCGGCTGCGTTAGCCAGAGCGCTTACGAGAAGTGCACCTGCCCGGATGAGGTGCACTGCGGCTTGCGCATGCTCATGCTCGATGTCCGTAACGCCATCGCCGGCATCCTCGACCGCTACACGCTGGCCGACGTCGTCGAGGTCACGCTGCGGAAGCTCCGGCGCGACAATCTTCCCCTGCCGTTTTCTCCCGAAGCCGAGGCCGCTCCCGCAAGTGTTCGGGTCCCGGCTGGCCATGCCCGCAAATTGGCCCGCTCCAGCGGCGGTCGCCGCCGGCTCGATGAAACCGACGGCGTGATTCATCAAT
The DNA here is from genome assembly GCA_903919985.1 of uncultured Opitutia bacterium. GTDB lineage: Bacteria > Verrucomicrobiota > Verrucomicrobiia > Opitutales > Opitutaceae > Tous-C4FEB. The sequence continues at coordinate 25,276 of CAIXKG010000094.1, read as the reverse complement.
TGTTGGGCGATTACATCATTTAAAACCGCTCATTTTGTTTCCCCGTCATGCCCACCACGACGATCGACTCCAATTCCGTTTCCGCTCACTCGCCTCTGCCCGAATGGGTCGCCCTGGTGCGCGAAAAAGTCGAGGGCCTCCGTTACGGCGTGGTCCAGCTCGTCGTGCACGACGGACGCGTCACGCAGATCGAGCGCACCGAGAAAACCCGCCTCACGAATAGCCGCGACGCTCAGGCGCCCGAATAAAATTTCCGCCTACCGGCACCAGCCGGTGGCCTCATGATCAACCAGCCCCGACCTTGCGCCGGCCGACCCGTCCACGGGCGACCCGCGCGAAACAACCACCCCACCAGTCCCATGAGGAATCCCTTCAAATTCAGCGCGGCGGTTTTATCCGCGGCGTTTTTCACCGCGACGCTGCCCGCCGCATCGGCCGACAACACCGACCTGCAGGCGCTGCGCGCCCAAGTCCAGGCCCTCGAGCAACAGCTCAAGGTGCTCGCCCGTAAAATCGAGATCAAAGAGGAGGCCGCGGCCGCCGTAGCGCCGACTACGCCGAAGATCACGATCAACGATAAGGGCTTCACCCTCGCGTCGGCCGACGCGGCCAACTCCATCAAACTGCGCGGACTCATTCAGCTCGATAACCGGCTCTTCTTTCGCGACGGCGGCGGTATCGTGAACAACGCCTTCATTCTGCGTCGCGCGCGCCTCATCACGGAGGGCGTCTTCGCGAAAAACTTTTCGTTCCAGCTCGTGCCCGAATTCGGTGGCAGCGCTGTTAGCATCCTCGACGCCAACTTCGGCATCGCGGTCAACAAGTGGCTCTCGCTCAAGTTCGGAAAATTCAAATCGCCGGTCGGGCTGGAACTCCTCCAGTCGGACACGTGGACGTTCTTCAATGAGCGTTCCATCGTCACCAATCTCGTGCCGAATCGTGACCTCGGCGTGCAAGCGTCCGGCGATATTCTTGATGGCACGCTCAACTACACGATCGGTGTCTTCGGAGGCTTGGGCGACGGCGGTACCTCGAACAACGCCGATTTCGACAACGATAAAGACGCGGTCGCGCGCCTGATCGCCTCGCCGTTCAAGGCCCGCGCCGGTTCGCCGTTGCAGGGCCTTTCCTTCGGCGTCTCCGGCAGCATCGGCCGGGAAAAAACCGCCGCCGGCCGCACCGGTGGCTACCGTACCGATGGCCAGCAGACGTTCTTCAGCTACTTGGCGGCGACCGTGGCCGATGGCCAGAACTGGCGCATCTCGCCGCAGCTCGATTATCGCCTCGGCTCCATCGGCGTGCTCGGCGAATACGTCGTCTCCACGATCAATGTTCGCACCACCGCCACCGGTCCCAAGACCGAGCTCCAGAACAAAGCCTGGCAGATCGCCGCCGGCTACGTGCTCACGGGCGAAGATTCGAGCTACGCGGGCGTGGTCCCGAAGACCAATTTCGATCTCGCCGCCGGCACATGGGGCGCGTTCGAGGTCGTTGGCCACTATTCGAACCTCAAAGTTGACGACGCGTCGTTCCCCGTTTTCGCGTCCGCCGCGACCAGCGCGGACGAAGCCAAGGCCTTCGGCCTCGGGCTCAACTGGTACCTGAGCAAAGCCGTCCATTTCAAGATCGACTACTACCAGGCAAGATTCGGTTTCGCGCCCGGCGCACCGGCGATCCCCACGACGCAAATCCTCCGTCAGGACGAAAAGTCCTTCATCACCCGTTTCCAACTCGCGTTCTAAGCCCGTCGCGCTTTCGCCATGAAAATCTTTCGGCTTCTTTTTCTCCTAGCTCTCCTCACCTCGTGGGTACGTGCCGATAAAATCACGCTGCGGGTCGGCTATTTTCCCAACATCACTCACGCACAGGGTCTCGTGGGTAGCCACACCACGCGGGAAAAGCACGGATGGTTCGAGCAACGACTTGGGCCTGATGTCACCATCCAGTGGTTTCCGTTCAATGCCGGCCCGAGCGCGATGGAGGCGATTTTCGCCGGATCGATCGACCTGACCTATGTCGGGCCGAACCCGGCGCTCAATGCCTATATTCGCTCCCAGGGCGACGAGATCCGCGTGCTCGCTGGCGCTGCCGAAGGCGGCGCGGCCTTGGTTGTGCCGGGTGATGGCCATGTGACCAAACCCGCTGACTTCAAGGGCGGACGCATCGCCACGCCACAACTTGGGAACACTCAGGATGTGGCCACCCGAGCCTGGCTGAAAAAACAGGGCTTCAAAATTACGCTCACCGGTGGCGATGTGCTCGTGGTGCCCACCGCCAACGCCGACCAGCTCCAGCTATTTCAACAGGGCAAGCTCGACGGCGTCTGGACGGTCGAGCCGTGGGTCTCTCGCCTCGAAACCGAGGCAGGAGGGAAAGTTTTCCTCGAGCAAAACGATGCCGTCACCACGGTGCTCGTGAGCGGCGTGAAATTTCTCAAGGCGCAGCCTGCGCTTGTCGCAAAATTCCGTGCCGCGCATGCTGAACTCACCGCGTGGCTCGGCACGCATACCACTGAGGCGCAGGCCATCGTTCGGGCCGGCCTGACCGCAGAGACCAAGCGCGAGATGCCGGCGGCTATCATCGACCGTTCGTGGCGCCGGCTGAAATTTTCCGATCAGGTGACGCCGTCTCAGTTTTCCGCCCTGGTGGTCGACGCCCAGAGTGCCGGCTTCCTGCGCGACGCCATTCCCCTCGACCGGCTGTTCAGCGCTAAGCCATGACCTTTCAAACTGAGCTCCAAAACGAGGCTTCATCGAAGCTCTCTGTGCAGCGCGTCAGCAAGCGCTTCGGCGCCGGCGCGCGCACGGTCCACGCACTGGACCAAGTATCGCTGGATGTCGGGGAGGGCGAGTTTGTCTGTCTCGTCGGGCCGAGCGGATGCGGGAAATCTACCCTGCTGAATATAATCGCTGGGCTGGATTCTGCGGACGACGGTCGCGTTTTTACCGACGGCGCGCCGGTGAACGCGCCCGGCCGCGACCGGATGATGATGTTTCAGGAATCCGCGCTTTTCCCCTGGCTCGATGTGCTCGACAACGTGCTCTTCGGTTTGCGGCTCAAACCCAGCCTCACCACCGCGGAGCGCCGTCGGGTGGCGGAATTTTATCTCGAATTGGTCGGCTTGGGAAAATTTCACCACGCTTACATCCACGAATTGTCGGGTGGCATGAAGCAGCGTGTGGCCCTCGCCCGCGCCCTCGCGCCCAATCCACGTGTGCTCTTGATGGATGAACCTTTCGCCGCGCTCGACGCGCTCACGCGCGAGCACCTCTACGGCGATCTCCAGCGCATCTGGCAGGAGCGCAAGAAGACGATCGTGTTTGTCACTCACAACGTCCGCGAGGCTTGTTGCCTCGGCGACCGCGTGGTCCTGTTCTCGCCGCACCCCGGCCGCATTCAGGAGCAGTTCAAGATCGATCTACCCCGGCCACGCGACATCAACAGCGTCGATCTGGCCCGCTATTCGACGAAGATCACCGCGGCGTTGAAGAATTACGCGCGGTCCGAGACCGGGATCCTGAAGGAGGTCGCCGAGTGAAGCGGTTCATCAAAGCCCTCGTGTTTTTTTCGCTGCTCCTCCTGGCGTGGGAAGCGGTGTGCCGGGCGCGCATCTGGTCGCCCGTGCTGGTGCCGACCCCGTGGAGTGTCGGTCGTTATCTGGTGACGGCGATCGGCGACGGCACCTTGTGGGATTCGAGCATTGTGACGATGAAGCGGCTGCTGCTGGGTTATTTTTTTGGGATCGTCATCGGTCTTCCCGTGGGATTGCTGACCGCGCGTTTCCAGGTCCTTAAAGATACGATCGGTGTGCTTTCGTTGGGACTGCAGACGCTGCCCAGCGTGTGCTGGGTGCCGCTCGCGCTCCTGTGGTTTGGGCAGACCGAGGCGGCGATGTTTTTCGTTGTCGTGATGGGTACGCTTTGGTCGGTGATCATCGCAACCGACAACGGCGTGAGGAACGTCCCGCCGATCTACGCGCGGGCAGCCCGCACGATGGGTTCGCGGGGGATGCACACGTGGTTGCGGGTCATGTTACCAGCGGCACTGCCATTTATCGTCGGCGGCATGAAGCAGGGCTGGGCGTTCGCGTGGCGCTCGCTGATGGCGGCCGAAATCTATGTCACGATTTTGAGCGGCTTCGGACTCGGTCACCTCCTGCACTATGGGCGCGAACTCAGCGCCATGGACCAAGTCATCGGAATCATGTTTGTGCTGTTGATCATCGGTCTCGTCGCCGACAAGATTTTGTTTTCACCCTGGGAGCGCTTTCTCCATCGCCGGTGGGGCACGAACAAATAGCCGGCGCCGCTTCAACCCATTCTCGTTTTCATCCTCAACCCACGACCCACATGGCCAAAATATACAACGACATCACCGAAACCATCGGCAACACCCCGTTGGTTCGCCTTAACCGCACCGCTGCCGCCCACGGCGCGCAGGCTGAAATCCTCCTGAAGCTCGAATTCTTCAACCCCCTCTCAAGCATTAAAGACCGTATCGGCTTCGCGATGATCGACGACGCCTTGAAGAGCGGAAAGATCACCAAGGATTCGATTCTGATCGAGCCGACCAGCGGCAACACGGGTATCGCGCTCGCGTTTGTCGCCGCCGCGAAAGGGCTGAAGCTGATCCTCACGATGCCCGAGACGATGACGATGGAGCGGCGCAAGCTCCTCAAGATTCTCGGCGCCAAACTCGTCCTCACCGAGGGCGCGAAGGGCATGAAGGGCGCGATCGCCAAGGCCGAGGAACTCGCCGCGAAGATTCCCGGCGCACTCATTCTTCAACAGTTCGCCAATCCCGCCAACCCCGAGGTTCACCGCCGCACGACCGCGGAGGAAATTTGGCGCGACACCGACGGCAAGGTCGACTTCGTCGTTTCCGGCGTCGGCACCGGCGGCACGATCACCGGCGTGGGCGAGGTCCTCAAAGCCCGCAAGCCTTCGATCAAGATCATCGCGATCGAGCCCGACGCCTCACCTGTGCTCTCCGGCGGCGCTCCTGGCCCGCATAAACTTCAGGGTATCGGCGCTGGCTTCGTCCCCGCGGTGCTTAACACCAAGATTTACGATGAGGTGATCCGCGTGAAGGAAGCTGACTCCGGTCCGGTGTCGAAACAGGTCAACCAGCTCGACGGTATTCCGATTGGCATTTCCTCTGGCGCCGCGGTCTGGACCGCGCTCCAACTCGCCAAGCGTCCGGAAAACAAAGGCAAGCAGATCGTCGCGATCATTCCGTCCGCGTCGGAGCGTTATCTCTCCTCGTGGTTGTTCGCCGACGTGAATGTCGAAAGCGACAACGTCGACGATTTGTTCGCGCCGGCGCCCGCGGCGGCTACGTAAGTTTTTAACTAGTTCGTAGATCCAAGCCCGCCGTCTTGCCGATGGCGGGCCTTGATCTCGGCCCGCTACACGGAGGCCAGCGCCGCAAAAATTTGGAGCGGCAACGTCCTTCTTCTCCTGCGTGCAGCCGAGGCCGCGGCAGAGAAGTCAGCGGCCGCGCTCTTGTGTTGGGCGTCGGTAGAGTTACGCGTGGAGACGGCTTGGCCCAAGTCAGCGGCCGCGCCGGTCGGAATTCTTTTGCTCCGAGGCCTGATGCCAGCGGTAAAAATTAATGGCAAACGTGGTCAGAGCGACGCCCATGCCGACGATCTTCATGCCGACGCCGGCGATGAGCTGATCGTCGGTCGCGGAAAAATTAGCCAGCAGGCGCGGGGCAAATTCGTAGGTGGGATAGAGGATGGTTTCCGAAAACGTGATGTAGGCGAAGATGGGCGTCATCGCTACGAGTACGCCGAGCAAATAGATCATCCGCGCACCATGGGGGATCGGTGGGAGTGCCCGCGATGGACTCAAGAGCGGCCACCAATAGAAAAGCGCCGCGCCGAAAAACATCAGATGCTCTGCGACGTGCACGACCTTGTTCTGCAGGGCCCAGTCATACGCGAGCGGGGCGTGCCACAGGCTGATCACGAGCGTGTAGATGAGGCCGCACGAGAGTGGGGCACTGATCAGTCGAAGCAGCCGGTGCACGGAAGGAGCGCCCAGGACCGGGTCGATCATCCACGCCGGGATCCCGAGCAGAAATAAAATGGCCGACGGGTAAATCAGCAGCTGATGCTGAAGCATGTGGGCACTGAAAAGGAAACGCTCGCCGATTTGATCCAACGGCGAACCGACGGCCAAATAGAAGATCGTCAGCGAGAGGTAGAACTTCACCGCCTTCGCGCGCGGGAACGGCGCGGCCGCAGCGAGTTCCGGGGTCAGCCCAGAGCGTTGCAATAGACGCGCGCGGAGCGGTCCCGCGAGCAACGCGTAGAGCCAGCCGAAGAACACGAGCCCGCCGACGAGGTACGGTTCATTGTGCCAGTGGCGCCAGTCGATCATGGAGAAGCGGAGAAATGCATTTAAAGGAGGAAACGGAGGGACCGGAGAAAGAAAGGAGCTTATCCAGTTTTCGCGAACGCCAGCCTCATCAGCGAATAGGTTACCGCGGGAGTCGGGGCAAATCTAGTCGTTCCCTTCGTTGCATCGGTTTCCAGCGCAAACAATCATTCAGCGGATTGTTATGGTGCACTTTTGATAAGACCACGACTGGGCGAGGGCTATTTTATACGCTCCGCAAGGTGGGTTGTGTAATTCCCGGCCGCTTTTCGGAACACGGGGCGAGGGCTCGCATCACTCCCGGCGTTCTCGGCCAAATAAAAAGCCCGGGCGCGTGGCCCGGGCGAATCCGTGACGAGGCGCGGGTAGCCTGGTTAGGGTAGCGCCGACAGCGGGATGCCATCCTTCACGCTAAATAGCAGCAGTAGCGCCCAGACTGTCCCTGTGGCGAGGACGAGCCCTATAAAAAACATGACCGTGCAAAAGGGTTTGTCCCAGCGCAGGTGCATGAAAAAGAAAATCACGTACATGAATTTCACCACGGAGAGCACCACCAGCGCGGTGACGATGAGCCATTTGGCGAACGGCAAGTAGACGCCGATGATTTCGACGCCGGTGATGACAGCGAGCAGCATCGCGATCTGCACGTAGATCTGGAATTTGCTTTCCTCGTGGTGGCCGTGATCGGCAGCCGGAGCGTGAGCGGTGGCGGAACTCATAGTTAATTTAAAAAGGAGGTGGTGAATTTACCTGCGGATCGCCTCAGAGGTATTCAAGCAGGTAAACCGCGGTGAAAATCACGATCCAAACGATGTCGACGAAGTGCCAGTAGAGACCCATTGATTCGACATCGATCGCGTTGATTTCGCTGAAGTTGACCGCGTGGCGAGCTCGACCCAAAAATGCACAGACGGCGCTACAAGCGACGAACCCGGCGATCATCGCGAAATGCCCGCTGAAGAAGGTGCCCACGGTTCCGCCGGTCTTGAGGGTGCTGACCAAACCGAGGGTGGAAAACATCGCGAGCAGGATAACGCCAATCAAGGCGGCAACATGGAGCAGGTTGCGGGCAAACCACATCGGCTGGCGGCTAACGTCCACCGGCTGAAATGAGCGCACGTACATGAGGATTAGCCAGAACACGCCGATGGCGACGTGGGTACCGTGCGTGCCGGTGAGCGTGAAGAACGTAGTGCCCAGCGTGCTGTTCGTGATCGTCAGGTGCTTCTCATGCACGAATTCGGTGAACTCGTAGACCTGACACCCCAGAAAAATCGACCCAAAGAAGATCGTGGTAAGCAGTGACCAACGGCAGCTCTTGAGATTATTTTTTTGGATCGCAGTCACCGCCAACGCCATCATCAGCGATGACATCAGGAGGATGAACGTGGAGAACGAAGTGAGCTCGATGCTGAAGACTTGCTTCGGTACCGGACCTCCCGGGATTGGGTGCAACCGATAGATCAGATGGGTCGAAATCAGCGCGCCGAAGAACATGCAGTCCGACGCGAGAAACGTCCACATGAGCAGTTTCTTGTTCGGGATCCCGGTCGAAGTGCTCGGATCGTTATGGTGGTCGATGGGGCCAGCGTGACTGCTCATGGTTGGTCGGAAAGGCTAGGACGGAAGGTCAGTTAAACGATTCGGTGAGAATAGGAACTAGAACTCAATGCTTCGCCTCTGATTTGTCGCGGCCAGCATGTTCCTCATCTTCGGGATGAAGGTGGTAGCCTTCGGTGCCTTCCAATGACCAAAGATAGATGCCGGTCAACATGACCAAGCCGCCGATCATACAGATGCCGATCTTCTTGCCCCAGAAGCCGGGGCTCGGGTCGTGGTCGATCACCGCGATGCCGACGGACGCGATGAGCAGTCCGAGGCTGGCGATGAACGGATAAATCGATTGGTGCGGCATGTGGATGCCGCCATGAGCCTCTTCGTCTTTGGCGTGCGCTGCTTCTTCTTTGGCGACCTCGTCTTTGTGCTGCTTGACGTACCAGTAGGCATCGCGCGCATGAACGTTCGGGATGACGCGGTAGTTATACTCGGGTGGCGGATTTGGCAGGCTCCACTCCAGCGTTCGGGCATCCCACACGTCGCGGCCAACACGTTCACCTTTGAAGTACGTGTAAACCATCACGGCGAAGTAGACGCAGATCCCGACGCCAAGGATGAGAGCGCCGACCGAGGCGATGAAGTTGGCGGTGTTCCAGCCGAAGTTCGCATCGTAGGTGAACGTGCGGCGCGGCATGCCGTTCAACCCAAGGAAGTGCATCGGGAAGAACGTCGTATTAAAGCCGATGAAGATGATCCAAAACGAAAGTTTGCCCCAGAACTCGCTGACCTTGCGGCCGAACATCAGTGGAAACCAATAGTGGATACCGGCGAGGAGCGCGAAGATCGAGCCGCCGATCAGCACGTAGTGAAAGTGCGCGATGACGAAGTAGCTATCCTGCTGTTGCGCATCGGCCGGCGCGGCTGAGTGCATGATGCCGGACAAGCCGCCCATCATAAACATCCAGATGAAGCCGAGGGCAAACATCATGGGCGTCCGCAGCGAGATATGGCCGCCCCATAGCGTGCCGATCCAATTGAACACCTTCACCCCCGTGGGGACGGCGATCACCATGGTTGCTAACGAAAACGCCGCGGTCGCCATCGTGCCCATGCCGGTCGTGAACATGTGATGGCTCCACACCGAGAAGCCGAGGAAGCCGATGGCTGCGCCGGAGAACACTACGATCGGGTAACCGAACAGCGGTTTGCGCGAGAATGTCGGCAGGATTTCCGAAATGATACCCATCGCGGGCAGAATCAAAATGTACACTTCGGGATGGCCGAAGACCCAGAAAAGATGCTGCCAGAGAATCGGCATACCGCCGCCGGACACTTCAAAGAAGTTCGTGCCGAAGAGGCGGTCCATCATCAGCTCGACGAGCGCGATCGTGATGAAAGGAAACGAAAGCACGATTAGGAACGCCGTGACCAGGGTCATCCAGGTGAACACGGGGAGACGCATCATCGTCATGCCCGGGGCGCGGAGATTGATAATCGTGACAATGAAATTGAGCGACGCGGCGATCGAGGCGACACCGAGGAGCTGAAGGCCCATCACCCACATATCGATCGAGTGATCGGGGTTGTACGCTTTCTCGGTCAGCGGAGCGTAGCCGAACCAGCCGGCGTCGGGTGCGCCATCCTTCATGAACCAGCCGAGATTTACGATAATTGCGCCGGCCACGAAGGTCCAGAGCGAGAAGGCATTGAGCCGGGGAAATGCGACGTCGCGCGCGCCGATTTGCAGCGGCATGATGTAATTGAAAAACGCGGCCGACAGCGGCATGACGGCGAGGAAGATCATCGTCGTCCCGTGCATGGTGAACATCGTGTTGTACTGCTGCGCGGTCAGCACGGTGCCGTTCGGAAACATCAGCTGCATCCGGATCAGGAGCGCCTCGACGCCACCGACGAGGAAGAAGAACAGCGCGAAAATCCCGTAGAGAAAGCCGATCTTCTTGTGATCGACAGTCGTCAGCCAGCTCATGAGCCCGGTTTGCGCGGTGGGCCGCCAGATGACGAAAGACTTGGGGGCGGCCGGTGCTTCGCCGCCGTGGAGGTGAGATTTTAGAGCGTCGTCCATGAGAGGAAATTACTTGAGGCTTTGGAGATAGGCGACGAGAGCGACTTCGTCATCGGCGGTAAGGGTGATGTTAGGCACCCATTCGCCCTGCTCGTTTTTCTTCATGTAGCCGGCCATGCCGCCGATGCCGACGTACATCTTGTTGCCTGGCTTTACGGCTCCCGGATTGTGAATCCAGCGGCGCAGTTGCTCGGGATTATTTTCGAGGAGGCCGGCGGCGATCGTGGAGCGCGAGCCGACGTGGGTGAGATTGGGAGCGGTGAGTCCTCCGAAAGGAACGCCGTTGATCTCGTGGCCGCGCACGGTGTGGCAGCTCGAACAGGATTTGGAGAGGAACAGGGCCTTGCCCGTCGCGATCAGCGCAGCGTCTTCGGCTTTTTCCGGTGACTGCTTGGTGCGCCAGGAATCGAGTGGCTTCGACTCATACAGATTGGAAATCCCGCTTTCGTTCTGGGCATAGGTGCGCAGCGCGGCTAACTGCGCGCGGGGCGCCGCAGCGGTGGCGGCGACGGCCGACGCCGCTACATTACGGGCGGGGGCGGCTTGCTGCGCGACCCACTCGTCGAATTCTTTCTGCGCGAGGGCCACAACGCGGAAGCGCATGACGGCGTGCGAATCGCCGCAGTACTCGGCGCACTGACCCCAGAAATAACCCGGTTCATCGGCCTGCAACCAGAGGAAGTTCGCCCGGTTGGGGATCATGTCTACTTTGCCCGCGAGCTTCGGCACCCAGAAACTGTGGATAACATCGGAGCTGCGCACATTGATGCGGACCGGCCGGCCGGCGGGAATCACGAGCTCATTGCTCGTTGTGAGTGTCCCGACGCCGTTGATTTGTTCGGAAGGGTAGTCGAATTTGAACCACCACTGCAGGCCGGTCGCCGTGATTTCGTAGCTGTTGCCCTTCTGGGCTTCCGGTACGTCGTAGGTGTAGAAAATGGCGCGGAGAGTGGGAACAGCGATGATCACGAGCGCTAGGACCGAGGCGCCGATCAGGCCGACCTCGATGAGCGGGTTGCCATGGCCTTGTTCAGGCGGAACGGCCCGTTCATCTTCTAGCGTGCGGGCCCGAAATTTGATCGTCGCATACGCGAGGACGCCGCCCACGATGACGAAAATCGCGGCTGTTACCCAGCATGTCACATAAAACACGTTCAGTTGGGAACGTGCGACGGGGCCGTTGACGTCGATCGTCGACTGATGGCCGTCCATCCGCCAGAAATTGATGTCGCAGCCGGACAGCAGCGCGAGCGCGCCGAGGGCGAGCTCCCAACGCAAGAGACGGGAAAGGAATTTGGACGGGCGCATGTGGCGATTCAGTAAAGGAAGGCGCCGCAAGTGGGCGCCAAAGCCTGCGAAGACTCAGCGAACACCCCGGCGTTTCAAGTCATATTCTGGGGAAAGATATTCCGGCGCGGCGTGCGACCGCAATCGCAGGCCGCGGTTGCACGCCAGCTATTAACTCCGCTGCGCTTCGCATTAGGGCGAGCGTGACGTCGGTAGCGTGAACGGCTGATGCCGCCCGGCCCAGCTGGCCCCCTTGTCTCTAATAGACTCAATCGCGGTGTGCCGCTTCGCTTGGCAGAGCGTAGTGAGCTTGGCAGAGTCTTCCCTAGGTATTGGCACGCAGGGCTTGGTCTGCAGCGTCGTGATCGCTGCCGTTCGGCACCGACGTACCCCGGACTCAAAACCCCCGTTTCCAAACCTGAAACCTAGATCCCCGCTTGACCACGTGCCTGCGCCCGTCGACGCTGGGGTTGAGTTCGCGGCTATAGTTTAGTGGTAAAACTCCACTCTTCCAAAGTGGTCTCGTCAGTTCGATTCTGACTAGCCGCTCCACTTTCATTAGATGCTTCGCTGGCAGGAAACGGTTGCGGCACGCTAGGGGAGGCTTTTTCAGCAACAAGCGACCGCCTTCTTCGTCTGGCGGGCGTGTCCACCCCAGGCTTTGGAGATATTCCTATGAAAATGTTGACCCGATTAGCGTCATTGTTGGCCCTACCGTTTATCCTGAAGGCCGCCCAGCCGTGGCAGGAAATTATGATGCCGACGGTGGCCGAGGCCGCCGTTGCCTTTCCTCAACCGCCGAACGAGTACCGCGCAATTCACTGGTCGATCTGGGGCGGGCCGCAGAGCAAGGAACGCATCGTCGCTGATCTCGACCGCATCGTCGCCAGCGGTGGCGGCGCTTATATGATCAACAACTCGCGCGGTCTGCAGCCGAAGTATTTCACGCCCGAATATCTCGCCTTGGTCAAATTCGCGGTCGAGGAATGCAAGAAGCGCGGACTAAAAATGTGGATCGAGGACGAGGCTGGCTATCCCGATGGTTTCGCGGGCGGTGCGATCAGCCGCGATTATCCCGAACTCGGCATGCAGGGCATCGTCGCCGATGGGCGCTATTCCGTCGCCGCCGGCCAGACACTGAAAATTCCCGTGCCGCCCGATACGCTCGGTGTCCTAGCGTACAATCGTAGCACGCGGACGAGCAAAGCGCTGCCGATTCCCGCGAGCGGACTCTTTCAATTCACCGCGCCGAATCCCGGCCTGAGCGAGGTGGTGTTTGTGCGTCACGTCTACCGCAGCTCCCCCACGCGCTATACGAATCGCGAGGATGGCACGGCGGACAAAGACAGCCTTTACTCCGTGTTCGACTATCTCGATCCCGCCGCCACGCGCGTTTACCTGAAGGTTATTTTTGAGACCTACGAGAAACTCGTCGGCGACGAATTCGGGAAAACCATTCTGGGCTTTCGCGGGGACGAGCCGGATTACACCGGCTTCATGCCGTGGACGCCCCAGCTCCTGGAAATTTTCAAAAAGGAAAAAGGCTACGATCTCGCGCCGTACATCGCGGAGTTTTTCGGCACCGAGCTTTCGCCCGAAGCGACGCGCGCCAAAGCCGATTATTGGGACGTGTGGAGCGCGCTCTTCCGCGATAATTTCTTCAAGCCGCAACAGGACTGGTGCAAGGCACGCGGTATGGAATACATGGTCCATCTCAACCACGAGGAACTCATGCTCGATCTCGCGCGCGGCGAAGATCTCATTCGCAACGAAGGCTCGTTCTTCCGGGCGATGCGCTTCGTCGGCGTGCCCGGCGTGGACAATCTCAGCCAAATCGGTCCCGGCATCGTCGCGGATTTTCCGAAGCTCGCCGCCGCGGCCGCCCACGTGTTCGGTCGGCCGATGGTCTGGACCGAGGCCGGCGGTGGTTTGGGGCAGACGGGAAAATTCGTGGCCGACTACCAGTTCGTGCGCGGGATTAACTCGCTCAACATTCGCGGTCTAAACAATCCAGCGCCGATCGATTCAACTCCGTTGCTGAATGCCGCCGCCGCTACCGGCAACTATGTCAGTCGGGCCAGTTATCTTCTGACTATGGGGCGCCCGGCGGCCCAGGTCGCGTTGTTTCATCCGACCGATAGCCTGTGGCTCGGCGATCAGGCGGCCGACGCGGTAAACGTGAAACTCACGACGCAGCTGATGGAGCATCAAATCGATTTCGACGCCATTGATGAGGACTCGCTCTCGACGGTGTGTACGCTCGAAGGCGGCACGTTCAAAAATCTGAGCGGCCAAATTTACCGCGCGGTGATCGTGCCCACGTCCACCGTGATCAGTAAGAAAATGCTGGATCGCCTGCGCGCGTTCGCTGGCGCCGGTGGCAAGGTGGTGTTCGTCGGCCGCCCGCCCACGATGGTCCGCGAAAACAGTTTCCTGCAAGCGACGGCGACGCCGCCCGATCTGAGTTTCGCGACGCTTGAACCGCAGCCTGACGTGACCGAGCGGGTCCTCGCCGCGTTGCCCAAGGCCGACGTGAAGCTCGACGCGGCCTGCGCGCCGTTGAAGTACATTCACCGGACGCTGAAGGACGGCGACGTGTATTTTTTCTTCAACGAATCCAATCAGACTCAATCGCGTACGGTGACGCTTGACGGCACTGGACAGGTCCAAGTTTGGGATGCAACGAGCGGCAGCATTCAAGCGCTGGCAGGTGCGGTGCCGGCGAAAGGCAGCGTGGCGGTGTCGCTCACGTTTGCGCCGCAGGAATCGCGTTTCGTCGTCATCGGACCGCTCCCGGCGGCCGCGGCTCAACCCGCACTGAACGCCGCGGTCGCTCGGACCGTCGCCGAACTGAGCGGAGAATGGTCGATCGCCCTCGGTGAAAAACAAGCGACGTCGGTGCTCAAGCCGTGGAGCGCGCTTAGCCCCCAACCGTTCACCGGCACGGCGGAATACCGGAAAACGTTCACGTTGGCCGCGACGGTGTCGGCGGCCCAACGCACTTATCTCGATCTTGGCAACGTGCACGATATCGCGCGCATCCGCGTCAACGGCACTGAATTTTCCGCGCGGGGTTGGGCTCCTTATTTGTGGGATGTGACCGGCGCTTTAAAAAGCGGCGAGAACACGCTCGAGGTTCAAGTCCAGCCGCCGGTCGCGGCCGGCACTGGCTTTGGCGGTGGCGCGGGTCGTGGTCAGCGCCCGGGTGTTACGGCGGCGGGCGCACCGCGTGCGGTCCTCGCGACGGGCGTACCCGGCGGGTTGGCGAGCGAGCCGATGCCGGGTGGTCGTGGTGGCGGTGCCGCCGGTGCAGGTCCGGCCGGTGGTCCGCCGACGGCTCCGGTCGTGGCGCTCGCGGCCCTCGGACTGCTCGGGCCCGTCCGGCTGCTCACGCCTTGAGTAGAGTTTAACCGAAAGCGTAGCCGTTAACAACGTGGCGGCAGGCGTCCCTGCCTGCCGGGTTCCGCGTCTTCGTTTCGGCCGGCAGAGACGCGTGCCGCTACACAGAACGGTATCGGGAAAACGTTAATCGCCCTAAAGATTAAGAGCGTCCGGGGTGATCGAAGACCTCCGTCGCTTCGCGCCCACTCGCCGAGAGGAGACTATGAATTACTCCCTTGTCTCGAGCGGGGTGCCCGCAGGGCGGGGGGGAACTGCTTTCGCCGCCATACCTCCGCGTTTCGTCTGTTCCCCTGCGGGGAATCACGGATCAGGGCTTCGTCGGAGCGGCCGCCGGGGCCTTCGCGCGTTTGGCCACGAGTTGTTCGGTGGCAAAATCACCGACGGTGCGCGTCAGCGTCAGTTCGTCGCCCTTGAGTTTCCCTTTGTAGGTGATCGTCACTTCCATGTCGTTAAATTTCATCGCCTCGACGAACGTGACGTCGTCGCCGCTCGCCTGAACGTCCTTGAGCACGAGGTCGCCCTTGCCCATCGGGTTCTCGTACGTCGCCTTGCCGGTGAGCTTGGCGGCTTCCTCCTTAAATTCGTAGACGTATTTTTGGACTCCAATTTGGGTGTCGAATTCAGCGGTCCATTTGCCGGCGAGATCAGCGGCCCGGGCAAAGGGGGAAATCGCGAGCGAGACGACGAGAAGAAGCAGGGATTGTGTAAGTTGCATGGCAGATTTGTGGGACGATTTAGAAAGCGAAAACGTGCGCGAGCTTGGGCGTCAGCTAAAACTTGGAAACACTATTGTGGCAACGCCTGGGAACGCTCGGACGGATCGACTTCGCCAGGCGCGAAACACCTTTCACTGCCGACGAGCATGCGTAGCTTTCCGTCTACCCCTCCCATGAAGATCACTTCGATTCGTTGCCTGATTCTTACTCTTGCCTTCGCCGCGGCTGGCTTTGCCGCCGATCCTGCGCCCATCGCTGCGCCCGCAGCCGCGACTCCGGCGGTAACTCCGGCTGCGCCCGGCGGTGGCCGGGCTGCGCGCCCGCAGGCACCGGCTGGCGCGGATAATTACGTGCTCGGACCCGACTCGATGGTTCATCCCGGCGTGCCGCAGGGCACGTGGGAGAAATATATTTGGGACAAGAGTGAGATTTTTCCGAAGACGGTGCGCGAAGTTTGGATCTACGTTCCGGCGCAGTACGACCCGAAGGTGCCAGCGTGTTTGATGGTGTTGCAGGATGGACCCCGCCAGTACGCCGCGCGGGAAAAGACGGCCGCCGGCGATCGCGCCCGGCAGACGTTCGAGTACGCCACGCCCAACGTCCTCGACAACTTGATCGCGCGGAAAGAACTGCCGGTGATTATTACGGTGTTCATCAATCCCGGCAGCACCGCGATCGATGCGAATGGCCGGCCTGATTTCAACAACCGCAGCGTTGAGTACGATTCGGTCGCGGATAACTATTCCCAGTTTCTCGCGCAGGAAATCCTGCCGTCGATCGAGAAGAAATATAACATCCGCAAGGACGCCGCGGGCCGCTGTATCGGTGGCATCAGCTCAGGCGCGATCTGCGCGTTTACCGTCGCTTGGAATCACCCCGACTGGTTCGGCAAAGTGATCAGCGACGTCGGCAGCTTCACGAATATCAAGGGCGGCCACGTCTACCCCCAGATCGTCCGCGACTCCGAGCCCAAGCCGCTTCGGATTCATCTGCAGGACGGCATTTACGATAATCGGAGCCCAGCTTCGCCGGAGCGGGACTGGTTTCTGCAGAACCGCCTGCTGAGCGAAGCGCTCACGAGTAAACTCTACGACGTGCAATATGTCCTCGGTCACGGCGTCCACGGCAGCAAACACGGCGGATCGATTTTCCCGCAGACATTGCGCTGGATCTGGCGCGACGAGGTGCCGGGCGCGGGCAAGACCGAGGCGAAGTAAACGCGAAAAGCCCCGCCCGGCGGGGCCTCCTCCGTCTCTAGCGCGGTTTAACCCAAAGCATAACCGCTACGAGGACGCCGAAGCCGGCAGGCAGCGACACCGGCCGCTGCACGAGTCGGCCGCGGAAAAGCTTAAACCGCGCTCAAGGTGAAATCATACGCCGGTCCCCTCTTGAAAGAGGGGTGGCGCGAAGCGACGGGTGGGGTCAGGCGATCACTTCCAACCGACCCGTGCTGTCCGCGAAGCGCTCCTGCGGTGCGCCCATGCGGTCGAGCAACGAGAGGTGGAGGTTTGCCGTCGGCGTTTCGTTCGCCAGCTTGATGTGACGGCCGGACGTGATCGTGCCGCCGCCGCGACCGGCGACGATCGTCGGGAGATTGTCGTGCAAATGCGCGTTCGGATCGCTGATGCCGGCGCCAAACACGATCATGCTATTGTCGAGCAGCGTGCCGTTGCCTTCTTTTACCGACTTCAGTTTCTCCAGAAAATACGCGAACTGCTGCGTGTGCCAGCGATCGATCTTGGCGAGCGACGCGAGCTTGTCGGCGTTGTTGCCGTGGTGGGACATCGAATGGTGGCCGGAGGGCACGCCCGCGAAAGGATACGGCCGGTTGCCGCCGTCGTGCGACACCAGGAAGCTGGCGATGCGCGTGCTGTCGGTTTGGAACGACAACGTCATCAAATCGAACATCAGCTTCATGTGCTGCTCGAAGGTGTAGTTGGCTTCCATGTCGCCCACCGCGCCCGCGGGCACGGTCGGAGGCATGCGGCCGTTTTGCTCGATGCGTTTTTCCACTTCGCGAATCGCGGTCAGATATTCGTCGAGCTTTTGTTTGTCGTTCGAACCGAGATTGCGTTGGAGCCGGCGGGTCTGATCGAGCACGAGATCGAGCACGCTCTTGCTCTGGCGTTCGCGGCGCAGGCGGGCTTCCTGAGTTTCATCGGGTGAGCCTTTGCCGAAGAGTCGGTCGAAGGCGGCCTTCGGTTCGATCTCGGGATTCATGGGCTGAGACTCGGAGCGCCAGGAGATATTAAACTGGTACGCGCAGCTGTAGCCGGAGTCGCAGGACCCAGCTTCCTGACCGCGATCGCAACTCAGCTCGAGCGACGGGAAACGCGTCTGATCACCCATCACATTGGCCGCGACCTGATCGACGGAAATGCCGATGTGAATATCCGACGCCGATTTCTTGGCCTGGCAGCCGGTCAGAAACGTGGCTGAGGCGCGGGCGTGATCGCCGCCGCCGTCGCCATTGCCGAACGCTTTGCGCTGCGCGAGGCCGCTGATGACGTTGAAGTCGGCCTTGTGCGCGGCGAGCGGTTCGAGCGAGGGCGAGAGCTCGTAATCCGTGCCTTCACCGGTGGGCGTCCACTTGGCCATGTTCATGCCATTCGGCACGTAGATGAAGGCCATGCGTTTTGGAAATGCGCCGGGAGCCGCCCCGCCGGTCACCGCGCCGAGGGCGCGCGTGGACGGCAGCATGGCATCGAGGACGGGGAGGGCGATCGCGGTGCCCATACCGCGGAGAAAAGTACGACGGGGAATTTGCCAGTTCTTGTTCATGGGAGGATGGGGGTGGTGGTGGGGCTTGAAGCGCGTAAAGGAATGAATCGAAATGTGGTGATTAGAGAGAAAATCGCGATCTGCAAAAGGAGAGACCAGTCAAATTTTCGCGGCGGGCAGCTGCCAGGATTCGTCGAAAACGCCTTCGTCGGCCGTCTCGGTTGTGAGCTGGCCATCGGCTTGTCGGGTTAATTTCAAGACGGCGTAATCACCAAATCCGGCCGCGCCGCGCGTTTGAGCGGGGAGCCCGGCGTTGATGACCACGTAGCGTTTTGGATTAAGCGGATTCGGGTAAATCAAAACGGGTACGTGCTCGGCGGCGCGGTAGGTTTTGCCGCCGACCTTGATGCTGTCCTTGGTCCACTGGATCGGAAGTTTTGCCGCAATCTGGGCGAGCACCTTGTTACTGCCGGGGTCGCCGAAGAGCACGAGATTGTTGGCGGCGATGTCCGCGGCATTGATCGCGGTATCGTTTTTCGACCGCGCTTCGCCGCAGAAATCGCGCGCGAACATGGCCGCGAATCGCGCCTGCTCCTGCTGGCCGCGTTCGGCGGCAAGGGCGTTGAAGGCCTGGCCGGTCGGGCTCACGCAAAGGAACGAATCGAAGAACGCATCGGTGATCGGGCCTTGGAGGTTATGCTGTTTGCGCAGGCCGGTATCGGCGGTCGCGGTCGCCGTTTGCCAGTGACCACCGGCGTTGCGGACGAGCAGCAGGCTCGCGGCGGATTTCACGTTGAGCGTGTCGCCGTCGATCGAAATTTTCTGCGCGGTGGCGGTATCGGTCAGTATCAGCCGGGAGACATTGGTGGTCTTCACGGTGTAGGTGGCCTTGGTTGCATCGCGCTGAGCATCCACGTCGGCGCGCTCGAAATGCTGCTGCAGGCCGTCGACCGTTACCCAATGGCTGCGGTTGTAGCGCGTCGTGTAAGTGACGAAGCGAATATGATCAGGCACGACGCGACCGCGCGCAAAATTGTCGGCGGTGAATTGGTCGATCTGCGCCGCCGTCTCACCCGTGGCGTGGGAATGTCCCTGGCCGGGATTCGCGAGAAAGAGGGCGTTGATATCTTTGCCGGTGAAACGGTACTGGCCGGTGCGCTCGATGGTGAAGCCTTCGCGCCCGAGTTGCTCGCGGATGCTGGTGGACGAGGCGAGCTGCGCATCGTTGGCGCCGGCGTAGCCGACGAGCGGGATGTTGAAAACGTTCAGGGCATGGGGAATCACGAGGCCATAGGTGCTGTTCGCGGCCTTTTGCGCGGGCGTGAGGCCTGCCGTGTTGAGGCGGTTGCCGATGACGCCGGCGTCGATTTCGAGTCCGCAGAACATATCCGCGTTGTTCAGGCCCACCTGCCACGAACCCGCGCCGCCCATGGAAAATCCGGCGAGCAGGATGCGATTCGGGTCGATGTTGTAGCGCTGGCTGATCGAAGCGATGACCTCGAAGATGTCGGTTTCGCCGGCCCAGCGGAAGGAGTTGTTGCCGCGGCCGAAAGCATCGACGCGCATATAATTGCGCGCGCCGCCACCACCTCCGCCGTTGTTGCCGCTGGCGTTATCGTTGCCGCCGACCCAGGTGAGGCCGAGGTCGGGTGTATCGTGACTGCGTCCGTGAAGATATACGTAGAGCGCGATCGGCTTCGCCGGATCGTAGGACGCGGGAATGCTGAGACGGTAAGGCTGCGCGGTCCCGTCGACCGCAGACCGATAGGCGCGATTGACGCGGCCTTTGTTCGTCGGCCACGCGGCGGTGCCGGCCTTGATGTCGGCGATGCGGCGCAGACCGTCGTTGAGGATGGTAACGCATTTACCGATGGAGGGTGCGTCGATGAATCCGCCGGGGACGCGCACCACATTCTCGACCACCCAGCCGTAGGACTCGGCGTCCACCACCAGGTCGTCCTTGACGCCGGCCGCTTGCAACGCCGCTAGAGCGACCCGGAACTCGGCCAGTTTCGCCTTGATGGTTTTTAGCTGTTCGTCGGTTGGCGAGACGGGCGCTGGTGGTGGCACCGTGTCGTTCGCGCCGACCCGCGGGGCACCGGCAAACGGCAACGCTTCGTTGATGGGCTGCGCGAAGGACGTCGCCACGAGCAGGGAAGCGAGGAGGATTTTATTCATGGGCTGGAGAAGCGAAGCTCGGTGAACCGCGGACAGGTCTTCGCGGTCATGGCTCGGCGCAGCGACGAAGCAGTCCAGTGGATTGCGACGCCCGCGAAGCGGGTTCGCAACGACCCATCCGGGGTTTCATCAGGCGTGTTCAGAATGATTATTCCCGGTGGGCCCGCGCCCTCTTAGTTGTTCGCGGCCATGGCTCCGGCGTCGGTGCGTTGCTGGTCGAAAGGCACGCTTTTCACCACGGCGAGCACGAGGTCGGAGAAACGGTAGCCCTGGGCAGAAACTTGCGCCATGATCTTGTCGACCGAGGGCCGGTCGGTGCGCTCGATGCCGCGACCGAGTGAATAAATCAGCATTTTCTCCGAAATGTTGCGCACGAAATTCTCGCGGCGTTTTTCCGAAAGAATGCCGATGAGCTCAGTGGCGGTGGCGAAGGTTTCGCCGGAACTGAGTTTGCCCCGGGCATCGACGTCGAACTCTCCATCCTTCGTGCGGTACGCTCCGATCGCGTCGAAGTTTTCCAAGCCGAAGCCGATCGGGTCCATCCGCGAATGACACGACGCGCACACGGGATTCGCCCGGTGCTCTTCCATCTGGTGGCGCAAGCTGCCGGTGACCGGTTTGCCGTCGTTTTGCAGATTAGGGACATTGGGCGGCGGCGGCGGTGGTGGCGTGCCGAGCAAATCTTCCAGCACCCACTTGCCGCGCTTCACGGGGGAGGTGCGGGTCGGGTTCGACGTGATCGTAAGGACGCTACCATGGGTGAGCACGCCGCGACGGGGCGTGCCGGCGAGCGAAACCTGACGGAAGTTTTCCCCGGTCACGTTGGGCAGCCCGTAGTGTTTCGCGAGGCGCTCGTTGATGAACGAGTAGTCGGCCGTGAGGAAATCGAGCACGCTCCGATCCTGGCGCATGATGTGGTCGAAGAACCGTTCCGTCTCCTCGCGCATCGATGAGCGCAACCCGTCGTCGAAATCGGGGAATAGCTTTTTGTCGGGCTCGGCAAACTTCAGGTTGCGAATCTCCAGCCATTGACCCGCGAAATTCGTGACGAGCGCGCTGGCCTTGGGCGACGTGAGCATGCGGTGCACCTGCGCATCGAGGTTTTTGCGGAGTTGTCCGCGCGTCGCCAGGTCGAGCAACTCGTCGTCGGGCGTGCTGCTCCATAGAAAATACGAAAGGCGGGACGCGAGGGCGAATTCGCCGATGGGGCGCGCCCGGCTCGTGGAGGCGGCCGCTACGGCCGCCGCTGCGGGCGTCTCGCCGCGAAATAGAAAATGCGGCGAAACCAACACGGCTTGCAGGGCGAGTTTCACGCCGGCTTCGAACGATTCCTTTTCCTCGATCGTCGCGTTATAGAGGCGCATCAGTTCGTCGACTTCGAGCGTTTCAACCGGGCGGCGCCATGCGCGGCGCGCGAACTCGCTGACAATCGTGCGGGCTTGCTCGGCTTGGGTTGGCGCCGTGGGCGTGCGGTTAAACAGCTGCGCGAACATCCCCTTCGGGGCGGCGGGCGTCGCCGCTTTTGCGAAGAGCTTCTGAATTAACTCCGGCCGATCGGGAAGTTGGGCGGGCTCGGTCAGGCCGGCAATTTCGAGGTGGTCAATGATGAGGTTCCGATCGCGGAGATTCGGGTTCTTGTTTTCCGGGTCGGCGAAATCATTGATGAAGGCGGCCGAGAAACGATGTTCGCCCGGTGACAGCTTGATGGGGAATTCGTAGACCTGCGGCGCCGCATTCAGCAGGACCATTGAGAAGATGCGTTGTCCGGGCGGCGTCGCGAGTTTGGCGGCAGCGAGTACGTCAAAGGTGTGGACCGGTTTGCCGTCGACGCGGAATTCCATGCGCGCGGTTTCCGGTCCGGCTTGTTGGGCGGACGCCATGGCGCGCAGGATATATTCTCCCTCCGCCGCTACCTTGTGTTTCATGGCGACTTCACCCTCGTGCGTGAGCACCCGGGGGCCTTCCGGGAGGAATTTTCCGTCGCCGACGACTTCAAGTTTGCTCGCCGGTACGCGGACCGTCGCGGTTGGAAATGGCCCCTCGATTTCGACGTTATTGACGTAAATCGTGCCGCCTTGGAGCGGGCCGACGCGGCCGTTCCGCAATGTCAGTTCATTTTCGCCGCCGCGGAGATGCCGGTTGACGACCGAGATGCGATGCCGCCCGGCGGGCAAACTGATGCGCAACTCGTACGTTTCGGGTTTTCCATCAGGCGCGGCAACTTTGATTTCCCCCAAGATACTCTCGTCGACCATGCAGGTCATGATAATCGGCCTTTCGGCGAGGGACTTGTCCGAAGAACCATATTTTCCCTTCGGCGTCGCGAAAGCGTTCACGCGCAATTTATAATCGCCGGCGGCGAACGGCAGGCGCACCGCGAGATTGTCTTCCTCGAGCGAACCGAGCGGCATGAAGCCGTCGCCGCGGTCGCCCTCGGCGTTGAATCCGACTTCCATCAGGGTCGCGCGGAAACGTTGCGTGCGGGTCTTGCGTTGCTCGGTGGGGATCGCCTCGTCGACGATGCGGCGTGCGGCAGAGAGGTACTTTTCCAACAGTACGGGCGGCAACGACAGGACGTCGCTGATGTTGTCGAAACCGTAGCCGGAATTATCCGCCGGGAAATCGTCGGCCGGCTGAAACTCGACGCCGACCAAGTCGCGGATGGTGTTGTTGTATTCGTTGCGGTTGAGCCGGTGAATCGTAACGCGGCCTGGATCGGGATTAGCGGGGTCGACGCGAAACAGTTCCTTCTCGACCCAGTTGCTGATTACGTCCCGTTCCGCCTGGCTCGGCAGCGCGGATGCGTCGTCCGGCGGCATCTCCTGCTTGTGCACGAGCTCCATCACGGTTTCCCACTTTTTCGCGTTCTTGTGAATGTCGGTTAGCGACTGGTCGGAATCGAGGCTGACGTCGCCCTTGTGCTTCCCGTTCCCGTGGCATTCGTAGCAGTACTTTTGGAGGAGCGGAGCGACGTTTTTGCTAAACTCCGGATCGTGGGCTGCCGCGGCGGGTGTGGGGCTGCCGCCACTGGCTGCGGCCGATGCGCTAGCGGCAAGGGCAATCAAAAGAGCCGGGAGGGACAGATCGCGGATAAAAGGAAGGGGTGGTTTCATTTAGAAAACGAATGGGAGGAACTCAGCCAAGGGGGGGTAAAATTGCTAACGTTATCCTGATTGAAAGGTTGTGCGCGATAATCTCAGGCAGCTCCGGACAGTAAGGTCGGAACGTGGTGACGCAAGGTCCCGGCCCGCCACCGGGCCCTTTCAAAAAATCTTCTCTGCGAGAGTGGGTTCACCGTGCAGGAGTGTGTTCCTGGTTGTGTTCAGTCGTCCCGTTTCTCCGCACCGTTGGCGAAACGGCTTGTTCCGGGGCAAAGTAGGGCGTATCGACGGCGACCTTCCGGTTATCTCCATGCCCGCTCAAGTGATCGTCCGCGATTTGTGGAAACGGTACGACGGCATCGACGCCGTCCGAGGCGCGAGCTTTGAGGTCGCGGCCGGCGAAGTCTTCGGCCTGCTCGGACCCAACGGCGCCGGCAAAACCACCACGCTCGAGTGTCTGGTCGGATTGCGCGAACCGGATCGCGGCACCCTCGAAGTCGGGGGCGTCGATGCGCGTCTGCACCCCGCCGAAGTGAAACAACGCGTCGGCGTCGCGCTGCAAAGCACCGCCTTACCCGATCAGATCACACCGCGCGAGGCCTTGCGCTTGTTCGGGTCGTTTTACCGCCAACGCGTCGAGCCGGCGCTCTTGTTGGAGCGATTTGCCCTCACGGAAAAAGCCGACGCCCGGTTCGATTCGCTTTCCGGCGGTCAACGGCAACGCCTCGCTCTCGCCCTCGCGTTTGTGAATGACCCGACGCTGATCGTCCTCGACGAGCCCACGACAGGCCTGGATCCGCAGACCCGGCGCGACCTGCATTTGGAAATCGCCCGCATGAAACGCGAGGGCTGCACCGTCTTGCTGAGCACACACCAGCTGGCCGAGGCGGAATCGCTCTGCGATCGCATTGCGATCATCGACCGCGGACGCGTGGTCGCGACCGGGACGCCGCAGGAGCTGATCGCTCGTTCGAGCGCGTTGCAATCGGTCAGCGTCACCGCAAATCCACCGCTCGCCCGTGAAAAACTGGCCCGGCTGCCGGGCGTGCGGGATCTCGAAGACGAAGGCGCGGGCGTCCGTTTTCGGACGGCGGATGCAACCGCAACCCTCGCCGGACTTTCGCGGCTGCTGGCGGAGGAGCGCGCCGAACTGGTCGAACTGCGCGTGAGCAAAGCCTCGCTCGAAGATGTTTTCCTGCGGCTCACGCGGGATGGTGCGGCGCAAGACGGCGATGATGTCAGTAAGGAAGCTAAGGAGGCGAAACGATGAACGGCCTCTGGCAGCATCTGGCGATTTCGTTGCGGCTCCATTTTCGGAACCGCATGGCGCTGTTGTACGGATATTTGTTTCCCCTCGTTTTTCTCGCGGCCTTCTGGGTGCTTTACCGTCACGAAAAAATCCCGTTGCTGCGGCATCTCGGCGAACTGCTCACCGTGAGCGTACTCGGCGGCGCGTGCTTCGGCTTGCCGACCACCCTGGTCAGCGAACGCGAGCGGGGCGTCTGGCGACGTTACCGGCTCGCGCCCGTGCCGACGTGGGCGGTGGTCACCAGCACCGCGATCGCCCGGTACGTGATCGTGCTCACGGCCGGTCTGCTCCAATTCGCGGTGGCGCTCGCCGTCGGGATGACTGCGCCCGCGCATCCGTTCGATCTGTGGCTGGCGTTCACCGCGGTGTCGTTCGCGTTTATCGGACTCGGTCTCGTGATCGCGATGCTCGCGGACAACGTCCCCGCGGTGCAGGCGCTGGGGCAGTGCATTTTTCTGCCGATGCTCATCATCGGCGGCGTGGCCGTGCAACTCGCGAGCCTGCCCGCGTGGGCGCAGCATGTGTCGGCGTTTTTCCCG